>DATDJN010000063.1:0-6525 GCA_036520515.1 Rhizobiaceae bacterium
CGTCGGCTGTCGTCTGGGTGAACATGAATCCCGCTCCGTTATCCGACCGGTAGTCTCGCCGCACTCCTTTCGGGGTTGATAGACAACGGTGGATTTTTTCCACGTCATCGCGCAATCATCACGCCGTGAACCGACAGACCATTGAAATTTCACGCGATTTTTTGACCGCCTTGAAAACGGCCGGGTGAGACGGTAGGTCCACGCTCATGAGTTCATCAACACCCTTCCGCGTCGCGGCGCTCTATCGCTTCGTGCGGCTGGAGCACTATGAGAGCCTGCGCGCGCCGCTCGCCGCCTTCTGCTGCGGGCGCGGCATCAAAGGCACGCTGCTGCTTGCCCGCGAAGGCATCAACGGCACGGTTGCCGGCAGCGAGGCGGCGATCGCGGAGTTGATCGGACACCTCGAAGCCATGCCCGAATTTGCCGGGCTGGATGTCAAATACAGCGCGGCCGGCGAGATGCCCTTCCACCGCATGAAGGTGCGGCTGAAGAAGGAGATCGTCACCATGGGCGTGGCTGACATCGATCCGCTGACCGGAGCCGGCGCCTATGTCGATCCCGGCGACTGGAACGCGCTGATCTCCGATCCCGGCACGGTGGTCGTCGACACCCGCAACGACTACGAGGTCCGCCTCGGCACCTTTGCCGGCGCGATCGACCCGCAGACCCAGAGTTTCCGCGACTTCCCCGATTGGGTCGAACGCAATCGCGAGGCGCTCGAGGGCAGGAAAGTCGCCATGTTCTGCACGGGCGGCATACGCTGCGAGAAGGCGACCGCCTATGTCCGTTCGCTCGGCATCGAGGACGTCTTCCACCTGAAGGGCGGCATCCTGAAATATCTGGAAGAGGTGCCCGCCGAAGAGAGCCGCTGGCAGGGCGAATGTTTCGTCTTCGACGAGCGCGTCTCCGTGGCGCACGGGCTGGAGACCGGCGAGGCCGAGCTCTGTCGCGCCTGCCGTCGTCCGCTCATCCCGGCCGACCGGCTGTCGCCGAAATTCGCAGAGGGCATCTCCTGCGAGCGCTGCCACGACGAGCGCAGCGAGGAGGACCGCGCCCGCTATGCCGAGCGCCATCGCCAGGTCGAGCTCGCCGCCGCGCGTGGCAGTCAGCATATCGGCAGTTGACGCCGAACCCGCGGTGACGCGCTGTTCATCGCGGCATGACGTGAATGAACTTTCGCGCTCGGCGATATTTTCTCGAAGCAGAATCAGAAACTTATACGATTTATTTTTGCTCCGGCCGGCCATTCGGCCAACAGGGGCGCCAGTCCCCCCATACTCCATCCCAGCAGCTTGCTTGTGGGAACGGGTGGCCACAACCTCCATTCAGGCAAGTGTGGCGCTGGAGTGCGTCCGCTGGGTTGCGCGGGACATCTCCGGTCGTCTGTCGCCCTGTGCGCCCACGTTGTTGTCCGGAAGCCCCGGAAGCAGCGATGGGCCGGGAGCCGGCAGGGGAGAAAACGCCGGCGGCGCATGGGAGCGCGTCAATAATAATAATTGAAGACGTCGCCCCATGCGCCGCCTTCCCACATCTTCCAATGGCCAGATGCGAAAGCAGGCGTGGCGACGAGGAAACGCGCCTCCCGCCAAGCGGCGCATCGCATGGACAATCGAATTCGCCGCAGCGTCATTGTAATGTCGCCGCCAGCGCCTACCTCACCATCACCGAAACTTTGGAGGCGTGGATGTTCGACCCCAAGAAACTGCTCGACGACCTGCTCGGCTCGAAGATTCCCGGCACCGAGTCCACCGTGCGCGACAAGGCCGGCCAGGCGACGCAGCTGGCCAAGGACAATCCGCTTGCCGCAGGCGCGCTGGTCGCGGTTCTGCTCGGCACCGGCGCCGGGCGCAAGGTCACGGGCTCGGCGCTGAAGCTCGGCGGTCTCGCCGCCGTCGCCGGCCTCGCCTACAAGGCCTACCAGAACTACCAGAACGGCAACCAGCCGGCCGCCTCCTCCGGCCCAGCGGGCCAGCAGGAGCCGGTGCTTCTGCCGCCGCCGTCCAACACAGAGTTCGATCCGTCCCGGGCGCCGCAGGGCGAGGCCGAGTTCACTCTGGCTCTGGTGCGCGCCATGATCGCAGCCGCCAAGGCCGACGGCCATATCGACGAAACCGAGAGAAAGAAGATCGGGGACCGCCTGGCGCTCTCCGGCTTGGGCTCCGAGGCCGAGGCTTTCCTGCGCGACGAACTGGAGAAGCCGCTCGATCTCGACCAGCTTGTGGCGCTTGCCCGCACCGAGGCGCAGCGCGTCGAGCTCTACACCGCCTCCAGGCTCACCATCGAGCCGAACTCGCGCGCCGAGCGCGGCTATCTCGACCTGCTGGCCGGCCGGCTGCAGCTTCCCGATCCGCTTGTCGACCATATCGAGGCGACGGTCGCGGCAGCCAAGGAGCCGGTTCCGATCGACACGGCCGACAGCGGTTCCCGCGCCTCCGTGCCGCCCATCCCCGGTCCGGGCAGCGGCCGCTGGTAGGCACGCAATCGCGGGCTGGCGCGCGGCCTCCATGCGTTAAGATTCCGTTAACCAATCGGGCGCATGCTTTCCCGTAGTCGGGTCGGCCTTTCTCCTCCCAAGCTGATCCGCGAACTGGGGCGGTCGCCAATGGCCGCCCTTCTTGTTTCCCGGCTTGCCTCCCTTCCCCGTGTTTGCAATGTGTTTCCTCCCGAAGAGTGGAGGAAGACCGAATGGCCAAACCGGCAAACAGCAAGACCGCGATCGTCACCGGCGCAGGCACCGGCATAGGCAAGGCGACAGCCGCCGCCCTCTTGGCCGAGGGCTGGAACACCGTCTTCGTCGGCCGCCGCAAGGATGTGCTGGACGAATCGGCGGCTTCCGCCGTCTCTGCTGCGGGCGGCAACGGAGCGAAGGCGCTGGCCGTCTCCTGCGACGTGACCAGGCCGGCCGAGGTCGACGCTCTCTTCGCCGAAATCGACAAGGCCTTCGGCCGCGTCGATCTCCTCTTCAACAATGCCGGCATGGGCTTCAAGACCGCGACCATCGACGAGGTGCCGGTCGAGGTCTGGAACGACGTCGTTGCCGTCAACCTCACCGGCTCCTTCCTGGTCGCGCGCGCCGCCTTCGCCGCCATGCGCAGGCAGAAGCCGATGGGCGGGCGCATCATCAACAACGGCTCGATCTCGGCCCACACCCCGCGGCCGGGCTCGGTGCCCTACGCCGCGACCAAGCACGCCATAACCGGCCTCACCAAGACTCTGGCGCTCGACGGCCGCCCCTTCGACATCGCCTGCGGCCAGATCGACATCGGCAACGCCCAGACCAGCATCGCGCCGCTCGCCACCGGCATGCCGCAGGCCGACGGCTCGATGAAGGGCGAGGCGGTGATGGACGTTCAGCGCGTCGCCGAGGCCGTCGTCTACATGGCGAGCCTGCCGCCAGAGGCCAACGTCCTCTTCATGACCGTCATGGCCACCAAGATGCCGTTCGTCGGCCGGGGATGATCCGTCAGGCCTGACGCCTGTCGTTCATCAGCGGTCGATGCGGGCTGCCTGTTGCGGAGAATACCGCTCACCCTGCACCGGAATTGCCGAAACGGCGTGGTCGATGCTTCGCAGGTCGTCCGCCGAAAGCTCGACGTCGGCGGCGCCGATGTTCTCCTCCAGGCGATGCAGCTTGGTCGTGCCCGGAATGGGTACGATCCACGGCTTCTGCGCCAGCAGCCAGGCGAGCGCGACCTGCGCCGGCGTCAGCTTCTTTTCGGCGGCGATCCTGCCGATCGCATCGACGATCCGCTGGTTGGCCTTCATCGCATCCTTGGCAAAACGTGGCACCGTGTTGCGGAAGTCGTCGCTGGTAAACGTCGTGTCCGCACTGATGGCGCCGGTCAAAAACCCCTTGCCGAGCGGGCTGAACGGCACGAAGCCGATCCCGAGTTCCTCGAGCGTCGGAATGATCGCTTCCTCGGGCTCGCGCCACCAGAGCGAGTATTCGCTCTGCAACGCCGCGACCGGCTGCACGGCATGGGCGCGGCGGATGTTCTTCACGCCGGCCTCCGACAGGCCGAAATGCCTCACCTTGCCCGCCTGGATCAACTCCTTCACCGCGCCCGCGACGTCTTCGATAGGCACGTTCGGGTCGACGCGGTGCTGGTAGAAGAGATCGATGTAGTCCGTCCTCAGCCGCTTCAGAGAGGCCTCCGCGACGGCCCTGATATGTTCCGGCCGGCTGTCCATGCCGCTCGTCCCGGTCCCCTCTATGTCAATGCCGAACTTGGTTGCGATCACCACCTTGTCGCGGATCGGCTCGAGCGCCTCGCCGACGACTTCCTCGTTCTTGTAGGGGCCATAGACCTCGGCCGTATCGAAAAACGTGACGCCCCGCTCGAATGCGGCGCGTATCAGCTTGACCGCATCCGGCGTCGCCATGGGCTTGCCATAGGACATGCTCATGCCCATGCAGCCGAGGCCCAGAGCCGAAACTTCCAGGCCGTTGGTCCCGAGTGTGCGCTTTTGCATCGGATTATCCTTTCAGGACTGATGCGCCGTATTGCTCGTCGCTGACCGGCTCCATCCAGTCGACCGCCTTGCCGTCCTGGGCCTCCTGGATGGCGATATGTGTCATTGCGGTCGTCGGCGCGGCTCCGTGCCAGTGCTTCTCGCCGGGCTCGAACCAGACGACGTCGCCCGGCCGGATCTCCTCGACCGGCCCGCCCAGGCGCTGGACGCGTCCGGCCCCTGCCGTCACGATCAGCACCTGCCCGAGCGGATGGGTGTGCCACGCGGTGCGTGCGCCGGGCTCGAAGGTGACGGCGTTGCCGGCGGCTCGCGCCGGCGCCGTTGCGGGAAACAGCGGATCGATCCGCACTGTCCCGGTGAACCAGTCAGACGGGCCCTTGCCCGATGCCTGCGAACCTGCGCGCCTGATTTCCATCATCGCCTCCATGCGTCATAGACCGATGCCATGCGGGCAAATAGCGCGTCTCACGCCTGCGTCAGCAGCCTGATGGTTCATCTTGTCAGGGGGGCGGAAGTCTCAGAACAGGAACGACGCCGTCGCCGGGTCAGGTCCGGTGCGGCCGTCGCTGGAGTCCAGCCCGTCGATCGCCTTCATATCCTCGGCGTCCAGCTCGAAGTCGTACACGTCGAAGTTCGACGCGATGCGGTCCCTGTTCACCGATTTCGGGATGACGATCAGCCCCTGCTGCAGGTGCCAGCGGATGATCGTCTGCGCGACTGTCTTGCCGTGCTTTCCGGCGACCCTCGCGATGGTCGGGTCGTCGAGCAGCCTGCCGCTGCCCAGCGGGCTCCAGCTCTCGATCCTGATGCCGTGCTTTGCGTGGAACGTGCGCTTGTCGCGCTGCTGGAAGGCCGGGTGAAGCTCGATCTGGTTGACGACGGGCGTCTCGCCGGTCTCGCCTATGATGCGCTCGAGGTGATCCTGGTTGAAGTTGGAAACGCCGATCGACCTGATGCGGCCGGCATTCTTCAGCTCGATCAGCGTCTTCCACGCCTCGACATACCTGTCCTGGCTGGGCAGTGGCCAGTGGATCAGGAAAAGGTCGAGCTGCTCGATCCCAAGCTTCTCCAGCGTGCCGTCGAAGGCGCGCAACGCATCGTCGCGGCGGTGCGCGCCGTTACGGAGCTTCGAGGTGATGTAGAGATCGCTGCGGGGAACTCCGGCAGCGCGGATCGCCTCGCCGACACCCTCTTCGTTGCGGTAGCCTTCAGCGGTGTCGATCGACCGGTATCCGCTTTCGATCGCCCATCCCACGACCTTGGCCGTGATGTCGGGATCGACCTGCCACACCCCGAGGCCGAGCTGCGGGATGGAGGTGCCGTCGTTCAGTGTGATCCGGTCGGTCATATGCGATCCTCGCGAAGTGGGTCATCTGCCGATGCCCAATCTAGGCGCGACGGCCGCCCGTGCAAGGATCGCCCCAACGTTGAATCGTGCTATTGCGCAATACAGCTACTTAAGGACCCGGCCCGTGGGCTGACCTGCTAGCTGCCCAATTGGCCCAGGCGCGTCATCATCTCCTCGAAGCCTTCGGGCTTCTCGTCCAGCCTTTCGATGCTGTTCAGCGCGAGCGCCGCTATGCGGGCATTGCCGGCGTCGAGCGCGAGCTTGGCCACCTTGGCGAGCCGGGTGCCGAGGCGCTTGACTTCCACGGAGAGGGCCACCGACTTCTTCTGAAGCTCGCGGTCATCGCGTCCCGCCGCGAAGTGGCGCAGCAGTATCCTGTTGGCGTAGAGCCTGACGTCGTCCGGAAGGTCACCCCTCTCCGCCTGCGCGGCGACCAGTTCCTCGGCATCCCTGTCGCCGGAGTCGGCGCGCGCCACCAGCGACCAGATGCTGTCTGCGCCCCCAGCCACGAACGCGCCTTCGAGATAAGCCAGGCGCTGGCGGTCAATTTGGGAGTCGACAACATTCGCCCGGTCGAGCGCCGCGCGCGCTTCGCCATATGCGCCTAGTTCCATCATGGCGCGGGCCTGCGCCAGATGCGCATCGCTCGGCCATGAAGGATAGCGATAGTAGAGATCCGTGGCGGTCGCGAAATCGAGCATCTC
>DATDJN010000064.1:0-25159 GCA_036520515.1 Rhizobiaceae bacterium
GATCATCACCCGGCAGCCGGGCCGACCGTCTGGCGTTTCCGACGGCGCTAGCTCGACGTCGATTGCCGCCTCGCAGCCGCAGCCGATGACCGACGTGGCGAAACCGGTCATCGTGACCGCTGCCTGCCGCGCCCATTTGCGGTTCGGCCCGGTGATGACCAGCGCGGTAGCGCGCATCCCGAAAGCCTCGGCAAAGGTGTTGTCGATCGTTACCCCGTTGACCTTCAGGCGCGGCATGGCACTTCCCGGAACGGCTCGTCGCGCGCAATGGCGGAATCGGGAAAGTCGAACCAGTCGAGCGACAGGCCGTAGTGGCGCTCGTGGTAGTCCTTGAGACGCTTGACGATCGCTCCGTCCGGCGGCGGATTGAGCCGCAGCGCCTTGCCCCAGCGATATCTAGTGATCTCGCCGTCCTTGACGACGAGGTCGCCGTTCTTGAACACCAGCGCCGCCCGCCCGAGCATCTTTGCAATGTCCTTGCCCTGCCGGTAGACCGCGATGTCGGCGACGGCACCCGCTCCCAGATGGCCGCGATCCGCAAGCCCCAACAGCTTCGCGGGCGCGGCGCGCGTCATGATGGCGATCTCTTCAAACGTGTATTCGCGGTCGATTGCGGAAAGCGTCGAATGCGAGAGTGCAGCTTTCGACAGGGTCGAGGCTGCCTCGTTGCGTGAATCCCTGCTCATCAGAAGCTCGAAAAGTTCAGGATAGACGGTGAAGGGCGCGCCGTTCGGATGGTCGGTGGTGAAGAACACGCGCCACGGGTCGTTGATCAGCAGGAAAAGTTCCAGCCCGGCGGCCCATTGGACCGTTCCGTAATAGTCCGGACGGTACCGGTAAGGCACGATGCCGCCGCCATTGCCGTCGCCGTCATGGATGACGAACTTTTTCGGATGTGCGCTGCCGCGCGCCGAGAACTGCCGCATCACGTCGGACGAGATGGTGACGGTCTGGCCGAACATGACCTGGCCGATGTCGATGGTGACTTCGGGCGTCGCGTTGACCAGTTCCGCCAGCCGGGCAGCGGCGGAGGAGAATTTGCGCTTTCCCTCCGTGCCATAGCCGTAGAACTGGAGATGCGCGAGATGCAGCGGCACGCCTTCGGCCGCCGCAATCGTCGCCGCCGCAGTGTCGGCGGAACCGGCGGCGCCGAGATTGTTGCAATGAACATGCAGCGGGTGCGGGATGCCGAGCCTGTCCACGGCTGCCTGCAGCGTCTTGACGATCTTGCGCGAACTGACGCCGTAGGATGGTACGACGTCGTCCAGAGAAAAGGTCCGCACGTTCTCCTTGAAGGCGGCGGCAGCGCCCGCGTTGATGACCTTGACGCCGAGCGCACGCGTCGAGGCGACCGTCCAGGCAACATAGTCCTCGATCATCCGCGGCGAAGAATTGTCGCGGATCATCGACAGGAGAAAGTCGTCATTGCCCAGGATGGCGAGTGTCGCCTTGTCGATGATCGGGACGTCGGCGAGTTCGAGATGCGTATGGAGCGCAGCGCTCGGCGACATGGCGGGCTCCACCACGGTGGTGAAGCCCATCTTCGCGTAGAGGCAGCCGGTCTCGAAGGTCGACCAGCCGGCGTTGGAGAGCGGCGTCGCGGCAGGCCGCGCCTGGTGCGCCCTGTGCTCTTCGGGCAGGAGCAGCCGCGCCGTGTTCACGTTGCCGCCGCCGATATGGGAGTGGATGTCGATGGCGCCGGCCATGACGATGCAGCCGGCCGCATCGAAGGTCCGGTCGGCGCGGCCGCTCGTCGGCGCCTCGACGATTTCCTCGTCCCTGATCCAGAGGTCGCCCTTGCCGGCGCGCCCGTTGGCGGGATCGACGATCTCGCCGCCCTTGATTATGGTCAGCATGGCAGCGCCGCCTCCGCCGGGACCTGCGCGGCGATCGAGTGGAGGATTGCCGCGGCCGAAGGAAGCTCAGAAGCCCGCTCCGCTGTGACAGAGACAAGGCTGCCTGTACGGGCCGAATAGGCCACCGCGTCGTGGTCGACACCGGGCTTGCCGATGGCAAAGGTGACTTCTGCGCCGGCGACCGGCTGCCCGGTGCTGGCCAGTGCGACGAGCCTGGCACCATTGCCGTCGGCGGGCCGCTTCTTCGCATCGGCCGCAATCCAGAGATGGAAATCCGCCTCGCCGGACGCGATCTGCCGCGCCCCGTCGTAGCGCCAGGGGTCGTATTCCGGGAAACCGCGCGCGAACCCCGTACGTAGCGGGAATCCGGTCATCCAGGTGGAGGCAAGCGTGCTGCCCCAGCCACTTTCACTCGCTGTGAGATGCAGGGCCGAAGCGCGCGATTTTCGATTGATGTCGGCAAGCAGCCCCTGCAGCATTTCCAGCGCCAGAGCGTCGGCGGAGTGGCCGGAGACAAGGAATACCGGAAACTTTGCGTCGGCGAGCGCGCTTTGAAAACGGCTGAAATTCGACACCGGCGCCGACACCTGGCGACCCGCGCATTGCGCCCTGAGCGCTGCAAGCGTGCCGCCGAGAGCCGCCCCCCTGCCGCAGGAAAGCCGGGTGAGCTTGCGCCCGCCGTTGAGCGAAAGCACCGGCGCCTTGCCGTTGCCGATCAGAAAGAATTCGCGCGCGTTGCTGGGGGTGAGATCAGGCGCGGTACCGGCAAGCTCGGCGACGTAGCCCTGATGAACCGCCGGCAATTCGCCGACGATCGCCACGACGTCGGCGCGCCGGCGCGCCTCGCCAGGCGCGACGAACATGCCGCCGCGGTCGGTGAAGAGGGCCGTCTCGCGGGCGAGGCCGACGCCGTCAGCATGGTCGTACGAAGCCCCTACCCGCTCGGCGAGTGCTATCGCCGCGCGTGTGCCATGAATATCCGTGTCAAAGCTGAAAACCGGGCACCGGCTCGAATGCAACAGCGCGGCGGCATGCCGGACCGCGCGCTCCAACTGAGTCTCCCGGTTGCCGATCCAAGCAACCGCCATCCACGATAACTACTTTCTGGTGCCGGCCCCGATGTTAGACGAAACCCGATAGGCCGTGAACCCCCGCGTTCCCGTGGAGTTTATCTAAACTTGTCCCGGCCGATCAATCGTATTTGACGTAAGCGAAGCGCTGGTCGTCCCGCGGCGTGCCTTCCAGCGCGCCGCCCTCGGCGCCCGGTTGCCACTGGACGACGTCCTCGATCTTCTTCGCCAGCTCGAAATCCTTGTCCGTGATGCCTTTTGCTGCATGGTTCATCAGCCTGACCTCGACCCAGGCGTACGAAGCGGTGATGTCGG
The DNA here is from genome assembly GCA_036520515.1 of Rhizobiaceae bacterium. Classification (GTDB taxonomy): domain Bacteria; phylum Pseudomonadota; class Alphaproteobacteria; order Rhizobiales; family Rhizobiaceae; genus Mesorhizobium_K. The sequence continues at coordinate 3,242 of DATDJN010000064.1, forward strand.
GATGGTGCCACGCGGCCTCCGCCAGATGGCCGACCGTGTTGATAACCATCAGCGTCGATTTCCAGCTGTGGGTCTTGTATTTCCTGCGTATCCAGCCGTTTTCATAGCGCCATTTCGGCAACTCCTTTTCGAGCCGCTCGGCAATTTCTGCCTCCGAATACACCCTTTCCTTGGCCCTTTCGCTCATCTCAACCTCCGCTATCGTTTCGGCCCGGCGCACGTTCCCGTCAGGCAAATGCAGCAACCTCGCTTGCCCTCAAGGTGAAAGCGGCTATCATGCCGCCGGGCACCTGAAAAATTCCGTGATGCACATGATGCACCCACCGGGGGGCAGATGTCGAATTCTGTTACCATAAGAGTGCCCGCTCGCCTTCATCTCGGTTTTCTCGACCCAAGCGGCCGCAGCGGGCGGCGCTTCGGAAGTCTCGGCCTGCCTTTATGCGAACCCGAGACTGTCGTGACGCTGTCGCGGTCGGGCGAGACGGTCGTCGAAGGTCCAGAGAGAGACCGCGCCGCAGCGCACCTCTCCGCCATGGCGAAACGCCTGGGCATTCGCACCCAGCATCGGCTGGTCGTCGAGGAGGTTATCCCGCGTCATGCCGGCCTCGGCTCCGGCACGCAGATCGCACTGGCGGTCGCGGCAGCGCTGCGCACACTCCATGGCCTGCCGCTCGACATAGAGGGCGACGCGGTGCTCCTGGCGCGCGGCGGCCGCTCCGGCATCGGCATCGCCAGCTTTGCCGGCGGCGGCGTCATAGTCGACGCCGGCAATGACGGCAGCGGCAAGCCTCCGCCCGTCGTGGCGCGGCTGCCCTTCCCCGACGACTGGCGCGTCTTGCTCATCCTGGACCGGGCACAGGACGGACTGCACGGCGAGGACGAGGTCGAGGCGTTCCGCAGGCTCCCGCCCTTCCCCGCGACAGGCGTCGGCGAAATCTGCCGGCATGTACTGACCGGCGTCATGCCTGCGCTTGTGGAACAGGACATCGCCACCTTCGGCGCGGCGATCACCGCGATCCAGCTGCTCGTCGGCGAACATTTCGCGCCGGCCCAGGGCGGCGTCTTCACCTCGAAGCGCGTCGAGGCCGTCGCCAAACGCCTCGCGAAGGCCGGCGCCGTCGGCATCGGCCAGAGCTCCTGGGGGCCCACCGGCTTCGCCTTCGCGTCGTCGGAGGCCGCAGCGGCGACGATGGTTGCCGCTGCCAGCGAAGTCATCGAGGACGGCATGGAGGTAAGGATCGTCCGTGGTCGAAGCTCCGGGGCCGAGATCAGCTCGACCGGATTGAACCTCGTCGGCAGCTGACGCCGGCAACGCCCGGATTCGCGATCACGCAAGACCTTGGCAGGGCGCCACCCAAAGCGGAGACAAGAATGGCTCGTAAGCACATCCTCCATATGCTGACCCCGCTGGCGCATATGAGCCCCTTCGACGTGAACATGGCGCTCGACGCCGGCTTCGACGCCGTCGTCCCCTATGTCGGCGTCGGCCCCGGCGAAGTGACCGGCCTGGTGCAGGACGCGATCTTCTCGCGCCCGCCGGATGCCGGCGTCGATACCGGCATCTTCATCGGCGGCAAGGACGTGTCGCTGGCGCTCGACATGTACGATGCCGCGAAGAAGGCGATGGTGCCGCCCTTCCAGGTCTCGGTGTTCGCCGATCCGGCGGGATCCTTCACCACCTCGGCCGCCATGGTCGCCAAGGTCGAGAAGGCGCTCGAGAAGAAGTTCGGGCGCGGCCTGAAGGACACGGCGATCGCCGTGTTCGGCGCCACGGGCGTGGTCGGGTTCTGCACCGCCGTCATCGCCGCCAAGGAGGGCGCCAAAGTCACCATCGTCGGCCATGACGGCGTCGATCGTGTGAAGAAGGTGGCCGATGAGATCAAGCGGCGTTTCGGCGTTGATGTAGAGGCGCAGGACGGCTCGACCGACGCTAGGAAGTTGACGGTCGTCGAGAATGCCGAGGTGATCCTGACTGCCGCCCGAGCCGGCGTGCAGGTGATCTCCAAGGCGCAGCTCTCGGCCGCAAACAAGTTGCTGATCGCCTCCGACGTCAACGCAGTGCCGCCGGCCGGCATCGAAGGACTGGCCGTCAACGCCAATGCGGAGCCGCTGGAGCCGACGAAAGCGCTCGGCATCGGCCCGCTCGCCGTCGGCAATGTTAAGTACAAGGTGGAATTCGGTCTTTTCAAACGGATGATAGAGGCAGAAAAGACCGTCACTTTCGATTTCCAGGACGCGTTTTCCCTTGCACGCGAGATTGCCAAATAGCGCCGGCTTCCTCCTGATCGCGGCGATCTCCGGCCGCGCGCTGGCTGCGGCGGCGCGGCGCGCCGGCTATCGTCCGCTGGTCGCAGACCTCTTCGGCGACACAGACACGGTTTCGCTGGCGGAGCGCACGCAACTGCTTCCGGGTGATTTGCAGCGCGGGATCGACACCTCGCGGCTGGTCGCAACGCTGCGGGAACTCGCCGGCAAGGACCGGCCCGTGGCCTTGGTCCTCGGCTCCGGTTGCGAGCGCGAGCCCGGTATCGTCGACGAGCTTGCCCGCAATTTCCCGCTCGCCGGCAACGACGCCGCCGCGATCCGCCGGGTGAAGGACCCGCAAATGCTGGCAGCCGATTGCGGCGAGCTCGGCATCCCGCATCCTGAGTTCCGCTGGGATCCGCCGCCCGATCCCGGGAACTGGGTGGTGAAGACGGCCGGTGGCGCGGGCGGCGCGCATGTCAGGCGGGCCAACGGCGACGCCCATTCGACCGGCCGCTATTTCCAGCGCTTCGTATCGGGGCAGAGCATCTCGGCGCTCTTCGTCGGCGACGGGCAAACCGCGCGGGTCGTCGGTTTCAGCCGGCAATGGACATCGCCGGCGCCCGGCATGCCCTTCCGATATGGCGGCGCTGTGCGTTTGCGGCGCATCGCCTTGGAGGACGCCGTGACGATCGGCGGCTGGCTCGACGGCCTGACGGGGCGTGCCGGACTGGTGGGGCTTTGCAGCGCCGATTTCATCCGCAACGGTGACGGCTACCAACTCGTCGAGATCAATCCGCGCCCCGGCGCCACACTTGACATCTTCGACAGCATCGAAGCCCCGCTGATGGAAGCGCATCTGAGGGCCGCACGCGGCGATACCTATGCGGTCCCGCGCTTCGCCGACTCGATGGCCTCCATGATCGCCTATGCGTCGGCCCCGGTCGCGCATTTTCCTGACGTGTCCTGGCCGGACTGGACGGCCGACCATCAATCGCCGGGCACCACACTTGTCGCGGGCGACCCGATCTGCACGGTCTTCGCCCGCGGCCGGAACGCCGGAGCGACGCGAAGGATCGTGCAAGCGCAGGTGAAAGAGTTGCAGCGCTGCTGGGGAGGAGATGCGACATGAAGGATGGCTCGGCATCCCTGAACGACAATGCGCAGCGTATCGTCGACGGCATGATCCGCGACGCCGAGCGGCTGCGGATCGGTGTCTCCAAAGGCGCGTCGGGCGAGACGCTGATCGACGCCGGTGCCAAGATTCAGGGCGGCGTCGAGGCCGGGCTGCGCATGGCGCAAGTCGCCATGGGCGGCCTGGGCTCCATCTCGACCGGGCTCGACCGCTCGCTGGAGAAATGGCCGCTGACGATCGAGGTGCGCAGCTCGCAGCCCGTGCTTGCCTGCCTGGCCTCGCAATATGCGGGCTGGAACCTGTCGAGCGGAAAATATTTCGCCATGGGCTCGGGACCGGCACGGGCGCTCGCCAGGGTCGAGCCTCTGTTCGAGAAGCTGAAGTACAAGGATGCCGCCTCTTCCGCGGTGCTGGTGCTGGAAACTGGAGAACCGCCACCAGAGGCGGTCGTGCTGAAGGTCGCCCACGCCACAGGGGTAGCGGCCGACCGGCTTACCTTCCTTTACGCGCCGACCCAGAGCCTTGCCGCGACCGTACAGATCGTCGCGCGCGTGCTCGAGGTGGCGCTGCACAAGGCCAACGATCTAGGCTTCTCGCTGGAGAACATTGTCGACGGCATCGGCGCCGCGCCCATTCCCGCCCCCCATTCCGATTTTCTCGTCGCCATGGGACGCACCAACGACGCGATCATCTATGGCGGGCTGGTCCAGCTTTTCGTCAGGGGTGCGGCGGCGGAAGCGAAGGAACTCGCCGAAAAACTGCCAAGCAAGGCCTCGCGCGACTATGGACATCCCTTCGCCGAGATCTTCCAGCGCTTCAAGGGCGATTTCTACGCTGTCGATCCGCTGCTGTTCAGCCCGGCCGAGGTGATCGTGACCGCCATCGAGAGCGGCGACACGTTCCGCGCCGGCGGCCGCGACGCGAAGATGCTGGAGCGGAGCCTGGGATAGACGCATGACGCCGCACATACTCGTCCTCAGCGACAATTCCGACGCGCGCTCCACTGGGCTCGCGACGCGGCTGCGCCGGCGCGGCGCGACGGTCGTCACCACGGTGCTGGCCGCGGTCGCCTTCGACAGCGGGCAGCCGAGCGGGCTGGCGATACCCGCTTTCGGGCAAGGCCTGCCGGACGCCGTGCTCGTCCGCTCTATCGCTGCCGGTTCGTTCCAGGCTGTGACGCGGCGGCTCGGCGTGCTGCATGCGTTGGGGCGGCTTTCGGTCCCGGTGTGGAACTCGGCGCAGGCGATCGAACGCTGCGTTGACAAGTCGATGACCACCTTCCTTTTGCAAAGGGCGGGCCTGCCGACGCCGCCGACCTTCGCTGTCGAGGGCCACGCCGCGGCCGAGGAGATCGCGGCGCGCGAACTGACGCGAACGCCGCTTGTGCTGAAGCCGCTGTTCGGCGCGCAGGGACGCGGCATCATGATGATCCGATCCACGGCCGACCTGCCCGCACTCGAGGAGGTGAGCGGTGTCTATTACCTCCAGCACTACGTGCCGCGCGCGGGACCGCCTTTCCGGGACTTCCGCGTCTTCGTCGTCGCAGGCAAGGCGGTAGCGATGATGAGCCGGCGCGGCGAAGACTGGATCACCAACGTCAACCGCGGTGCGGCGCCGGAACGGATTCCTGGGCATGACGAGGACGCGCTTGCGGAACTCGCCGTGGCAGCCGCCGATGCCGTCGGCGCGGATTTCGCCGGCGTCGACATCGTGCCTGCGGCCGACGGTCGCCTGCTGGTGCTGGAGGTCAACAGCATGCCGGCATGGTCGGGACTGCAATCGGTAGTCGCGGTCGACATAGCCGATGCGATCGCCGGGGCGCTGCTGAAGGTGGTGGCCGACCGTTCGGAGGCAGCGCGCCCGTACCGCTTCGCCTCGCCGGCCAATTCATGACGCCTTCGCGGGATCAACTGCGGGCCGCCTACGAGCAAGCGTGCCGGAGCGAGATAGAGGCGCTGAAGCCCGGCAACGTGCATCTCTTCGCCGATGGGCACCGCATGTCGGCTGAGCAGTTCGTGACCAGCGCGGAGGTGTCTTCCGGCCCGCTCAGCGATCCGGGCCTGCCGCTCGGGCTGCGCATCCTCGAAGCCGTGCGGGCGACGCGCCGAGCGGTCGGCACGAACACCAATCTCGGCATCCTGCTGCTTTGCGCGCCGCTGATCCGCGCCGCCGAGATGGGCGGCGATCTCCACGGCAATCTCGGTACGGTGCTGGACCGGCTGGACATGGAAGACACGGCCGCGGTGTTCGAGGCGATTGTGCTTGCCTCGCCCGGCGGGCTCGGATCGGCCGACGCGCACGACGTGCGCGAGAAGCCGACGGCCGGCCTGCTCGAGGCGATGGAGGCGGCTGCCAGCCGCGACCGCATCGCCCGCCAGTACATCACGTGCTACGACGACGTGTTCGGCATCGGAGTGCCGGCGCTGGAGGACGCGCTGGCGCGCGGCGAAAGCGGCATGTGGCCGGCGATCTTTGCCTACATGGCGTTCTTCTCCGGCTTTGCGGACAGCCACATCGCGCGCATACATGGCGTCGAAACGGCCGAACGGGTGCGGGATGAGGCCGCGGCCATCCGCGCCGCGCTCCAATCGACGGACGGCGAGGAGGCTCGCATCGCCTTTCTCATGGAAATCGACCGCAGCCTGAAGGCGCGCGCCATTAACCCCGGCACGTCAGCGGACCTGACGGTTGCTACGCTTTTAGTCCATAGCCTGAGGTTCAACTTGCATAAAGACAGCGTTGATGCTTGAATTTCGTCCGCGGGGGCAGTGCTTCCGCGGCTATCTAGCCAACCGGTCCGGTTCGCCCGGACGCTGCCAACAAGGATAGTCGTCCATCGAGCGTCCGCTCGGTTGCGGCGTCTTTGGACTCCATAATTTTGTCTGGAGGAAATTGGCAATGGCTAAAATCTCGAAAGTGATGGTCGGTGAATCGCTGGTCGGAGACGGCAACGAGGTGGCCCATGTGGACCTGCTCATCGGACCACGGGGGAGCGCAGTCGAAACGGCCTTTTGCAACGCGCTCACCAACAACAAGGACGGTTTCACGTCGCTGCTGGCGGTGATCGCACCCAATCTTCAGTGCAAGCCAAACACCATCCTGTTCAACAAGGTCACCATCAAGGGCGCCAAGCAGGCCGTCCAGATGTTCGGCCCGGCGCAGCACGCGGTCGCCAAGGCCGTGCAGGACTCCGTCGCCGAAGGGATCATCCCGGCCAACGAGGCGGATGACGTCTTCATCTGCGTCGGCGTCTTCATCCATTGGGATGCCGCCGACGACGCCAAGATCCAGGATTTCAACTACCGCGCCACGAAGGAAGCCATCCAGCGCGCAGTCGAGGGCAAGCCGACCGCCGCCGAGGCGACCGCGGCCCGGGACCAGGTGAAGCATCCTTTCGCGGCCTAGACACGACACAGCCCCGCACAGGGAAAACCCTCTGCCGAACCGGATGGACTGTTGCGCCGGCTGAAAACGTTATTGGGCCTCTGAAACCTCCGCTCCGAAGGTCATCCTTCGGAGCGGGTTTTGTTCACTTCCGCAACGTTTCATCGCCGAGCGATGCGAGTTGCCGGGACGTGAGGGTTCCGTCGTGAAGCGAGGTAGCGACCAGAGCCGCCGCAATGCCGAGCGACGACAGTGCGCGGATGTCGGCCTCGCCGCGCACGCCGCCGGCGGCGATGACCGAACGGTTTCCAGCCCGGCGCCTGGCCTCTTCCAGCCGCGCGAAATCCGGCCCTGCGGCCGTGCCGACCCTCGCCAGCGTCATGACGATCACACTTTGCGGCCAGAGACCGGGATCATCGAGCAAGGAGGGCGGACCGCGAAAATCGTCGCCAAAGAAATCGAGCGACAGGATGAGATCGGGATGATCGCGAAAACGCCTGAGCAGCGTGTCTTCCTTCTGCGATTCCGAACCCAGAACCGGCCTGATCGAGGGTTCGGCGAGAGCCTTTTTCAGCGCCTCCGCATCGGCGAAACCGGCATCCACCCACAGTTCCGGCGCCTCAGGCATCGCCCCCAGCCTTTCGATCGCCTGCCCATTCGACGCCCTGCCCTCGATGGCGTCGAGATCGGCGATGTAGAACGCCGGGAAAGGAAAAAGCCCACGCATGCCTTCGGCCACCGCGACGGGATCGGAACCGGCGCAAAGCGGCGTCGTGATGGGCTGGTAGCTGTCACGCTGCCCCCTGTCGGCGCGGACCACCTCGCCGCCTTTCAAGTCGAGAACTGGAATGATACGCAACGCCCTGTCCGCCATCCGACTGCGTCTTCGATGAAAGCCTGAAGCGTGGAAAAAGGAAAGCACATCGTGGCCGGTTTCGATGTCGGTGGCGCGCATCTGAAAGTGACGCGCGCCGAGCATGGCCGCATCGTCGCCGCGGCCACCGTAGCCATGCCCCTGTGGCAGGGCCTCGATATGCTGGACGCCGCCTTTCGTGAGGCGGAGCCGCTCTATAGCGGCGCCGGCCTGAATGCCTTCACCATGACCGGCGAACTGTCGGACATTTTTCCGACGCGCGAGGCCGGCGTGACCGGGTTGCTCAACGAGATCGCCCGACGTTTCCCTACCGAAAGCCTGATCTATGCGGGACCTGAAGGTTTCGTCGGCATCGACGCGGCAGCCAATCTGACGATGGACGTGGCGTCCGCGAACTGGCACGCGACCGCCGCACTCGCCGGCCGCCTCGCCGGCGACGCGCTGCTGGTCGATATGGGCTCCACGACCACCGATATTATCCCGCTCGAAGCCGGCGCCGTCGCCAGCGAAGGCTACACCGACGCCGAGCGGCTGCTCACGGGCGAACTCGTCTATACCGGCTTCACCCGAACCTTCCTGTTCGGCGTTGCCTCCTCCGCCCCGGTACGCGGAAAACTGACGCCGCTGATGAACGAGTATTTCGCCTCGATCGCCGACGCGCACCGCATCCTCGGCGTGCTCGACGAGGCAGACGACCGGCATCCGCCCGCCGACGGCAAGGAGAAGACGGTCGCCGGCTCGATCGCGCGGCTTGCCCGCATGGTCGGACGCGACGCCGCCGACCTCCTGCCCGCCGAGTGGCGCGACGTCGCGGCGTGGTTCAGCGAGCGGCAGTTGCGTACGGTCCACGACGCAGCCTTTCTCGTCGCCGGCAAACTGGCAGCCGGCGCGCCGGTCATCGGGGCCGGCACGGGCCGCTGGCAGATCAGGCGGCTTGCCGAGCGCATGGAGCGCAGTTTCGTCGATTTCGCCGACCTCATCCCGGCCGACGACGCGGTCCGCAGCGCGGCGAGCAGCGCCGCCCCGGCGACGGCGATGGCGCTGCTGGCAACGGGCTAAGGCAGGCTACTACCCTCCGCCGAATGGGCGTCCTTCTCCGGGGCCAGATAGCCGTTCACCTTCTGCATCAGCCATCCCCAGGCTTCCTTTTCGTCAGGCCCGGCGGTCTTTTCTATGGCGATCGTCAGGTAGGCGATCTCCGCTTCTATCTTTTCGCGCGGCAGCATGCCCAGCCGGCTGACGAGGATTGCCAGCTCGAGCACCGCGGCTCTTGCGCGGTTGAGGCCCGTGAAGGGCGCATGCGTCTCCTCCTGCACGACGCGGCAAAAATGACGCGGCCGCACACCGTCGTCAGAGACGCTTTCGACGCGCAACACGGAATGAGCGAGCGCAGCCTCGAGCCGCGGCACCGGAAAACCCTCGACTGGCACGGTCGGCCAGTCCTTCCGGCCGGTCAGGCAGCCGGCGAAGATGCGCACATCGTCAGTGTAGCTGGCAACGGCAAAGGGCACGGCGGCTAGGTTGTCGAGCGTCACCGAGGGGCGGAACGGCGCGATGACCCAGCCGTCCTTCTCGGCGATGATGCCGATCGGCGCGATGTGAACCTTGCCCCTCGCATCCACGGTGGTGATGATCGTCTCGCGGATATAGGGCACGCTACCCCTCCTTCTTCGCCCGCAGCGTGTGGCCGGCTTCGGCAAGCCGCGTGCGGTCTGTGTCCACTGCGGGCGCTGCGACGCCCCAGGCGAGCGGCTCGTCCTGCGCATAACGTTTGCCGAGCCGCCAGGCGATCTCGGCCTTCATCAGCTCGGCGCCGAGATAAAAGGCGTGTGCGCCATCGCTCTCGACCCCCAGACCGGCGAACAGTTCGAATGCATCCTGCGCCACCGCATGGCCCTTGCTGTTGAAGACATGGATGCCGTCCTCGGCTGTCATGATGCGAAAATTGGCGTCCCGGACCTCGCTAGCGAGCGTGGCGATGTCCTCCACCGAAGCCGCATACGGCTTGCGATCGTGCACCTGCAGCAGGCCGGGATGATAGCTGCGCGGCAGCGCGCCGTCGTTCTTCGCCGCGAAGAGGATGCGGCGGGCGAGATCGTGCTCCTCGATCGTCCTCACCGTATGCGGGCTGACGTGGACGGCGAGCACGTTGCGGATGTCGAGCTCGGAGCAGAGCCCGGCGAGCAGCGCCGTGACGCCGGAACTGTCGGCGTCGGTGAGTTCGGTGAGGTTGCCAGTTCCCATCAGCAATTCGACGTCGGGCCAGCGGCGGCGCGCCTCGATGAAGCGGTCGATAGATCGCGCGAAGCCGAAATGAATGGGGTCGAGAACCGGATCGGCGATAAAGGAAATGCCTTCCTTCTCCGCCGCCTCGATGGCCCGCCCGAGCGAATCGAGATCGCCAGGGGCGGAAGGAATAAGCACAGGCGTCAGCTTGCGGTCGAAGGCGAGCGGCAGCGTGTTCTCGTCGAGGCTGAGCAGGTAGTCGGCACCTGCCCCCGCCCCAATCCTGAGCTCGGTCTGGCTGGCGGAATCGACGCTGACGGAAAACCCTTCGGCCTTCAGCGTCCGCACGGCTTCGCCGAGCAACGGAAACGGCGTCTCCGGCAGGCAGCCGATGTCAATGACGTCGGCGCCGGCGACGGCCAGGGTCCTGGCGCGCGCCACCAGGGCGTCGATCGACAGCGCCGGCGCATCGACGATCTCGGCGAAGATGCGCATGTCGTGACGGGAAAGGTCCGGCGGTATTCCGGCGCGGCCGAGGAAGGGCGGCAGGTCGGCGATTTCGTCGGGGCCGCGCTGGAACGGCACTCCGAAATGCGCCGAAAGCCGCTCGACATCGCCGCGGAAGCGGCCGGGCAGGATGACGCGGTCTGTGCCCCCGGGCAGCTTCAGCCGCCGCTTGATGATTTCTTCCGTCATCAGCGCGGCGACCTTCACGCCGATGTCGACCACCGCCCAGGCGAATTCGGTCTCGCCGAGGCTGACGAGCAGTCTCTCCAGCCGCGCCTTGGCCAGGTGTCCCGTGAGGAAGACCAGCCGCTCAGCCATGGCGCTGCTGTTCAACGCGCTCCGGTTCGGAGCGGTCCAGTTCAGCCTGGCGCTCGCTGATGGCCACCTTCAGGTCGGCCAGCGATTCCACCACCTTCGTCCGCTCGAAACCCTTCAGCCTCTCGGTGTTCTCGAGATCGATCCGCCGCGGATAGACCTTCACCAGCCCGTGCGGCGCCATTGTCTCCAGCTCTGGCGCGGTGTCGCAGGCAAAGACGATGGACGGTACGCGGCACTTGCCGGCCTGTGCGAAGACGTTGGTCGCGAGCGTATCGGAAATGCCAAGCACGCACTTGGCGACCGTATTCGAGGATGCCGGCGCCACCACCACCGTGTGGTAGACGCCGTGATAGAACGCGCCGACAGGCACCGCGCTCGCCGTCTTGTCGTGCAGCACGCGCATCGTGTCGGGGAGATCGAGCTTGAGCTTGTACATGCGCAGGACTTCGTTCGCGGCCTTGGAAACGAAGATGTCACAGTGTTCGAGCCCGTGGATGAGTTCGAAACTCTCGGTGAAGAAGTGCCCCGAGCCGGTCAACACCCATGCCCAGCGCGGCGTGTGCAGTTTTTCCAGCATGTGTCAGGCCTGGCGGGAAGAAGCAGTGGAAACGGGAGCCGAAGGGGTCATCGCTAGCCGGCCTTCCGCCCGGGACTTCCGCGCGACACGTGCACGCCTGGCAGCTTTCCCGACGACAGCGCTGCCGCTGCGGTAGCGGCGTCGTGCGGGCCGGCGATGAGAAGATCGACCTCGGGCGGCAGCATGCTGTCGAAAAAGGCATCGACGATGCCCCTGGCCATCAGGTCGGCGACGCTGTCCTCCTTGGAGAACGCCCTGCTCTGCTTGACCAGCAGAAGCGCTTGCGCCGAGATCTTGCCGGCCAGCCACGCCGCCAGCGAATCCGAGGTGATGTCCCAGGAAGCCGGGATGTCGGACGCGGGAATGGCCATGGCCGACGGCATCCAGACCGGGATTTTCGCGGCCGCCAGGACGCCTTCGATCTCCTCTGGCGAGCGGGCCGCCGCGAGCCTTTCGTGGCGGTCGAGGATGACATGGCCGAACTGGTCCATGGCGAGGATCGCCATCGCATGGGCGGCGGCGTCGGAAAAGCCGAGGCGGCTCTGCTCGTCGCGCACCTGATCGGCAAAGGTCCCGCCGCCCGGCACGATGACCAGCGGTAGGCTCGAACCGGCCAGCGCGGCCGCCCAGACGTTCATCTCCCTGTGGTCGGCGGTGCTGCCGCCGAGCTTGACGACGGTTATGTTCACCGTGTCGCGCCTTTCTGGCCGCCTGGAAGCGTGAGCCCGGCATTTTCAGGCTGCGGGACGGGTTTTTGTGCCGGCTTCTCGCTCGCCCGCCGGCGCTCTATCTCGACGCCTACACCGCCGGCACCGAGCTCCAGCTTCTCCACCTTCACCGTCACCTTGACGACGCGCGGATCCTCCAGCACATGCGCCGCCACCTGCTCGGCCAGCGTCTCGCTGAGCTCGACATGGCCGCGCGCCACGATGGCGCGGATGCCGTCCATGATGATGTCGTAGGAGAAGACGTGGCGCATGTCCTCCGGGTTCTTGGTGACGCGCAGGACCTCCGCGGTGACGTCGAAACGCACCTTCTGCGTATGGCCGTGCTCGAAGCTGTAGGCGCCGATATTGACCGGCACGACAAAATCGCGAACGAAGATCTTGTCCGTGCCGAGCGTCGGATCGCCTTGGCCCGGCGCGTAGCCGCGCGCAGCGAGCAGACGGTAGTCGACGCTGGCGGACCGACCTGCCTGCCTCTCCTCCGGTATCAGCGAGCGGATGTGCTTGACCGCCTCTGCGCTGATCGCCGCGGTGCGCTCAGAACGGTCGCAAAGCGCCCCACGAAAGCCGAGGAAATCCGGCGCGAAGGGCAACAGCCTCGGTATGTCGGGCGTCTCCAGGGACCCGCTCAGCCCGACCTTCAGCCCGAGCGCCCTGGCACGGTCGACGAATGCAGGAATGCGCTCGGGAGGCAGGTGGTCGAGCAGGCGACCTTTCGTCTTGTCGGCCGTGTCGACCATGACGCCGTGGAAGCCATGCCTTGCGAACACCTCCAGCAGGTCGAAATCCGGCTCGCTGTCGGCGAAAAGGACCGCGATCAGCCTGGCGCGCGTCGCCAGCGGGGCGAGGCCCTCCGCGCAAGCGGCGGCGTTCGGGGATGGGAAGAAGCCGACCTTGAGATAGTCGACGCCGGTCGCCGCCACCTCTTCCGCCCTGGCGCGGATGATCTCTGACTCCATCGGCAGGTCGCCGACGACCGCGCTGGTGAGACGGCGGCCGGCAACCCCCTTGACGACCTGGCGGAGGGTCTCGATCGCCACGGCACCCAGGGCGCCCGCCTCCGGATCCTTCAGGTCGATAATGTCGGCCCCGCCGGAAATCGCGATCTCCGCTTCGCCCATATCCGCAACGCTGGCGAGCATCTTGGTCATTTCTTCAGCTTCTCCAGGCTCGCGGAAAGCGAGTTCTTGTACAGGTAGTCGATGGCGCGACGCCACGATTCATCGGTGTTGCCCCGCAGGTCGACCCTTGCGGCGACGAGCGGCGTAGAGGTCGCGGCGTCATGCACAAGAACGCTCATGCTCAGAACGAGTTCAGACATTTTGTAGACGACGCCGGTGAAAGCGTAATCGGCGCCGAGCTGCCTGGCAAAGTCGTCGGCGCAGTTGCCGCAGGCCTGCAGGTTGGCGGCGGAGGCCTTTTCAGAAAAAGGCTGCGCGTCGAGCACCTCGAAACCGGACTTGGCGAGGTGATCGCGCAGCTGTTCGCTGATCATCGCGCGCCTCTTGTCCTCGGCTTCCTTCTTGCTCGGCGTGCCCGGCACGATGTCGCCATGTTGCAGCTCGAACTCGAAGACAGCAACCTTCTCGGCGGCATGCGCGACGCTGGCGGCGACACCCAACGTTAAACTTGCCGTGAAAAGTAGAGCTGCGGGGTTTGCTATGGAGGAAAGCCGGGTTAAGCTCATTTTGGCACCGACAATATCTTGCACCGCATGCCCGGCTCTTTGCCGGCTGGCGGAGCGTGGGAGGAAACGCCTGCTATGAAGGGCATGGTGCCGAATACCCTTGTGATCTTCTTCGGACTTTTTGTGGCGAGCGTCAACGCTTCGCCCGTCGCGGCCCAGGAAACCGCCCCACAGCAAGCCGCGCCAAAAGCCGGCGCTGCAAAGTCCGGGCAGGAAATCACCGAGATCAGGATTGGCTATTTGCGCGCCTATGAGCCGCAACTCGCCCTGTCCGTCCTCGACGTGCCGCCGCGCGACGAGGGCGTGGCTGGCGCCACTGTGGCGATTGCCGACAACAACACGACCGGCAAGTTCATGGGCCAGCAATTCGCGCTGGACGTCACCGAGGTGAAGCCGGATGCAGATGTCGTACAGACTTTTCGCGACATGGTCGCGCGGGGCGACCGCTACGTGCTCGCCGACATTTCGGCAGGGCAATTGCTGTCGATCGCCGACATTGGCCGCGAAAACGGCGTGCTGATCTTCAATGTCGGGGCCACGGACGACGTGCTCCGCGAGGAGGAGTGCCGCTCGAACGTCTTCCACACGGCGCCGACGCGCAGCATGCTGGCCGATGGCCTGGCGCAATATCTCATCTGGAAGCAGTGGCCGCGCTGGGTGCTGCTGTACGGTTCGCATGAGCGCGACCGAGCCTTTGCCGATGCGCTCCGTCGCGCGGCCACCCGCTTCGGCGGGCAGATCCTCGCCGAGAAGGAGTTCAAGGACACCGGCACCGCCAGGCGGACCGATTCCGGCGTCGTGCAGATCCAGCGCCAGATTCCGGTCTTCATGCAGGACCTCCCGGACCACGACGTGGTGCTGGTCGCCGACGAGAGCGAGGTCTTCGGCACCTACGTGCCTTTCCGCAGCTGGATTCCGCGGCCGGTCGCTGGCACCGCCGGACTGATGCCCTCTGCCTGGCATCCGGCCAGCGAGCAATGGGGCGGCACGCAGATCCAGAACCGCTTCGCCAAGGCGAACGGCCGGCGCATGCTGTCGAAGGACATGTCGGCCTGGACAGCGGTGCGCATCATCGGCGACGCCGCCACCCGCACCCAGAGCGCGGACCAGCAGAAGATCGAGGCTTTCATCCGCGCCGACGATTTTTCGATCGCGGCCTTCAAGGGCCAGAAGCTGACCTTCCGCAAATGGGACTGGCAGCTCCGGCAGCCGATCTTCCTCGGCGATTCCAAATCCGTCGTCTCTACCTCGCCGCAGGAAGGGTTCCTGCACCAGGTGTCCGAACTGGACACCCTGGGCGTCGACGAGCCGGAAACAAAATGCGTCCTGAACTGAGGGACCTGAAAATCAACAGGAGGAGAACTTGATGCGACGACTGCCCTTTCTCGCCGCGGCGATGGCAGCTGGCCTGTCGACCAGCCCCGCCTTTGCCTACATGGTCTACGTCTCCAACGAGAAGGACAACACCGTTACCGTCGTCGATTCCGACACGAAGGAGGTCGTAAAGACCATCGACGTCGGCCAGCGGCCGCGCGGCATCACCATCTCGCATGACGGCAAGTTCATCTATCTTTGCGCCAGCGACGACGACACGATCGAGGTCATCGACACGGCCACGCACCAGATCGTCGCCACGCTGCCTTCCGGTCCCGACCCCGAGCTCTTCGTGCTCTCTCCCGACGGCAAGACACTCTACGTCGCCAATGAGGACGACAACCTCGTCACCGTGATCGACATCGAATCGAAGGGCGTCCTCGCCGAGATCCCGGTCGGCGTCGAGCCGGAAGGCATGGGCGTCAGTCCGGACGGCAAGACCATGGTGAACACGTCGGAAACGACGAACATGGCGCATTTCATCGACACCGATACGCACGAGATCACGCATAACGTACTGGTCGACTCCCGCCCGCGCTTCGTCGAGTTCACGCCGGACGGAAAAGAGGCCTGGGTGAGCGCGGAGATCGGCGGCACCGTCTCGGTGATCGACAACGAGACGCGCGAGATCAAGCAGAAGATCACGTTCGAGATCCCCGGCCTGCGCGCCGAGGCGATCCAGCCAGTCGGCGTGCGCATCACCGCCGACGGCAAGAAGGCCTATGTGGCGCTCGGGCCGGCGAACCATGTCGCGGTGATCAACACCGGGACCTACGAGGTGGAGAAATACGTGCTGGTCGGCCAGCGCGTCTGGCAGCTCGCCTTCACGCCCGACCAGAAAACCATCATCAGCACCAACGGCGTCTCCAACGACATCACCTTCATCGACGTGGCGACCGACGAGCCCGTCCAGTCGGTGACGGTGGGCGCGCTCCCGTGGGGCGTGGTCGTGTCGCCCAATTGACGCAGCCTCGGTTTTTAAGGACGGCAACAGCAAAGGGATGGAAACAATGAGAAGATTTTCGGTGATCGCATTCGCGGCATTGGTCGGCTTCACCGCCTCCCAGGGCCCTGTATGGGCCGATGACGACGACGATGACGACGCGCAGCCAGCCGTCGAGGCCACGGCGCCGGCCGAAAAGCCCACGCGCGCGAGCAAGGACGTGCCAGAGCTGATCCTCGGCTCGAAGGAGGACCAGTTCACCGTCAACCAGAAGGATTTCGAGCTCATCTCGGGCCAGGGCTACCGCTGGAAGATCACTGCCGCCGGCGGGCTTGAATACAAGTTCTTCACCGATCTCTTCCGCAACGTCTGGAACAACCAGATCGTCATCAACGACCTCGAGGTGCATATGAACGGTGCCCCCGCCTGGCTGGAGTTCGACGCTGACGGCACCATGCAGGTGCAGTTCTCGACGATACGACCGGGCGTCTACACCTGGTCCGTGCCCGACCTTGCGGACAAGGGCATGAAGGGTACGATCACGATCAAGTAGGACGCCGGATCACTCCTCCTTGATACGTGAGTGCTCTATGTTCTTTCGTGACGGGTTCGGAGAACATGAAGCCACCCCGATCCGTCGACGCCGCTTCGCGGCGCCGGCGGATCGACCTCCCCCCAATGGGGAGGGGAACGACGCGAGGAAGCCGTGCAGCATGTAAGGACCGGCGGGGCGGGAAATGGCATCGCGGCGCTCGACGTTGCCGGGGTCAGCCATTCCTACGGCGCGAAGAAGGCGCTGAACGACGTCTCCTTCTCGATCGCGCCGGGGACCTTCGCCGTCCTGCTCGGCCTCAACGGGGCGGGCAAGACGACGCTGTTCTCGCTGATCAGCCATCTCTACGACACGCGCCACGGCGCGATCCGCATCTTCGGGCACGACATCAGCCGCGCGCCCGGCGAGGCGCTGCGCCGCCTCGGCATCGTCTTCCAGGCGCGCACGCTCGACCTCGACCTCAGCGTCCACCAGAACCTCTCCTACCACGCCTCGCTGCACGGGCTGGGTTCCGCCGAGGCGAGAAAGCGCATCGACGCCGTGCTGGAGACGGTCGAGATGGGTGGTCGCCTGCACGACAAGGCGCGTAGTCTGTCCGGCGGCCAGATGCGGCGCGTCGAAATCGCCCGCGCCCTGCTGCACCGCCCGCCCCTTCTGCTGCTGGACGAGGCGACGGTCGGGCTGGACGTGCAGTCCCGCGCCGGCATTCTCGCGAACGTACGCGAGCTGGTTCGGACCGAAGGCATCAGCGCCTTCTGGGCTACGCATCTGATCGACGAGGTCGAGGAAGGCGACCACGCCGTGGTGCTGGTCGAGGGCAACCTCGTAGCCAATGCGGGCGTCGCCGATATCGTCCGCTCGACAGGGACGAAGAATATCGGCGAGGCCTTCGCCAAGCTCAATCCCAGACGGGCCACCCTCGCGACTACGGAGGACGCGGCATGACCGCGTCGTCCGAGACAAAAACGGCAACCGTCGCCGCAACGCCGCTGGACCTGCCGGCCTTCGGCATGCGCAGCTATCTCGTCTGCCTGAAAGGCATCCTGATCCGCGAGGGCTTGCGCTTCCTCAACCAGCGCGAACGTTTCGTCTCCTCGCTGGTCAGGCCGCTGCTCTGGCTCTTCATCTTCGCCGCCGGCTTCCGCCAGGTGCTCGGCGTGTCGATCATCCCGCCCTACAAGACCTACGTGCTCTACGAGGTCTATATCACCCCCGGCCTCGTCGGCATGATCCTGCTCTTCTCGGGCATGCAATCCTCGCTCTCGATGGTCTACGACCGCGAGATGGGCAACATGCGCACGCTGCTGGTCAGCCCCTTCCCGCGCTGGTTCCTGCTGGTCTCGAAGCTGCTCGCCGGCGTCATCGTGTCGATCGCGCAGGTCTATGTCTTCCTCGCCATCGCCCGCTTCTGGGGTGTGAGGCCGCCCTGGTTCGGCTACCTGCTCGGCCTGCCCGCGATATTCCTCGCGGGCCTGATGCTCGGCGCCCTCGGCCTCTTCCTGTCCTCGATGATCAAGCAGCTGGAAAACTTCGCCGGCGTCATGAACTTCGTCATCTTCCCGATGTATTTCGCATCGTCCGCGCTCTACCCGCTGTGGCGCATCCAGGAGGCGAGCCCGCTTCTCTACAAGATCTGCCTCGCCAACCCCTTCACCTATGCCGTCGAACTGATCCGCTTCTCCTTCTACGGACAGATCGAATGGCTTTCGCTCGCCGTCGTCGTCGGCTGCACCGCGCTATTCCTCGCCGGCGCCATCATTGCCTACGATCCTTCGCGCGGGCTGATGGTGAGGAAACAGGCAACGGGAGGAAACGGCTGATGGTGCGACCAGTCTGCAACGCCATTGTCCTTGCGGTGGCATTGGCCGCTGCGGGATCGGCGCTCGCCGCCTCGAACCAGGACCCGGACTGGCCGTGCATCCAGCGCAAGGTTCCGGAACTGTCGTTCGGCCAGATATGGACCGGGCCGGAACTGCCGGCCTCGGCGAGGGACTGGTCGAAGGACGATCGCATTTCCGAGTTCGTCGAGGAGCTCGCGGCCCGGCGCCTGCCGATCGCGGACGCGCAGAAGCAGATACAGGAATTCGCCGCCGGCCTGCCTGCGGAGCGGGCCGAGGACCAGTTGGCGATGCTTGTGCAGGGCCTGTTCGAGCACATGGACCATGAGCGTTCGGAAGTCATCTCCGGCATAGGCCGCTACGCCCGCAATCAGCTCGCGCTCGCCGCGCGGTTGCGCAAGGAGGCCTCGGAGGTCGATGCCCTGCGCGGCAAGCCTGACGCCAACGTCAACGAGATCGCCGCCCGCACCGACAGGCTGACCTGGGAAACACGCATCTTCGAAGAGCGCGTGCAGTCGCTCACCTATGTCTGCGAGGTGCCGACCCTCATCGAGCAGCGGCTTTACGCGCTGGCGAAGACGGTGGGTCAGGTACTCAAGGGAGCAGGGAATAAGGAATAGGGGGGACCGCGCAGTCCACCCCCTATTCCTTATATCCCCGGATACAGTCGCCCGACGAGCGGCAGATACATCGCTCCCTTGCGCATCAGGAAGTCGTGGAAGGTGGCCATGGCCGGCGAGATCGCGCGGTCGGAGCGCATCACCGCGAACCATTGCCGGCGGATCGGCATGCCGGCCACGTCGAGGATGACGAGACGGCCGGCCTCGACCTCCAGCGCAACCGTGTGGGCCGAGATGAAGGCGATGCCGAGCCCCGCCATCACCGCCTGCTTGATCGTCTCGTTCGAGTCCATCTCGAAACCGAGATCGTCGATGCGTCCGGGCAGTTCGCTGAAGAATATCTCCAGCGAAATGCGCGTGCCGGAGCCGGGCTCGCGGATCATGAAATGCTCTTCGGCGATCCGTTCCTTGGAGATGTCGCGCGCCCTGGCGAGCGGGTGGTCGGGCGGCGCGATGATGACAAGCGGATGATCGCCGAAGGCCGAGGCGCGCAGCGGCACGTCCTTCGCGGGGCGGCCCATCAGCGCGACATCGACATCGTGGTTCTTCAGATTGGCGATCGTCTCGGCGCGGTTGCCGATCAGGAGCCGCATGTCGATGTCAGGATATTCCTTCATGAAGGCCGCCATCAGCCGCGGCGCGAAATACTTCGCCGTCGAGACGACGCCAAGCCGAAGGCTGCCCGCGCGCACGCCCTTGATCGCGTCGATCTGGTCCTCCAGCAGGCGCAGCCGCTCCTCGATCGCCTGCGCCGCGTCGATGATGGCCAGGCCTGCGGCAGTCGGACGCATGCCATCCTGGGTACGGTCGAACAGCGCCAGCCCGACATCCTGCTCCAACTGCTTGAGCTGGATGGTGACGGCCGGAGGAGTGAGGCCCAACGCCTTGGCGGCGTTGACGATTTTGCCTTGGGCGGTGATCGCCTGGATAGCCCTGAGCTGCTTGAGCGTGAGATTGCGCATACTCAACAGTAAGAAATTTTTACTGCTTAAGTAAGTGCAATAAAATTTACTTATCAACCCATGCTTGTTCTCATCCTCCCACGCCGACCGCCCCCACCGGGGTAGGCCGCAGGAGGAGACGATGACCGCGCCGACGCTCGATGCCTTCCTAAACTCCTACGTTCGCGGTGAGGACGCGCGCCTGGAGGCGGTCGCCGCCACCGTCCGCAAGCTTGCCGAGGCGGCGGTCAAGGTGCGCCACACCATCAGCCACGGCGCGCTCGGGGCTGCCTTCGCGGGCACGCGCGGCAGCACCAACGGCGCCGGCGACAACCAGAAAGACCTCGACGTCTTTGCCGACGACATCTTCCTCCACGCCATGCGGAATGCGCCGGTCGCTCTCTATGCTTCCGAAGAGCTGGAGCAGCCGGTTCTGCTCGACAGCGCAGCACCCCTCGCCGTCGCGATCGATCCGCTCGACGGCTCCTCCAGCATCGACGTCAACATGTCGATCGGCACCATCTTCTCGCTCCTCCCTGCCTTAGGCGCGCCGGACGCTGATCCGGCCGCCGCATTTTTGCAGGCGGGCGCGAACCAACTCGGCGCGGGCTTCTTCATCTACGGGCCACAGCTCGCGCTCGTGCTGTCGCTGGGAAGCGGCACCCATGTCTTCGTCTTCTCGGCGCGGCTCGGCGCTTTCGTCCAGGCGCATGAGAGCCGGATGCTCCCGCACCGCACCCAGGAGTTCGCCGTCAACGCCTCCAACTACCGGCATTGGGACGAGGCCGTACGGCTCTATGTCGACGACTGCCTGAAGGGTTCGGAGGGTCCGCGCGACAAGGATTTCAACATGCGCTGGCTCGCCTGCCTGGCGGCCGAATGCTACCGCATCCTGATCCGCGGCGGCGTCTTTCTCTATCCAGGCGACCGGCGGCACGGCTACCATCAGGGTCGGCTGCGGCTCGTCTACGAGGCGAACCCGATCGCGTTCCTGATCGAGCAGGCCGGCGGCGCAGCCACCGACACGGTCACCCGCATCCTCGACATCGAGCCCGAGCGCCTGCACCAACGCACGCCGCTGGTCTTCGGCTCGGCGCGCGAGGTCGAGCGCATCACCCGCTACCACACGGCGCCCAGCGCTATCGGCGAGCGCGCGCCGCTGTTCGGCAACCGCGGCCTCTTCCGAGCCTGACCGGAGTCGAGAAGCATGTCCCCCAGGCATCCCATCATCTCGATCACCGGCTCGTCGGGTGCAGGCACGACATCGGTGAAGCGCATCTTCGAGCACATTTTTCGCCGCGAGAAGATCGAGGCGGCCTTCATCGAGGGCGACGCCTTCCATCGCTACGACCGCGCCGGAATGAAGGAAAAGGTCGCCGAGGAGGAGAAGAGGGGCAACCCAAACTTCACCCATTTCAACGTCGAGGCCAACGAGCTCGAGATCCTGGAATCCGTCTTCGAGGAATACGGCCGCAAGGGCACCGGCCGCACCCGCACCTATGTCCATGACGAGGAAGAGGCGAGAGAACTCGGCACGCCGCCCGGCAAGTTCACGGAATGGCGCGAATTCCCCGGGAGCCAGCTCCTCTTTTACGAAGGGCTGCATGGCTGCGTCGTCACCGACAAGGTCAACCTCGCCAGGCACGCCGACCTGAAGATCGGCGTCGTGCCGGTCATCAACCTCGAATGGATCCAGAAGATTCACCGGGACCGCGCGACCCGCGGCTATTCGACCGAGGACGTGATGGACGTGATCCTCAGGCGCATGCCTGACTACACGCGCTACATCGTCCCGCAATTCTCGCACACCGACATCAACTTCCAGCGCGTGCCGATCGTCGACACGTCGAACCCCTTCATCGCGCGCTGGATACCGACGCCCGACGAGTCGATGCTGGTCATCCGCTTCGCCAATCCGCGCGGCATCGACTTCCCCTACCTGCTGTCGATGATCCACGACAGCTTCATGTCG
>DATDJN010000065.1:0-6942 GCA_036520515.1 Rhizobiaceae bacterium
ACAGATCGACATGATCGGAGCGGAAGCTTGCCGCCCCCTGCAGGAAAAGCTCGCTGATACGGCGCGCGGCATCGGCGCGGCGGCTGGGGTCGCCACCACTGATGATGTCGTCGAGTTCCGGAATCAACGATGGTGAAACGATCATAAACCCATCCAAACCGGGGAGTTTGCCGGCTTTCGGGAAATCTAGGCAGCCTTGATGAATGAAGGGTTAGATTGTCTCCGTAGTCGCAGGCTTGGCAAAATCAGACTTAACGGGGCCCTCGGGCCTTGTCGAATTGCGCAAAAACCGCTATATCCGCGCCAACTTATGGTTCTCATACGATCGCGTATTGAGAGTGGGCCCCCCGGGACCCGCTCTTTTTTATTACCTGAACGCGCCCGGCCCAGAAGGGCCTGCAAAGGCGCGGTTCGGGGAACCGGCCTGATCGCCGGTTAAGGCCCGGCCTAAACCCATGCAAGTAAGACGCTTTTGACCCTGGACATGACCGATCCAACTGCTGGTTCCGTGGATACCGAACTCTTGGCCGAGCCCCGTCTCGTCGTCGAGCCGGGTGCGGCCGCGCGGGTCTCGGCGGTGGCCGGACCGGTGCTGCAGGGAATGGGGTACCGGCTGGTCCGGATCAAGATTTCAGGCGAGGCCGGCTGCACCGTCCAGATCATGGCCGAACGGCCTGACGGCACGATGCAGATCGAGGATTGCGAGGCGATCTCGCGCGCGCTGTCGCCGGTGCTCGACGTCGCCGATCCGATCGAGCGCGCCTACCGCCTCGAGATTTCCTCGCCGGGGATCGATCGCCCGCTGGTGCGCCGTTCCGATTTCGAACGTTACGCCGGCCATCTCGTCAAGATCGAAATGGCCGTCGCCCATCAGGGCCGCAAGCGTTTCCGTGGTACGCTCGGCGCCGTCGAAGGCGGTGCCGTGCAGCTACATCGGGATGACATACGCCCGGGCGAAGATGCCGACGTGCTGCTGGTGATGGAAGACATTTCCGACGCACGGCTGGTTCTGACCGACGAATTGATTGCGGAATCGATGCGGCGCGGCAAGCAGGCCGAGCGCGAATTGAAGCAGAATCTCGGGTTGGCCCCGCCGCCCCCGCCGCATGCAAGGAAGAGCGATCCGGCCAGGAGCAATAAACCGAGGCCGAAGCCCGGCAAGAAGCCCGAGCCCAAAAAGCCCGAGCCGACCAATACCAAGAAACACCGCCTCGCCGCAGAACGACTGCGCCGAGGCGAGATCGATCCTACCGAAGGAGACTAAGGCCATGGCCGTCAGTGCCAACAAACTCGAACTGCTGCAGATCGCAGACGCGGTCGCCCGCGAAAAGTCGATCGACCGCGGGATCGTGATCGCTGCGATGGAAGACGCCATCGCCAAGGCGGCCCGCGCCCGTTACGGCAGCGAGACCGACGTTCACGCCGAGATCGACGCCAAGAAGGGCGAACTGCGGCTGTCGCGCCACATGCTGGTGGTCGACCAGGTCGAAAACTCCTCGAACCAGATTTCGCTGGCGGATGCGCAGCGCGCCAACCCGGGCGCCCAGGTCGGCGACACCATCGCCGATACGCTGCCGCCGCTGGAATACGGCCGCATCGCCGCGCAATCCGCCAAGCAGGTGATCGTGCAGAAGGTGCGCGAGGCCGAGCGCGACCGGCAATACCAGGAATTCAAGGACCGCATCGGCGACATCGTCAACGGCATCGTCAAGCGCGTCGAATATGGCAGCGTGATCGTCGATCTCGGGCGCGGCGAAGCCATCATCCGCCGCGACGAAATGCTGCCGCGCGAGGTGTTCCGCAACGGCGACCGCGTCCGCGCCTACATCTTCGATGTCCGCCGCGAAACCCGCGGGCCGCAGATCTTCCTCTCCCGCACCCATCCGCAGTTCATGGCGAAACTGTTCGCGCAGGAAGTGCCGGAAATCTATGACGGCATCGTCGAGATCAAGGCGGTGGCCCGCGATCCCGGCTCGCGCGCGAAAATCGGGGTTATTTCCCGGGATTCCTCGGTGGATCCGGTCGGCGCCTGCGTCGGCATGCGCGGCTCGCGCGTGCAGGCGGTGGTGAACGAACTGCAGGGCGAGAAGATCGACATCATTCCGTGGTCGCCCGACATTGCGACCTTCGTCGTCAACGCGCTGGCGCCGGCCGAAGTCGCCAAGGTCGTGATCGACGAGGACCGCGAGCGGATCGAGGTCGTGGTTCCCGACACCAACAACCAGCTCTCGCTGGCGATCGGCCGCCGCGGCCAGAACGTGCGCCTCGCCTCGCAACTGACGGGCTGGGACATCGACATCCTCACCGAACAGGAAGAATCCGAGCGCCGGCAGGCCGACTTCGAGAACTCCACGCGGGTGTTCATGGAAGCGCTGAACGTCGACGAGGTCGTCGGCCAGTTGCTGGCGTCGGAAGGCTTCACTTCGGTCGAGGAACTCGCGCTGGTCGACGTCAAGGAACTGGCCGGGATCGAAGGCTTCGACGAGGAAACCGCCAACGAGCTGCAGAGCCGGGCGCGTGAATATCTGGAACAGCTCGAAACGGAGCTGGAAAACAAGCGCAAGGAGCTCGGTGTGGATGATGCTTTGAAGACGGTGCCCGGCGTGACCTCGAAGATGCTGGTCAAGTTCGGCGAGAACGACATCAAGTCCATCGAGGACCTGGCGGGCTGCGCGACCGACGATCTGGTCGGCTGGACCGAGCGCAAGGAAGGCAGCGAGCCGACCAAGCATCCCGGCATTCTGGACGCCAACGAGATCTCCCGCGACGACGCCGAACGCATGATCATGCAGGCCCGCGTCCTTGCCGGCTGGATCACCGAGGCCGAGCTCGCCAAGCAGTCCGAGGCGACCGAGACCCCCGAAGACCAGACGGCGTAATGCGGCGGTTCCGCAAAACCGACAATCCTTTCTGCGCGCCGACCGTGCGCAGATGACCGGAGCTACTAGACAGGCATGCTCGCTTTGGCTGACCCCGATCTCGACCATGGGCCGCGGACCGACAAGTCCGCGACCATGCGGATGTGCGCGGTCAGTCGCGAGGTCCGGCCGATCGACGAACTGATCCGGTTCGTGGTCGCCCCGTCGGGCGAAGTGATCCCCGATTTGAAGCGCAAGCTGCCCGGCCGCGGCCTGTGGGTCCGGGCCTCGCGCCGGACCGTTGCGGAAGCGGTGCGGCGTCACCAATTTAGCCGTGGGTTCAAGCGCGACGTTCGCGCCGCGGCGACCCTTCCCGCCGATACCGAGGCCCTGCTGGAACGAAGCTGCACCGAGGCGCTGGCCATGGCGGCCAAGGCCGGTCAGGTCGTTTCCGGGTTTGCCAAGGTCGAGGGCCTGCTCGAACAGGGCAGGGCTGCAGCTCTGATTCACGCTTCCGACGGTGCGGCCGACGGAATCCGCAAATTGGACGCGATCGCCGGGCAAAGAACCGGAAATGCCGGTGAATCGCGCGGTTTACCGATCGTTACCGCTTTAACCTCGGCACAATTGGATTTGGCACTGGGCCGGTCAAATGTGATACATGCTGCCCTGCTCGCGGGCCCGGCGAGCAAAACGTTCCTGTCGCGCTGCCAGATCCTGGTTCGATACCGGATGGACGACGACGACAAGACCGGGGATGGCGGCCAGAAATTCTGACGGACGACGATTGGTTCCGAAGCCTTGCTTCAATGACGGTGCGGATACGCACAACGCAAACGAGATTAGGACTGCTGAATGGTTGATACCAAAACGCCTGGCGACAAGACTCTGAGTGTCCCGACCAAGACCTTGACGCTGAAGCCGCGGGTCGAGACGGGCACCGTGCGCCAGAGTTTCAGCCATGGCCGGACCAAGCAGGTCGTGGTGGAAAAGCGTGGCAAGCGCCGCGTCGGCGGCGACGCGCCCGCCACTGAAACCCATGCGCCCGAGCCGGTCGCTGCCAAGCCGGCGCCGGCCAGGGCCCCGCTGTCACGCCCGGCCTCAGCACCCTCCGCGCCGCGCAGCGGTTCGGGCGTGGTGCTGCGCACGCTGACGGAAGACGAACGTTCCGCCCGCGCCAGCGCGCTGGCCGACGCCAAGGTGCGCGAAGTCGAGGAACGGCGGCTGGCCGAGGAAGAAGCCAGGCGCCGCGCCAGCCGCGAGGGCATCGAACAGGCCGAACGCGAAGCCGCCGAGGCCCGCCGCAAGGCCGAGGAAGAGCGGCACCGGCTGGAAGAGGAAGCCAGGCGCAAGGCCGAAGTCGAGGCCAAGAAGCGATTTGGCGAAGGCGAGGCCAAGCCTGCCGCGGCAACGCCGGCGGCGACGGCCCGTCCCGCGGCTGCCCGTCCCGGCGCCGCCCGTCCGGCTGCAGCGGTGCCTCCGGCACGCGCGCCCGGTGTGGCTGCCGACGGTTCCGACGAGGATGAAGGTCCGCGCCAGATTCGCCGCGGCCCCGGCGGCGCCATGCGCCCCGTGGTGCCCCCCAAGACCACCCAGAAGCCGGGTCCGCAAAAGGAACGCGGCCGCCTGACGCTGGTCACCGCGCTCAATGCCGACGACGTCCGCGAACGGTCGATCGCCTCGTTCCGCCGCCGCACCCAGCGCCTGAAGGGACACGCCTCCAACGAGCCGAAGGAAAAGCTGATCCGCGAGGTCACGATTCCGGAAGCGATCACGATCCAGGAACTCGCCAACCGCATGTCGGAGCGCGCGGTCGACGTCATCCGCATGCTGATGAAGCAGGGCGCGATGCACAAGATCACCGACGTGATCGACGCCGACACCGCGCAGCTGATCGCCGAAGAGTTGGGCCACTCCGTCAAGCGCGTCGCCGCGTCCGACGTCGAGGAGGGCCTGTTCGACGTCGTCGACGATTCCAGCGACACCGAGCCGCGCTCGCCGGTCGTCACCGTGATGGGCCATGTCGACCACGGCAAGACCTCGCTGCTCGACGCGCTCCGCCACGCCAACGTGGTGTCGGGCGAAGCCGGCGGCATCACCCAGCATATCGGCGCCTATCAGGTGACCTCGCCGGAAAGCGGCAAGAAGATCACCTTCATCGATACGCCCGGCCACGCCGCGTTCACCGCGATGCGCGCCCGCGGCGCCAAGGTCACCGATATCGTGATCCTGGTGGTCGCGGCCGATGACGGCGTCATGCCGCAGACGATCGAGGCGATCAACCACGCCAAGGCGGCCAAGGTGCCGATGATCGTGGCGATCAACAAGATCGACAAGCCCGACGCCAGGCCGGAGCGCGTGCGCACCGAACTGCTGCAGCACGAGGTTCAGGTCGAATCGTTCGGCGGCGACGTCGTCGACGTCGAGGTTTCCGCCAAGAACAAGACCAATCTCGACAAGCTGCTCGAGATGATCGCGCTGCAGGCCGAACTGCTCGACCTCAAGACCAATTCGGAACGCCCCGCAGAAGGCACCGTGATCGAAGCCAAGCTCGATCGCGGCCGCGGTCCGGTCGCCACCGTGCTGGTGCAACGCGGCACGCTCAAGGTCGGCGACATCATCGTGGCCGGCGCCGAAATGGGCCGCGTCCGTGCGCTGATTTCGGACCAGGGCGAGAACCTTGACGAGGCCGGACCGTCGGTGCCGGTCGAGGTGCTCGGCTTCAACGGCCCGCCGGAAGCCGGCGACCGCCTTGCGGTCGTCGAGAACGAAGCCCGCGCCCGCCAGGTCACGAGCTACCGCGCCCATCAGAAGCGCGAGAATGCCGCCGCCTCGATCTCCGGTATGCGCGGCTCGCTCGAGCAGATGATGTCGCAGCTCAAGACCGCGGGCCGCAAGGAATTCCCGCTGATCGTGAAAGCCGACGTGCAGGGCTCGCTCGAAGCCATTTTGGGTTCGCTGGAGAAACTCGGCACCGAGGAAGTCGCCGCCCGCATCCTGCATGCAGGCGTCGGCGGCATCTCCGAATCCGACGTCACGCTGGCGGAAGGTTTCAACGCCGCGATCATCGGCTTCTCGGTTCGTGCCAACAAGGAGGCCGCTGCGGCCGCCAAGCGCA
The DNA here is from genome assembly GCA_036520515.1 of Rhizobiaceae bacterium. Taxonomy (GTDB): domain Bacteria; phylum Pseudomonadota; class Alphaproteobacteria; order Rhizobiales; family Rhizobiaceae; genus Mesorhizobium_K. The sequence continues at coordinate 5,977 of DATDJN010000065.1, forward strand.
ACGGCATCGAGATCCGCTACTACAACATCATCTACGACCTCGTGGACGACGTGAAGAAGGCGATGAGCGGCCTGCTCGCGCCGACCTTGCGCGAAACCATGCTCGGCAATGCCTCGATCCTGGAGATCTTCAACATCTCCAAGGTCGGCAAGGTCGCCGGCTGCCGCGTCACCGACGGCACCGTGGAACGCGGCGCCAATGTGCGCCTGATCCGCGACAACGTCGTCGTGCACGAAGGCAAGCTGTCGACGCTGAAGCGCTTCAAGGACGAAGTGAAGGAAGTCCAGTCCGGTCAGGAATGCGGCATGGCCTTCGAGAACTACCACGACATGCGTGCCGGTGACGTGATCGAGTGTTACCGCGTAGAGACGATCCAGCGCTCCCTGTAAGTCCAAATCTTACCGAAGCGTCCGGATCTTTTTGAGCTGAAATTGCGGGAGTGCGATGGCCGGATTTTTCCGGCCATCCACCCCTCTTCGTTTCAACAGGACAAATGACAATGCCCGTGTCCCAAACACGGGCATGACGAGGTGATTTCCAACCATGCCACGCCATCATCAGAAGAAGAGTTCCGCGCCAGGCGGAGGCTCGCAGCGGCAGCTGCGCGTCGGCGAACAGGTTCGCCACGCGATGGCCGAGATTCTGGCGCAAGGCAACGTGCATGATGCGGATCTTGAAGGTCACATCATCACCGTGCCGGAGGTGCGGATGTCACCCGACCTGAAGCTCGCGACAGTCTATGTGATGCCGCTCGGTGGCCGCGACACCGAGGTCGTCATCGCTGCGCTCGAGCGCAACAAGAAATTCGTGCGCGGCGAGATCGCGCGGCGCGTTAACCTGAAATTTGCACCTGACCTTCGCTTCCGCGTCGACGAACGATTCGATGAAGCGGAACGGATCGAGAAGCTTTTGAGAACACCTGCGGTGCAGAAGGATCTGGAACAGGATCCGGACACGGATCGGGAA
>DATDJN010000066.1:0-2595 GCA_036520515.1 Rhizobiaceae bacterium
ATTTTACTACGCGCCGGACCCGTCCTCGCAGATCGCCTGCTCGATCGGCGGCAACGTGGCGGAAAATTCCGGCGGCGTGCATTGCCTGAAATACGGGCTGACCGCCAACAACGTGCTCGGCATCGAGATGGTGCTGATGGATGGCGAGGTGATCCGCCTGGGCGGCAAGCACCTCGACAGCGGCGGCTACGACCTGCTCGGCGTGATGACCGGCTCGGAGGGTCTGCTCGGCGTGGTGACCGAGGTCACCGTGCGCATCCTCAAGAAGCCGGACACGGCGCGCGCGCTGCTGATCGGCTTCCCGACCAGCGAACAGGGCGGCCAGTGCGTCGCCGACATCATCGGCGCCGGCATCATCCCCGGCGGCATGGAGATGATGGACCGGCCCGCCATCAAGGCGGCCGAGGACTTCCTGCATGCGGGCTATCCGCTCGACGTCGAGGCGCTGCTGATCGTCGAGCTCGACGGGCCAAGCGTCGAGGTGGACCACCTGATCGGCCTCGTGGAGGCGATCGCCCTCAGGAACGGGTCGACGACCTGCCGCATCTCGACCTCGGAGGAGGAGCGGCTGGCCTTCTGGGCAGGGCGCAAGGCGGCCTTCCCGGCGGTCGGGCGCATCTCGCCGGACTATTACTGCATGGACGGCACGATCCCGCGCAAGGAACTGCCCAAGGTGCTCGCCGGCATGCGCGAGCTGTCGCAGAAATACGGGCTCGCCGTCGCCAACGTGTTCCATGCCGGCGACGGCAACCTGCATCCGCTCATCCTCTACGACGCCAACAGGCCGGGCGAGCTCGACAAGGCGGAAGCCTTCGGCGCCGACATATTGCGGCTCTGCGTGAAGGTCGGCGGCGTGCTGACCGGCGAGCACGGCGTCGGCGTCGAAAAGCGCGACCTGATGGGCGAGATGTTCAACCAGATCGACCTCGACCAGCAGATGCGGGTGAAATGCGCCTTCGACCCCAACCACCTGCTCAATCCCGGAAAAGTGTTCCCGCAGCTTCGCCGCTGCGCCGAGCTTGGCCGCATGCATGTCTCTGATGGCAAGCTGCCGTTTCCGAGCATCCCGAGGTTTTAGCCTTTTTATGTTCGCGCCCTACGTCGCCCCCCTCTGTCCTTCCGGACATCTCCCCCACAAGGGGGGAGATTGGCCTGCACCGCGACTTTCGCCAATCTCCAGCTGCCAAGCTCGCCCATGACCACCTTCCTCCCCTTCACCGCCCAGGACGTGGCGACCGCCGTCGAATGGGCGCTCGCGGAAGACGCGTCGGTCGAGATCCTGGGCCACGGCTCGAAGCGCGGCATCGGCCGTCCCTCGCATTGCGAGCATGCGATCGACCTGTCTGCGATGTCGGGCGTCACGCTCTACGAGCCGGAGGAACTGGTGCTGTCGGCCAAGGCCGGCACACCGCTCGCCGACATCGAGCGGCTGCTGGCCCAGAACGGGCAGGAGCTGGCCTTCGAGCCGATGGACTGCTCGCGGCTTCTTTCCCACGACACGCGCGGCGGCAAGGGCGGCACGATCGGCGGGGCGATCGCGGCCAACCTGTCGGGGCCGCGCCGGCTGAAGGCGGGCGCGGCGCGCGACCACATACTCGGCGTCAACGTCGTGTCGGGGCGGGGCGAGGCCTTCAAGTCGGGCGGGCGCGTCGTGAAGAACGTCACCGGCTACGACCTCTCCAAGCTTATGACCGGCTCATGGGGCACGCTCGGCGTGCTCACCGACGTGACGATCAAGGTGCTGCCCGCCGCCGAGACGGAGACGACGCTGGCGATCCGCGGCCTCATCGACGAGGATGCGACCGCCGCGATGGCGCTGGCCATGGGCTCCAGCGCCGAGGTCTCGGGCGCGGCCCACCTTCCCTACGGCGTGGCCGAGCGGATGGCGAGCGACATGCGCGGCGCTGACGCGGCGACGCTGCTGCGCGTCGAGGGCTTCGGACCGTCGGTCGCCTGGCGGGTCGAGACGCTGAAGACCCTGCTGAGGAACGCCGGCCCGATCGAGGAGATGACAGGCCGGAACTCGAAGACGCTGTGGCGCGACATCCGCGACTGCGCGCCCTTCGCCGACGGAACGCAACGGCCCGTCTGGCGGGTCTCCATGGCGCCTTCGGAAGCGCACAAGATGGTGCTGGGGCTGCGCATGGTAGCCGGCGCCGACGTCTTCTACGACTGGCAGGGCGGCCTCGTCTGGCTGCGGATGGAGGCCGAGCCCGAGGCCGAGGCGCTGCGCAGGCTGATCCGGCAGTTCGGCGGCGGCCACGCGACGCTGATGCGCGCGAGCCCCGCATGGCGCGCCGCCGTGCCGGTATTCGAACCCCAGGCGCCGGCGCTCGCCGCGCTGTCGGCGAGGCTGAGGGCCGAGTTCGACCCCAAGGGCCTGCTCAATCCCGGGAGAATGGCAGCCGCCGCCGAAGCTGCTACGTTCCCGGCAACAATGGAGGAGAGCGCATCATGACCAACAGCTCGCCGCCCGCGGCACCCCGCCAGACCGACGGCTGGCTGGAGCCCGGCCCGACCAACGCGCTGGTCGTCTACATCCTCTATCTCGTCGGGCTGGTCATCGGCATCAGCGGCCTCGTCGGGCTGGTGATC
>DATDJN010000067.1:0-23516 GCA_036520515.1 Rhizobiaceae bacterium
GTCTCGTCGGGCTCGCCGAGCAGGTGGAAGACGCGCGCCGTCTCGGGCAGGTCGAAGTAGAGATAGACCTCCATGCGGCGGTCGTGCACATGGGCCGGCATGGTGTTCCAGACGGAGCCTTCGGCGAGCTGCGTCATGCCGACGACGAGCTGGCAGGTCTTCACGCCCTCGGCATGGATGAACTGGAAGATCGAACGCTCGTTCGAGGTCTTCTGGCTGCCGAGGTCGAGCCGCTTGGCGTCGCCGATGCGGATCACCTTCGTCGGGTGCGTCTGGTGCGCCGGCGCACTGAGCAGGTAGAATTTCGCCGGCGACGAGGCATCGGCCGTGGAGAAGCGCACCGTTCCGGCGCCCATGCCGACATAGATCATGTCGCGCGGCTCCAGCCGGTGCTTCTCGCCGGCCGCCTCAACCGTTCCCGCACCGCCGATGTTGACCGCGATCAGCTCGCGGCGGTCGAGAAAGTTCTTCGTGCCCGTCGGCTTGATCGCCGCAAGCTCCAGTGTGCCGTCGGTCGGCACGGCGCCGCCAACGATCATGCGGTCGTAATGCGTGTAGGTCAGGCTGATACGCCCCGGACGGAACAGGTCGCCGATGTGGAAATGGCTGCGCAGCTCGTCTGTCGCCATGGCGGCCGCGGCCTGTGGATCGGTCGCGTAGCGGGACGTGTAGTCGACTGTCATGTCATCGTTCCAATTCAAACTTGGGCAGTCCGGAACCGGCCGACTCCGGCCAGATATTCGGCCTGCTGGCCGCGCAGGCGGCGGCGGTAGCGTTCCTGGCTGGCCGACAGGTGCTGCCGCATCGCGTCCCGCGCGCCTTGGGGATCGCTGGCCGAGATGGCGTTGAGAATGACGAGATGCTCGCGCTGCAATCCTTCCTGGTATTCGCGCGTCAGCACGCTTTCCGTGCCCCAGGGTGAAGTCACGTCGCAGGGGATGGTCCGCGCCCCTAGCGCATCCAGCACCTCGACATAGAAGGGATTGTTGGTCGCCACGGCGATCGCGCGGTGGAATGCGAAATCGGTCTTGCCGGTGGCCTGGCCGAGCGTCAGCAGCCGCTCGAACTCGAAGAAGGCTTCCTGGATCTGCGCTTCCTGGGCGCTGTTCCTGCGCAATGCCGCCAGCCCCGCGCTCTCGATCTCGATGCCCATGCGCACCTCGAGCACATTGATCGCCTGGCTGATCTTGTTGCCGACGTCGAGGCTGATCGAGCCGAAAGCGAGCGTCGGATGGTCCCGCACGAAGACGCCGGCGCCCTGGCGCGGCTCGACCAGCCCGTCGGCGGCCAAAGTCGCCATCGCCTCGCGGATGACGGTGCGGCTGACCCCGAAGGTCTCGGTCAGCTGGTTCTCGGTCGGCAGCTTCTGGCCGGGCGCGATCACGCCCGACATCACCTGGCTGCGCAGCGCTGTCACCACCCGCTCCGACAATTTCGGCTTGCGTTCAGTTCTGGTCTCGGCGACAGCATCGGGCATCGCGATAACATCCTATTTGAAGACGCTCGGCAGCCAGAGCGACAGCGCCGGCACGTACGTCACCAAGCCCAGCACGACAAGGCTGGCGCCATAGAATGGCCAGATCGACCGCATCGCCTGCCAGACTGTGATCTTGCCGACCGCGCAGGCGACGAACTGCACCGCGCCGACCGGGGGCGTGTTCAATCCGATGCCGAGGTTGAGGATCAGGATGACCCCGAAATGCACCGGGTCGATGCCGTAGTGCATGGCCACCGGCAGGAAGATCGGGGTTGCGATGATGATGGTCGGCCCCATGTCCATGAAGGTGCCCAGCACCAGCAGGATGACGTTTATCAAGAGCAGGATGACGAACGGATTTTCCGACACCGCACCCATCCAGGCGATCAACTGGGCGGGTATCCGCATGTAGGCCATCAGCCACGCAAACGAGGCTGCCGTTCCAATGATGAGCAGTACCATCGCGGTGGTGCGAACCGCCCCGAGCGTAGCGTGCACGAAGGCCGCCCAGTTGAGCTGGCGATAGATCAGCAGCGTCACCAGCAGTGCGTAGACCACCGCGATGCAGGAGCTTTCAGTCGCGGTGAACACGCCCGAGCGAACGCCGCCGAAGATGATGGCAATGAGCAGCAAGCCCGGCAGCGCGTTGAGCAGGAACCAGCCGACGCGCCTGAAGCCGGGGAAGGGCTCGGTCGGATAGCCTCTCGATCGCGCCACGATATAGGCGGTCACCATCAGCGACAACGCGAACAGCAGGCCGGGGATGATGCCGGCCGTGAAGAGGTCGGCGATCGAGATCTTCCCGCCGGCAGAGATCGAATAGATGATCATGTTGTGCGACGGCGGGAGCAGCAGCGCGATCAGCGCCGCCATCGAGGTGACGTTGACGGCGTAGTCCGCACCGTAGCCGCGCGCTTTCATCTGCGGGATCATCAGCCCGCCGACCGCCGCGGCTTCGGCCACCGCCGAACCCGAGATGCCGCCGAACAGCGTTGACGCCGCGATGTTCACCTGGCCGAGGCCGCCGCGCATGTGGCCGACAAGCGAGCCGGCGAAATTCACGATGCGCTGAGCGATGCCGCCACGCACCATCAGGTCGCCGGCGTAGATGAAGAACGGAATGGCGAGCAGCGTGAAGACGCTCATGCCGGAGTTCATCTGCTGGAAGATGACCAGCGGAGGCAGGCCCATATAGACGATGGCGGCGAAGCTCGCCGCGCCCAGGCAGAACGCGATCGGCGTGCCGATCAGCATGAGCAGCGTGAAGACGCCGAAGAGAATGAGCGAGGCCATCAGACTTCCCTCACCTGCGCCACCGACGGGATTTCGTCCTCTTCGTGGAGATCCTTGTCGACGTCGACGCCCGACCAGCGCAAGGCCATGCGCTCCAGGGAGAAAAGCGCGATCAGCACGCCGCCCGCCGTCAGCGGCAGATAGCGGAAGGCGCCTGATATGCCGAGCGAAGGCATGACCTCGTTCCATTGCAGGCGCATCAGCGTCCATCCATACCAGATCATGCCCGCCGCGAAGGCGAACACCACGAGATCGGAGATGGTGCGCAGCACCTTCTTCGATCCGGGCGGCAGCACGTAGAGCAGCACGTCGAAGCCGAGGTGATAGTTCTCGCGAACGCCAACCGCCGATCCCAGGAAGATGAACCAGCTCATCAGCATGATCGAGGTGAGCTCGGTCCAGGCATTCGAGTGGTTCATCACGTAGCGCAGGAAAACTTGCCAGAACACGATTGCCGTCATCACGACCAAGCCAATTCCAGCCAGGTACAGCGCGCCGTTGGAGAGTGTCGAAAACACCTTGCCGACGGCGTTCAGGCGCGGCCGTTCGACGTACGGAACTTCCCCAATGCTGATCGGTTCGGGCATGTCGCCTCTCCATTCGGCCCCGGGACCGGACGCGAAGCGCCCGGCCCGGTCAGCTCGTCACTTCACCGCCTGGATCCGGGCGACGAAGTCCTTAAGCTCAGGCGTGTTGACGTATTTCTCGTAGACCGGCTTCATCGCGTCGATGAAAGGCTGCTTGTCCGGCGTGGTGATCTGCGATCCGGCCTCTTCGACCATCTTGCGGGACTGGGCGACGCGGGCATCCCACAGCTCCCACTGCTTCTCCATCGATTCCTTGCCGGCCTGCTTGAAGATCGCCTTGTCTTCGTCGCTGAGTTTGTCCCATGCCGCTTTCGACATCACGAAGACCTCGGGCACGATGGTGTGCTCATCGAGCGAGTAGTTCTTCGCCACCTCGAAGTGCTTCGCCGATTCGTAGCTCGGGAAGTTGTTCTCGGCGCCGTCGATGACGCCCGTCTCGATCGACGAGTAGACCTCGCCGTAGGGCATCGGCGTCGCGGTGGCGCCGAGCGCGCCGACCATGTCGACGAACACGTCCGACTGGATCACGCGGAACTTCAGCCCCGCCATGTCGGCCACGGAATTGATCGGCTTCTTGGCGTTGTAGAACGAACGCGCGCCACCGTCGTAGAAGGCGATCACGACGACGCCATGGTCTTCGAAGCCCTTGGCGACCTCATCGCCGATCTCGCCCGCCATCACCTTGCGGGCGTGGTCCGGCGAGGTGAAGAGATAGGGCAGCGACGGGATCGTGGTCAGCGGCACCAGGCTGTTCCAGGGTGCCATGGAGACGCGATTGAGGTCGATGACGCCGGAGCGCACCTGCTCGATCGTGTCGGCCTCCTGGCCGAGCTGCGCCGAGTGATAGACCTCTACCGAATAGCGCCCCTGGGTGCGATCCTTGACCAGTTCGCCGAAGTACTTCACCGCTTCGACGGTCGGATAGCCATCCGGATGCGTGTCTGACGAACGCAGCATCGTCTGTGCGAAAGCGGTGCCGGCCATCAAAGCCGTGGCAAGCAGCGTCGCACCTGCCAGTCTCGTGAAATGCAACATGGTCTCCTCCCGTTTGCATCGTCCTCGGGCGCTATTGCCCACTCAAAGCCGGTACGCCTTCTTCGCCAGCGTATAGGCCAGTTCCTGCGCAAGCTCGTGCGCCTCCTCTTCCCTCAGGCGGTGCTCCGAGACGAGGCGGGCGAGAAAAGCGCAATCGACCCGGCGCGCCACGTCGTGACGGGCCGGTATGGATGGAAAGGCGCGGGTGTCGTCGTTGAAGCCGACCGTGTTGTAGAAGCCGGCCGTCTCCGTCGTCATCTCGCGGAAGCGGCGCATACCCTCGGGACTGTCGTGGAACCACCAGGCAGGTCCGAGTTTCAGCGCAGGATAGACGCCGGCGAGCGGCGCGAGTTCGCGTGCGTAGCTGGTCTCGTCGAGCGTGAAGACGATGACCGAGAGGCCCGTTTCGGTGCCGACCGCGTCGAGCAGCGGCTTCAGCGCGGCCACGTAGTCGGTGCGGGTCGGGATGTCGAAACCCTTGTCGCGCCCGAAGCGCGCCATCATCGCCGGCGAGTGGTTGCGGAAGGAGCCCGGATGGATCTGCAGGACAAGCCCGTCCTCCAGGCTCATCTTCGCCATCTCGGTCAGCATCTGCGCACGGAACAGGCGCCGCTGGCGCTCGTCGTCGGAGCCGCGCCGGATGCGGTTGAACAGCTCCTCCGCCGCCGCGTCGGACAGGTTGGCCGTCTCGGCGCTCGGGTGTCCGTGATCGCTGGAGGTGGCGCCGAATTCCTTGAAAAAGGCGCGCCGCCGACGATGCGCGTCGAGATAGCCGGCCCACGTGCCGGTGTCGCAGCCGGTGATTTCGCCGAGCCTTTCCAGATTGCCGGGAAAGCCCTCAAAATCCGGATCGACGACCGAGTCCGGCCTGTAGGCCGTCACCACGCGTCCCTCCCAGCCGCTCTCGCGGATCATCCGGTGCCATTTCAGATCGTCGAGCGCGCCTTCGGTCGTGGCGATCGCCTCGATGTTGAAGCGCTTGAACAGCGCGCGGGGGCGAAAATCATCGGTCGCGAGCAGCGCTGCTATCCTGTCGTAGTGAGCGTCGGCGGTCGCCGCGGTCACCGGCTCCTCGATGCCGAACAGCTTCTCCAGCGTGTAGTCGAACCAGAGCCGGGTCGGCGTGCCGCGGAAAAGATAATAATGCTCGGCGAAGCGTCTCCAGATCGTCCTCCCGTCCGTCTCCACGGTCGAGCCGTCGAGGACGGGAACGCCGAGATCCTCGAGCCGCACACCCTGGCTGAAGAGCATACGGAAGATGTAGTGGTCGGGCACGACGAGAAGCTGCGCCGGATCGGGGAACGGCTCATCCAGCGCATACCAGCGCGGATCGGTGTGGCCGTGCGGGCTGACGATCGGCAGGTCTTTCACCACCGCATAGAGGTCCCGCGCAATCGCGCGCGGACCGCTCTCGGCTGGAAAGAGAAGATCGTCGGCGATCAAGGCGCCCATCGCTCCAGCTTCCTCCCTCGTCTGGAAGCGCAACCGTATTGGCGCGGCCGCACAGATGTCAACGTACAAAAATCAAGAGGTTGTATGATGACTTTTCGGACGCTATCGTCCGGCCGTTCGGGAGGACAGCATGAAACGGATCGGCATCGTCGGGCTCGGGATGGCATCGACGCCGCACGCCAGGAGCCTTCAGGATCTGAAGGAGCGCGTCGAGGTCAAGGCAGCCTTTAGTCCAAGCGCCGAGCGCAGACGGGCTTTTTCCGACGCCTACGGCTTTCCCGTCGCCGACAGGCTCGACGCGGTCCTTGACGATCCGGCGATCGATGCGGTGTTCATGCTCACCCCGCCCAACACGCATCTCGACCTCGTCCGCCGGGCGGTTTCAGCCGGCAAGCACGTGCTTCTCGAAAAGCCGCTTGAGACCAGCCTCGAACGCGCCGAGGAACTCGCCACTGTGGTGGAACAATCCGGCATGAAACTCGGCGTCGTGTTGCAGCACCGCTTTCGTCCCGTCAGCGCGGCGCTTGCCGGACTGGTCCGCGAGGGACGGCTGGGCGACATCGTCAGCGCTTCGGCGCGGCTCTACAACTGGCGGCCGCAGAGCTATTACGACCAGCCCGGCCGCGGCACGAAGGCGCGCGACGGCGGCGGCGTGCTGCTCACCCAGGCGATCCACACGCTCGACCTGATGATCTCGCTGGCCGGCCTGCCTGTCGAGGTGACCGGCTATGCCGTCACCAGCCCGGTGCACCGGATGGAGACGGAAGACCTTGCTATGGCGGCAGCGAAATTCGCCGGCGGCGGCATCGGTTCGATCAGCGCCACCACCACCGCCTATCCGGGCATTCCAGACGCGGTCGACATCATCGGCACCAAAGGCATGGCGCGCATCGAAGGCGCGAAGATGATCGCTCATTTCCACGACGGCACGGACAAGACGGTCGACGACGGTGCGATGGGAGGCGGCGCGGGCGCCGACCCGATGGCCTTCCCGCATCAGCACCACCGCGCGGTGATCGAGGATTTCCTCGACGCGATCGAACAGGATCGCGACCCGGCCGTTACCGGCCGCGAGGCGCTGAAGGTGCACCGGCTGATCGCCGCGATCCTGCGCTCATCCGAGACGGGCGAGCGGACCAGGGTGTAAAAAGATCAAGCCGACTGCGCGCAGCGGCTTTGTCGACTATGACTATATAGTGATCGTGCGACCGACCCATAACGGCCGCTGGCCGAGGACGCGCCGCAATGCTCGCGACGGACAAAGTCAAGAAAGTCCACATCATGGAGGTCGGTCCGCGCGACGGCTTCCAGTCGGAGAAGCAATTCGTCCCGACCGCCCGCAAGATCGAGGTGATCAACGCGCTGTCGCGCACCGGGCTGCCGGCGATCCAGGTGACGTCCTTCGTGCATCCGAAGGCGATCCCGCAATTCGTCGATGCGGAGGAGGTGGTTGCCGGCATCGACATCGTGCCGGGGGTCAGCTACCGCGCGCTCATCCCCAACATGCGCGGCCTGGAGCGCGCGCGGCCGTTCCGCCACCGCATCGACGCGGTTTCGTTCATGCTGTCGGTGACGGAATCGCACAACCGCGCCAACGGCAACCGGACGATCGACGAGACGCTCGAAGAGATCGCCAGGATGACGAAGGTGGCGCGGGAGGATGGCTTCACCGTCTCCGGCAGCATGATCTGCGCGCTGGGCTGTCCCTTCGAAGGCCCGGTTGGCGTCGACAGGCTTGAGCGCGTGGCCGACCGTTATCTCGAACTCGGCATCATGAATATCTCCATCGCCGACACGATCGGTGTCGCCAACCCCAGGCTGGTCTACGACGTCGCCTCGCGGATGCTGGACAAGTACCCCGAGGTGACCTGGAACCTGCATCTCCACAACACGCGCGACATGGCGCTGGCCAACACGCTGGCCGCGCTCGAAGCCGGCATAAGCCGCTTCGACGGCGGCGTCGCAGGCCTCGGCGGCTGCCCCTATGCGCCGGGCGCTACCGGCAACATCGCGACGGAGGACATGGTCAACATGTTGCACGGAATGGGCATCGAGACCGGCATCGACCTCGACAAGCTTCTTTCCGTGGCGAGGCTGCACAAGGAATTCATCCCGCACAGCCTCGACAGCGCGCTGTTGCGCGCCGGTTGCGGCGACGTGCTGCTGCCAGCGCCGGAGCGCCAGAAGAAGATCGCCTCCTGATCGGCATCGGCGCGGGCTGCCTGGCTTTGGTGGCTGCCCTCAGGCGGGCTGGAAACCGAGCGCCACGCCGTTGATGCAATAGCGCAGAAAAGTCGGCGGCGGACCGTCCTCGAAGACGTGGCCGAGATGGCTGCCGCAGCGCGCGCAATGCACTTCCGTGCGGACCATCCCATAGCTGCGATCGGTGGTTGTCTCGACCGAGCCGGGGACGGGGTCGTTGAAGCTCGGCCAGCCGGTACCGCTCTCGAATTTCAGCTTGGATTCGAACAGCGGTTGGTCGCAACCGACGCAGGTGAAGGTGCCGGCGCGCTTCTCGTGGAGCAGCGCACAGCTTCCCGGCCGCTCCGTGCCGTGGTTGCGCATCACCTGGTATTGTTCGGGGGTTAGTCTCGCGCGCCATTCGGCGTCAGTGCGGGTGACGGGAAAGGTCTTCACATCCATGGCTGCGTCCTCGCGTCGAATTTGCTCTCGGCCCCCATGTAGGGCCGAGACGGTTCTTCTGCAAAGAACCGGCAAGCCGATCAGGCGGCGCTGCGCGTTTCCGAGATGACGCCGACGATGTCTTCGACCACGCGCCTGACCAGGCCAGGATCGTCGCCTTCGGCCATGACGCGGATCAGCGGCTCGGTGCCTGACGGGCGGATGACAAGGCGGCCGGTTTGGCCGAGCCGCGTGCGCGCCTCTTCGATGGCCGCCTTCACGGGCGCCTCGTCCAGCGGCTTGCCGCCGGAGAAGCGGACATTCTTCAGCAACTGCGGCACCGGTTCGAATTTCTTCGCCACCTGGCTTACCGGCTTGCCCTGGCGCTTGACGCAGGCAAGCACCTGCAGCGCCGAGACCAGCCCGTCGCCGGTGGTGGAGAAATCGGAAAGCACGATGTGACCGGACTGTTCGCCGCCGACATTCAGCCCGTGCGCGCGCATGTGCTCGACCACGTAGCGGTCGCCAACCTTGGTGCGATGGAGTTCGAGGCCGATGCCGGAGAGGAAGCGTTCCAGTCCGAGATTCGACATCACCGTCGCGGCCACCGCACCGCCGGCAAGCCGGCCGGACTGGTGCCAGGATTCCGCCACCAGCGCCATGATCTGATCGCCGTCGATGACCTCGCCGTTCTCATCGACGATGACCACCCGGTCGGCGTCGCCGTCGAGCGCGATGCCGATGTCGGCACGCACCTCGTGCACCTTCTTGGCCAGGCCTTCCGGATGCGTCGAGCCGCATTCTTCGTTGATGTTGAAGCCGTTCGGCTCGACATTGATCGCGACGACCTCGGCGCCGAGTTCCCACAAAGCTTCGGGCGCCACCTTGTAGGCGGCCCCGTTGGCGCAATCCACGACGACCCTCAAACCTGCCAGCGACATCGACTTCGGCAGCGTGCGCTTGGCGAACTCGATATAGCGGTCGTGCACGCCGTCGATGCGCTTCGCCCGGCCGAGGCCCTCGGGATCGGCAAGCGTCATCTCGACGCCCTGCTCCAGCATCGCCTCGATGCGCTGCTCGATCTCGTCGGAGAGCTTGAAGCCATCGGGCCCGAACAGCTTTATGCCATTGTCGAAATAAGGATTGTGCGAAGCCGAGATCATCACACCCATGTCCGCGCGCAGCGAGCGCGCGAGCATGGCGACGGCCGGCGTCGGGATCGGCCCGAGCAGGAAGACGTCCATGCCGGCAGCGGTCAATCCCGCCACCATGGCGTTTTCGATCATGTAGCCCGAGAGCCGCGTGTCCTTGCCGAGAACGACGCGGTGACGGTGATTGCCGCGCTGGAAGGAAAGGCCGGCCGCCATGCCGACCTTCATCGCCACTTCCGGGGTCATCGGAAATGTATTGGCTTTGCCACGGATGCCGTCCGTGCCGAAATATCTGCCGCCCATCTTGGTTCGTCCCCGAAAAAGCTCAGCGCCTCTCGCGCCTTTGGCGCGGTTTCTGCCACAAAAAGGGCCGCGCCAAGCATCACATTTGGTGAGTTTATGTTACGATTGCTTAGAAATCATTGTCGATCTCCGGGATTGGTGAAATCCCGTCCTGACTGCCTTCTCGGCGCTTCGCCAGCCTTGACGGTCGGCGCAAGGCGCATTCTACACAGCAGCGGAAATCTCTCCGGGAGAACATCATGCTGACGAGCGTCCCGCTGCTGGTCGTGTCCTTCATCCTTTACAACCTCGGCATGGCCGGCCTGTTCGGCGACGGGCCGAGCGGAGACCCCTGGCAGACCGAGCTGTTCTCCTTCCGCATGATGTCGGGCGGCGTCTTCTCGATGACTCTTGGCATATTGATGATCGTGATCGCGCTGCTGCTCTTCTTCGTCGAGATCGTGAAGTCGACGCGCACGTCGAACGCCTCCGTGGTCGACCACCTGCTGTCGACCTTCGTCTTCGTCGCCTTCCTGGTCGAGTTCCTGCTGGCGAAGGGAGCCGCACACCCCGTCTTCTTCACCCTGATGGTGATTTCGCTGATAGACGTGCTCGCCGGCTTCTCGGTGTCGCTGCGCGCGGCGGGACGGGACGTCACAATCGGCTGAGCGGAATTATCCTTCGGCGGTGAAGCCGGCGGCCTCGATGCCCGCGATCGCGACCGCCTCGTCATTGTCTGAGGTGTCGCCGGACACGCCGACGGCGCCGAGGATAGCACCCGACCTGGCGCGGACGAGCACGCCGCCCGGAACAGGCACGATCTTGCCGCCGGAGACGCCCGACAGGCCCTGGAAGAAATGCGGACGGTCGATCGCCGTCTTGCTGAGCGCCCGCGAGCCCGTGCCGACGGCCAGCGCGCCGTAAGCCTTGCCCGAGCCGATCTCGGTGCGCAGCATCGACGCGCCGTCCTGCCGCTGCAGCGCGATCGGATGGCCGCCGGCGTCGAGCACGACGATGCCGAGCGGCTTGAGCTTCAGCTCGGCCGCCCTGGAAAGCGCGGTTTCGATAATGGCGTTGGCCTTGGCGAGCGTGAGTTCGGTCATGGGTTCCCTCCGGCAGACAGCCGTCTGATTAGGGAACCCGTCACGTCGCGTAAAGCGGCAAATGCTCTTCGTCGTCCGAAGGCTCAGCCCATCGAATCGATCTTGCGCTGCATTGCAGCGACCTGCTGCTTGAGTTCCGACAGCTCGTCGGACTTTTCTCCGTCGTTGCCGCGTCCCGTCTCTGCGGAAGGCGGGGCTTGATGCGCGCCCGGCGGGAACGGCGTGAACATGCGCATCGCGTTCTGGAACAGCTCGATGTTACGGCGCGTCTGCTCCTCGATCGCCTTCATCGGCGCCGAAATCTTCATCATCTCCATCGGCGTCTTGCCCATTGCCGACTTCATCTGCTCGCGGAAACGCTCCTGCTCCTTGGCGAAGGCGATCATCGACTGTTCGAGGAAGCTCGGCACCACCATCTGCATCTGGTCGCCGTAGAAGGATATGAGCTGGCGCAGGAACGGGATCGGCAGCATGTTCTGCCCATCCTGGTTTTCGAGCTCGAAGATGATCTGGGTAAGGACCGGATGCGTGATGTCGTCACCCGTCTTGGCATCCTGGACGGTGAACTCCTCGCCCTTCTTGACCATATCGGCCAAATCCTCGAGCGTCACATACGTGCTGGTGCCCGTATTGTAGAGGCGGCGGTTGGCGTATTTCTTGATGACAACCGGTTCGTCCTTGGCGGGCATCGACATCCTCCCAGAAGACCGGTGGCCCCATCGGCCCCGGCAACGATTGCGCCTCAGGCAGGATATGCCCAAAAGCGCCGCAATTCCAAGCTGTTTGTGCAGTGCGGGATAAATGCCATGCTGCAAGCTGGAAAACTATGCTGCGCAGCATAAATATTTGGGCGTCCGCGGATCGCGGGTCTGTGCATTTGGGGATTTGACTCGGATGATGGAAACGCGAGAGAAAAGCCCCTCAAATCCGAGGCGGCTCGCAAGCGCCCACAGACTGGAGAACATCGTCATGCCCGCTTCCATCGTCGTCGCCGGCGCCGCCCGCACCCCGGTAGGCTCCTTCAACGGAGCCTTCGCCAATTTGCCCGCGCACGAACTCGGCGCAGTCGCAGTCAGGGAAGCGCTTGCCCGCGCTGGCGTCGAGGGAAAGGAAGTCGACGAGGTCATCCTCGGCCAGATCCTGACGGCCGCGCAGGGGCAGAACCCCGCCCGCCAGGCGGCGATGGCCGCCGGCATTCCGCAGGAGACCACCGCCTGGGGCCTCAACCAGCTCTGCGGCTCGGGCCTCCGCGCCATCGCCCTCGGCATGCAGCAGATCACCTCCGGCGACGCGAAGATCATCGTCGCGGGTGGCCAGGAATCGATGTCTATGGCCCCGCATGCCCAGCACCTGCGCAGCGGCATCAAGATGGGCGACTTCAAGCTCATCGACACGATGATCAAGGACGGGCTGACCGACGCCTTCCACGGCTACCACATGGGAATCACCGCCGAGAACGTCGCGCGACAGTGGCAACTCACCCGCGACGAGCAGGACCAGTTCGCCGTCGCCTCGCAGAACAAGGCAGAGGCCGCGCAGAAGGCCGGCAAATTCAGGGACGAGATCGTCCCGGTGACCATCAAGGGCCGCAAGGGCGACACCATCGTCGACCAGGACGAGTACATCCGCGCCGGCACCACGCTGGAAACCGTCGCCAAGCTGAAGCCTGCCTTCGACAAGGAAGGCACGGTCACTGCCGCCAACGCTTCCGGAATCAATGACGGCGCCGCCGCCGTCGTGCTGATGACCGAGGACGAGGCTTCGCGCCGCGGCCTGACCCCGCTGGTGCGCATCGTGTCCTGGGCGACCGCGGGCGTCGATCCGGCGATCATGGGCACAGGCCCGATCCCGGCTTCGCGCAAGGCGCTCGAAAAGGCCGGCTGGTCGGTGGGGGACCTCGATCTCGTCGAAGCGAACGAGGCCTTCGCCGCGCAGGCCTGCGCGGTCAACAAGGACATGGGCTGGAACCCCGACATCGTGAACGTCAACGGCGGCGCCATCGCCATCGGCCATCCGGTCGGCGCCTCGGGCGCGCGCATTTTCAACACGCTGGTCTACGAGATGAAGCGTCGCGGCGCCAGGAAGGGCCTCGCCACGCTCTGCATCGGCGGCGGCATGGGCGTCGCGATGTGCGTGGAAGCGATGAACTAGGGATAGGGACAGTACGGAACGGGGAAGAAGTCGGCCAACCGCAACCCCTCCCCTCCTGACCTGATCCCCATTCGTTACCGCGCCACTGCCTGTTCTTTGAGAGGGGACACAAACATGGCAAAAGTCGCACTCGTGACCGGAGGCTCACGCGGCATCGGCGCGTCGATCTCGATGGCGCTGACGAAGGCAGGCTACAAGGTCGCCGCAAATTATGCCGGCAACGACGAAGCCGCCGAGAAGTTCAAGACGGAGACGGGCATTCCCGTCTACAAATGGTCCGTGGCGGACTACGATGCCTGCGCGGCCGGCATCAGACAGGTCGAGGCGGACCTCGGCCCGATCGACGTGCTGGTCAACAATGCCGGGATCACCCGCGACGCCATGTTCCACCGCATGACGCCGCAGCAGTGGAAAGAGGTCATCGACACCAACCTCAACGGCCTCTTCAACATGACGCATCCGCTGTGGAGCGGCATGCGCGACCGCAAGTTCGGCCGCGTCATCAACATCTCCTCGATCAACGGCCAGAAGGGGCAGATGGGTCAGGCTAACTACTCGGCCTCGAAGGCGGGCGACATCGGCTTCACCAAGACGCTGGCGCAGGAAGGTGCGAGGGCCGGCATCACGGTCAACGCGATCTGCCCCGGCTACATTGGCACGGAGATGGTCCGCTCCGTGCCGGAAAAAGTGCTGGAGTCGATCGTTTCGGCGATCCCGGCCGGCCGCCTCGGCGAGCCCGACGAGATCGCGCGCTGCGTGGTGTTCCTGGCTTCCGACGATGCGGGTTTCATCAATGGCTCGACGATATCAGCCAATGGCGGCCAGCACATGATCTGACCGCCCGCCGGCCGGCTTTAGGAAGCGCCGCCGCTCGGCGCCGTTTCCGCGCAGAAGGATAAAGCCACGGCTATTTCGCGCAGGACGGTTCCGGCCGGGAGGACGACCGTGCCGGTTTGGGACAGGAGGGTTAACGCCGACGCACGGGAAGGGAGGGGAGGCCACGCCTGCTTCTGCAAAACTAGCTCGCGCCCTCCTATAAGCCACAACATGTTGTGGCGAACAGAACG
The DNA here is from genome assembly GCA_036520515.1 of Rhizobiaceae bacterium. Classification (GTDB taxonomy): domain Bacteria; phylum Pseudomonadota; class Alphaproteobacteria; order Rhizobiales; family Rhizobiaceae; genus Mesorhizobium_K. The sequence goes on from DATDJN010000067.1 coordinate 14,221, forward strand.
GGAAATCTGTGCGGAAAGTGATTCGTCGCCGATTCGTTCCGCGTTTGGGCTGATTGTTAACGCGAGCCCAGCCGTCGCACCGGATTACGCGTGAAATTCGTGGGAGGAAATTTAATGATTTCAAATTCTTGCACGAATCATCCGGCCGCTTGTGGGAGGACCCGGAAGACGTGTTAACGCAACCATTCGACTCCTGACCGATTCTGTGTCGCGAGTCACTTTGGCGATTCAGCATGTGGTGAGAGTCTGAGTTGCCCGATCTATATGTAGCGGCGAACAAAACCTGAATCAGGACGAGTCACTGATTCGTCGCTGATTCGTTCCAGACTCGTTCCAAGTCTTAATGCGCCTCGGCCGGCTGCCATTTTTTTCCTTTCGCTTCGCCGCCCAAGACCCTATGTGTGGACTGGAAATGTCGTTCCCAGCGACACCTGTGCGATCAGGCCGGCGGTGGCCGCCGACGACGAAACGCAGAGCCAGAAAGGCCACGTTCCGAACAGATGACAATCCACCCCAAGCCGAACGAGCCGCTGGTTCTCACCGGCCGTGACGTCACGGCAGTGCTCGGACCGACCAACACCGGCAAGACGCACCTGGCCATCGAGCGCATGGTGGCGCATGAAAGCGGCCTGATCGGCCTGCCTCTCAGGTTGCTCGCCCGCGAGGTCTATGGCCGTGTCTGCGAAAAGGTCGGCGCCCACAAGGTGGCCCTCGTCACCGGCGAGGAGAAGATCGTTCCGCCCGGCGCGCGTTACTCGGTCTGCACCGTCGAGGCGATGCCGCGCGAGACCGACGCCGCCTTCGTCGCCATAGACGAGGTGCAACTCGCCGGCGATTTCGAGCGTGGTCACATCTTCACCGACCGGCTGCTGCATCTGCGCGGCCGGCAGGAGACGCTGCTGCTCGGCGCCGCCACCATGCGCGGCATCCTGGAGAAGCTCTTGAGGGGCATCTCGGTGGTGACGCGCCCGCGCCTTTCCCACCTCGCCTATTCCGGGCAGAAGAAGCTGACGCGCCTGCCCGCCCGCTCCGCTATCGTCGCCTTCTCGGCCGACGAGGTCTACGCCATCGCCGAACTGGTGCGGCGACAGCGCGGCGGCGCAGCCGTCGTCCTCGGCGCGTTGTCGCCGCGCACCCGCAACGCGCAGGTCGCGCTCTACCAGTCGGGCGACGTCGACTATCTCGTGGCCACCGACGCGATCGGCATGGGCCTCAATCTCGACCTCGACCATGTTGCCTTCGCGCAGAACCGCAAGTTCGACGGCTACCAGTTCCGCGACCTCTCCGCCGCCGAGCTCGGCCAGATCGCCGGCCGCGCCGGCCGGCATCTGCGCGACGGCACCTTCGGCGTCACCGGCCAGGTCGATCCGCTCGACGACGAGCTGGTCAAGAAGATCGAGACTCACGATTTCGACCCTGTGAAGGTGCTGCAGTGGCGAACGGTCGGCTTCGACTTTTCGAGCCTCGAAGCGCTGAAGCGCTCGATCGAGACGCCGGCGCCGGTCGAGGGACTGACCCGCGCGTTGCCAGCCGTCGACCAGCAGGCGCTCGAACATCTGTCGCGCGATCCGGTCATCCGCGACCTCGCCGTCGGGCGCGAACGCGTCGCTCTTCTTTGGGAAACCTGTGCGCTGCCGGATTATCGCAAGATCGCGCCTGCCCAGCACGCCGACCTGATCGCCTCCATGTATGACGACCTTGCCCGCAAGGGCCATGTCGACGAGAACTACATGGCCGAGCAGGTGCGCCGAGCCGATTCTACCGAGGGCGACATCGACACGCTGTCGCAGCGCATCGCGCAGATCCGCACCTGGACGTTCGTGTCCAACCGGCCCGGTTGGCTTGCCGATCCGACACACTGGCAGGAAAAGACGCGTGAAATCGAAGACAGATTGTCGGATGCGCTGCATGAACGGTTGACGAAACGCTTCGTTGATCGCAGGACATCCGTTCTTGTGCGGCGCCTCCGGGAAAATACGATGCTTGAAGCCGAAATCAGCCCATCCGGCACGGTGGTGGTCGAAGGCCACCATGTCGGCGAATTACAGGGCTTCCGCTTCACCGCGGATCAGAGCGCCAATGGCGAGGACGCCAAGGCGGTCAGGACCGCCGCGCAGAAGGCGCTTGCCGCCGAGTTCGAGACGAGGGCAGAGCGTTTCTCGGCTTCCGCCAACGGCGACATCGCGCTCGGCTCCGACGGCGTGCTGCGCTGGATCGGTGCGCCGATCGGCACGCTGACCGAGGGTGAGGACGCGCTGAAGCCGCGCGTCATCCTGCTTGCCGACGAACAACTCACCGGCCCTGCCCGCGACAAGGTTGCGGCGCGCGCCGAGCGTTTCGTCAATTTCCAGATCGAGTCGCTGCTGAAGCCGCTGGTCGACCTGAAGAGCGCCGAACAGATAACCGGCATCGGCCGCGGCATCGCCTTCCGCCTTGTCGAGGAGTTCGGCCTGATCAACCGCCGCGACATCGCAGAAGACGTGAAGTCGCTCGACCAGGCAGGGCGCGCGGCGCTCCGCCGCCTCGGCGTGCGTTTCGGCGCCTACCACATCTTCGTGCCGACGCTTATCAAACCGGCACCGGCCGGCCTCATCACACTGCTCTGGGCGCTGAAGAACGACGGCAAGGACAAGCCCGGCTTCGGCGACGTCGTCCATGCACTGGCCTCGGGCCGCACCTCGGTCGTCATCGACCCGGCCTTCGACCGGGCTTTCTACAAGCTCGCCGGCTTCCGCCCGCTCGGCCGCCGCGCCGTGCGCGTCGACATATTGGAGCGGCTGGCCGACCTCATCCGCCCGGCGCTCTCCTGGAAAGCGGGGCTCGGGACGCGTCCTGACGGTGCTTACGACGGCCAGACCTTCATGGTAACGCCGCCGATGATGTCTATCCTCGGCGCCAATGCCGACGACATGGAAGAGATCCTCAAGGGCCTCGGCTATCGCGCCGAGCCGAAGCCGGCAGCCGAAGTAAAGGCGAAGCTCGAGGCGCTCGACCAGGCCGCGCGCGAGGCCGCTGCCAAGGCGGAGGCCGAGAAGGCCGCAGCCGAGGCGCAGGCGGCCGAGTTGCAGGCTTCCTCCCCCGTCGAGGGAGAGGTGCCGCCTGAGGCAACGGACGAGGCCGCTGACAGTCCGCCCGACGCAGAGCCTGTCGCCGTCGCATCTGAACAAGAAGGCGCTCAGACCTCCGAGGGGGCTTCGCCCGACGAGACGGTCCCGCTCGAAGCCGCGACCTGGGCGCCCGACACTGCCGAAGCGCCGATCCTGGCCGCAGCGGTATCCGCCCCGTTTGAGGGCGACGTGCCGTCGCAAACGGATGAAAGCGAGGCCGGTGAAGCGGCCGGCGCCGGGCAAGCGGATGAAAGCGCTGAGGTGGGCGATGCGACCCTACCCATCGAGCCTGGCTCTGACCTTTCTACCCGCGCGCCCGAGGACGCCGCGGCCGAGCCCGCGGTCTCCGGCGAGACGCCGGCCGAAGAGCCAAAACCCGTGCTGCTCTGGCGTCCCGGCCGCTTCGACCGCCAGCCCCGCCGGCACGACAATCGCCAGCGCCATGGCCGCGGACAGGCGGACGCCGGCGCGGAAGGCGGCGAACGCGCCGGCAACCGCCACGGCGGTCGTCCGACTTTCCAGGGCCGCCGTGACGGCGACGGCGCGGGCGGACCGGCCGGCAAGCCGAAATTCGACCGCGATCGCTACAAGGGTCAGCCAAAGCCGCAAGGCGAAGGCGGACGTCCGGATTTCCGCAAGGGGGGCCGCGCAGATCGCCGAGACGAGAATCGGGGTCCGAAGCCGGCCTTCCAGCCGCGGCCGCGCGAGGAGCGTCCTGCCAAGATCGATCCGCTCTCGCCCTTCGCCAAGCTCGCCGCGTTGCGCGACCAGCTCAAGAAGTAGATGGACGGCGCTTCCCGGCAGCGCATCGACAAATGGTTGTTCTTCGCGCGCGTTCTGAAGTCGCGCTCGCTGGCGGCCAAGCTCACGGTTGCAGGCCGGGTTCGCATCAACGGCGACAAGGCGTCGCAGGCATCCGATCTGGTGAAGCCCGGGGACGTGCTCACCATCACGCTCGACCGGCGCATTCTCGTCTACAAGATCCTCGACTCAGGCCGCCGGCGAGGCCCGGCCGAAGAAGCCAGGACGCTCTACGAGGACCTGTCGCCTCCGCCGGCCCCAAAGGATGAGGCGCCCGCCGGCGCCATGCCGCCGCTGCGTGAGGCTGGCAGCGGCCGCCCCACAAAGCGCCAGCGCCGCGAGACGGACAAGCTGCGCGGCTGGGATTGAGGGGCAGGCGCTCGCAGCCAGGGCACTGTTCGCTGGAAAGCGAATCCGCGAAGTCCCGGCAGTCCGAAACAGCTAACCTTGCCAGCCCCTCCCAAACGAGCTAACTCACCCGAAACATAAGAAATGCGGGAAATTCCCGGAGCCCCCGATGACCTATGTGGTGACCGACAACTGCATCAAATGCAAATACATGGACTGTATCGAGGTCTGTCCGGTCGACTGCTTCTACGAGGGCGAGAACATGCTCGTCATCCATCCCGACGAGTGCATCGACTGCGGCGTGTGTGAGCCGGAATGCCCGGCCGATGCGATCAAGCCCGACACCGAATCCGGACTTGAAAAGTGGCTCGAGATCAACAGCGAATATGCTGCCAAGTGGCCCAACATAACGGCCAAGAAAGAGCCGCCGGCAGACGCCAAGGAATTCGACGGCGTCGAGGGCAAGTTCGACAAATTCTTCTCAGCGGCGCCCGGCGAGGGCGATTGACGGTCATGCGAAGGCCGGCAGCCTGAGCGGCCATCCGCCACGCGACGTTGACCAATCCGCGCCGCGAACGGCGGCGGATTTCTTCGCGTATGGAGCAAATTGTTGATTCTTGCGACTTTTTGTGCTACCTATATCGGATATGCCAGAGGCAAAACGTCAATCAAGGCACGAAAGCCCTAATCATTGAAGGTGCAGCCTGACTTCGGACCAGCTTTATCTGGGCCTGGTGGGGCGTTTTATTGCGTCGTGCCGGTTTGGACGGTTCGGTCGGAGGCGCTTTCTTTGCCGCTGACTTTTTTGCCGCTGAAATGAGTTCGGCCTCGGGGCCGCATCAGGTTTGTCGGCCGTTGGCCGGAGGCCGTAACTAAGGAGTTCAGGGCGTAATGGCAACTACCACGCAGCAGAAGAAGTCCGCGCAGCGCCACGGTTTCAAGACCGGCGAATACATCGTGTACCCGGCGCATGGCGTTGGACAGATCGTGGCTATCGACGAGCAGGAAGTGGCGGGGCACAAGCTTGAACTTTTCGTGATCGATTTCCAGAAGGACAAGATGCGCCTCAAGGTGCCGGTCGCCAAGGCGACGTCGATCGGCATGCGCAAGCTCTCCGAAGAGGATTATGTCGAGCGCGCTCTGAAGGTCGTGCAGGGCCGTGCCCGCGTGAAGCGCACCATGTGGTCGCGCCGCGCGCAGGAATACGACGCGAAGATCAATTCCGGCGACCTTATCTCGATCTCCGAAGTGGTGCGGGACCTCTATCGCGCCGACAACCAGCCGGAGCAGTCCTATTCCGAGCGACAGCTCTATGAAGCCGCGCTCGACCGCATGGCGCGCGAGATCGCTGCCGTGAACCGCATGTCGGAGACCGAGGCGGTCCGCCTGATCGAGGTCAACCTCGCCAAGGGTCCGAAGCGCGGCGCCAAGGCCGACAACGAGGAAGCCGAGCAGGAAGAGGCTGCCTGATATCTTTCGTATAAGCCGAATACAAAAGGCCGCGCCCTGGGACGCGGCCTTTTCCTTGCCCGGAAGGATCGTTCGCTGCTGGCAGTCTCAAACGAAAAAAGGCCCCGGAAACCGGAGCCTTTTTTCGTTCGTCTTTGTGGGCCGATCAGATCGACAGGCCGGCGTAGCGGTTCTTGAACTTCGACAGGCGACCGCCGCGGTCGAGCAGGTTCTGCTGGCCGCCGGTCCAGGCCGGATGCGTGTTCGGGTCGATATCGAGGTTCAGCGTATCGCCAGCCGCGCCGTAGGTCGAACGCGTCTCGAAGCTGGTGCCGTCAGTCATCACGACGGTGATGGTGTGGTAGTCGGGATGGATCTTCTCTTTCATCGGTCTCGTCCTTTGCCGCGCGCCGTGTCGGCCGTCCGGCCTGCGTCGATGCGTCTCTTTTGAAAACGTCGAGCCGCAGCTATTAGGCAGCCGCGGCTTCAAAAACGGTCGGCGTGCCTATACATCAGCCGGAATTGAATCACAAGGCCGCAGACCGCGCACCCCGCGCGGGAGAAGGCCGCATGCGGGAAGCCCGATGAGATGGCATTGACGGCGGCATTCGCCGAAGAGCGCACAAGCCCGCCCCTGCGGCCCTTGCGACGCGTACTGCCCTATGTGCTGCGTTACCCCTTGCTGGTCGTCGCCGCCATCATATCGCTCGCCGTCGCCGCGGCGACCACGCTGACGCTGCCGCTTGCCGTGCGCCGCCTGATCGACCACGGCTTCAGCAATGCCGACACCACTTTCGTCGCCAACTACTTCGCCGTCCTGATAGGGATCGCTGCGCTGCTCGCGCTGGCTTCGGCCTGCCGCTATTATTTCGTCATCACGCTGGGAGAGCGGGTCGTCGCCGACCTGCGCCGCGATGTTTTCTCGCATGTGACGACGCTGTCGCCCGCCTTCGTCGACGTCACATTATCCGGCGAGATCGTTTCGCGGCTCTCCGCCGACACCACGCAGATAAAGTCCGTCGTCGGCGCCACCGCCTCCGTCGCCTTGCGCAACCTCATCCTCGTGTTCGGCGCCGTCGGCATGATGATCGTCACCAGCCCGAAACTGTCAGCCCTCGTCATCGCCGCGATCCCGCTGGTCGTGCTTCCTCTCGCAGCCTTCGGCCGGTCGGTACGGCGCAAGGCGCGACAGGCTCAGGATACGCTGGCCGGCGCGGCGGCCTATGCCAGCGAGCAGATATCCTCGGTGCGCACCCTGCAGTCCTTCACCAACGAGAAGCTGGTGACGGGCCGCTTCACCCGCGCGGTCGAAACAGCTTTCGATGCGGCGCGCTCCTCGACGCTGGCGCGAGCGGTGCTCACCTTCTTCGCGATCTTCGCAATCTTCACCTCTGTCGTGATGGTGCTCTGGTTCGGCTCACACGACGTGCTGACCGGAGTGATGTCGCCCGGCGCGCTCGGCCAGTTCCTCATCTATTCGGTTTTCGCAGCCGGCGCGCTCGGCTCGCTCTCGGAAGTCTGGGGCGAACTCTCGCAGGCGGCAGGCGCAGCCGAGCGCCTCACCGAAATCCTTGCCGAGCGGCCGACCATCGCGCCGCCTGCCAATCCCAAGCCGCTGCCATCGTCTGGCAAGGGGTCGATCTTCTTCGACGACGTCACCTTCGCCTATCCGGTCCGGCCCGACTTGCCGGCGCTTCACAACGTCACTTTCCAGGTGAAGCCGGGCGAGACGGTAGCGATCGTAGGCCCGTCCGGCGCGGGCAAGAGCACCGTCTTTTCGCTCATCCTGCGCTTCTACGACCCGGACAGCGGCAAGGTGATCATCGATGGCGTCGACATCGCCGAGGCCGATCCTGCCGCGGTGCGCAGCCGCATCGCCATCGTGCCGCAGGACGTCACGATCTTCGCGGCCAGCGTCCGAGACAACATCGCCTTCGGTCGCCCCGGCGCGTCCACGGCCGAAATCGAACAGGCGGCAAGGGACGCGCTGGCCGACGAGTTCGTCGACCGCCTGGAGAATGGATTCGACACCGACGTTGGCGAACGCGGCGTGACGCTCTCCGGCGGCCAGCGCCAGCGCATCGCGATCGCCCGCGCCATATTGCGCGACGCGCCGATCCTCCTGCTCGACGAAGCGACCTCCGCGCTCGACGCAGGCAGCGAGACGCTGGTGCAGACGGCGCTCGAAAGGCTGATGGAAGGGCGCACCACGATCGTCATCGCGCATCGGCTGGCGACCGTGCTGAGGGCCGACCGCATCCTCGTCATGGATGGCGGCCGCATCGTCGAGGAAGGAACCCACGAGAGCCTCGTCGCGAAGGGCGGCATCTATGCCGGCCTCGCCAAGCTGCAGTTCGAGACCGGCGCCAGCGCCTTCAGGGGCGCGGCGGAGTAACCGTCCGCTCCTGCGCGTAGCGCATCATGCGGTGAAAGCTCATCGAGATGTGCGCCCGCCTGATATGGCCGATGGCGTCGTAGTCGCCGATCTCGGCGGCAGCCAGGATGTCCTCCATCTCGCGGCGGAAAGCGGTGAACTCCTCGGCCAGGCCGAGCTTCGGCATCAGCTTCAGAACCACCCGCGCCACCTGGAAATAGAGCCGCTCGCTGATCTCGCGCAGCGGCTGGTTGCCGATCATGGCGTTGAGTTCGTTGAAGAAGTCGAGGTTGAGCCGCAGGAAGGCGCGCTGGTCCGACCTCAGCGCATCCGTGTCACAGCGGGCAATCAGCGCGCGGATGCGGTCGAGATCCTCCCTGCTGCGCGGGATGGGCGTCAGCTTGCCGATCAGCAGCGCCAATTCGAGACGCAGGTGGTAGATCTGCTGCAACTCCTCGATGTCGGGATCGGTAACCAGCGTGCCGACACCGTGCACGGACTGCACCAGTCCCTCCGATTCCAGCCGGCCAAGCACGCGCCGCACCGGCGTCCGACTGACCTCGAATTCCTGGGCCAGCTCTTCCTCCGAGATCAGGCTGCCAGGGGCGTATTCGAGCAGGCAGATGCGTTCCCGCAGGATGCGGTAGATGCGGTCGGCCCGCTCGCGGGCCGATGGCGGGCGCGGCATTGCTGCTTCGCTCTCGATCTCTGCTTCCAGCGTCATCCGGCCTCCAGCACCGCGCGCAGGAATTGCCGCGTCCGCTCGTTCTTCGGTGCGCCAAAGAGCTCGGCCGGCGGCCCCTGCTCGCAGATCTTCCCCTGGTGGAAGAAGCAGACGCGGTCGGAGAATTCCTTGGCGAAGCCCATCTGATGCGTGACCATGAGCATGGTCAAGTCGTGTTCGCGGCCGAGCCGCCGGATCACCTCCAGCACCTCGCCGACGAGCTCGGGATCAAGCGCCGAGGTCACCTCGTCGAACAGCATGATCTTCGGCCGCGTGGCGAGCGCGCGTGCGATCGCCACGCGCTGCTGCTGGCCGCCGGAAAGCTGCGCCGGATAGTGGTCTTTCTTCTGGCCAAGCCCGACCATCTCCAGCAACTCCGCAGCGCGAGCCTCCGCGTCCGCACGCTTCAGCCCAAGCACCGTCATCGGCGCCTCGATGCAGTTGGCCATCGCCGTCATGTGCGGAAACAGGTTGAAGGACTGGAACACCATGC
>DATDJN010000068.1:0-2639 GCA_036520515.1 Rhizobiaceae bacterium
GACCGCAAGACCTACGGCCTCAACCTGATCGACCACATCAAGCACAACATAGCGCTCGCCAATCTCGGCGGCGTCTCGCGGCACGGCGTGATCGACGATCTCAGGGAGCTTGCCGCCGCCAACGACTATCGCAAGAAGACCAACATCCGCGCGTCCAGCGTCTACCAGATGACCGGCAACCTCTCCGGCGGCAACCAGCAGAAGGTGGTGCTGTCGAAATGGCTGTTCGCCAATCCGGAGGTGCTGATCCTCGACGAGCCGACGCGCGGCATCGATGTCGGCGCCAAATACGAGATCTACACGATCATCGCGCGGCTCGCGGCCGAAGGTAAGGCGATCGTCGTCATCTCGTCGGAGATGCCCGAACTGCTGGGAATCACCGACCGCATCTACGTCATGAACGAGGGGCGCATCGTGGGCGAAATGGCGGCGGCCGAGGCCAGCCAGGAAAAGATCATGCGCGCCATCGTCAGGGGAGAAGGGAAAGCAGCATCATGAGCACCGAAAGCACGCCCGCACCTCAGACCGGAGTCGCCGAGGGCGGCCAGCGGGGGCAGCGCATCGCGGTTTCGGCGCTGGTCAGCAACCTGCGCGAATACGGCCTCGTGCTGGCGCTGATCGCCATCATGATCTTCTTCCAGTTCACCACCAATGGCACGCTGTTCAAGCCGGTGAACCTCTCCAACCTCGTGCAGCAGAACAGCTTCATCATCGTGATGGCGCTCGGCATGCTCCTGGTCATCGTGTCTGGCCACATCGACCTCAGCGTCGGCTCGGTCGCGGGCTTCATCGGCGCGCTCGCCGCCATGATGATGGTCATCTGGCCGCTCGGATTCCTCAGCAATCCGCTCGTCGTGTCGATCGTCTGCCTCGTCGTCGGCGGCGCCATCGGCGCGGCGCAGGGCTACTGGGTCGCCTACCATCGAATACCGAGCTTCATCGTCACGCTGGCCGGCATGCTCATCTTCCGCGGCATGTGCCAGGCGCTGCTCGGCGGCGGCTCGTCCGTCGGCCCGCTTCCCGACAGCTTCAAGCAGCTGAGCTCGGGCTTCATTCCCGACCTGATCGGCACCTGGACGATCGTCCCGCCGGTCGTCAACGCAGCCGGCAAGACCATCGTCGGAAGCGGGCTGTCGCTCCACATGACCACCATCGTCGTCGGCGTCGTCGGCGTGCTGGCCTACATCTATTTCGGGCTCAAGGCGCGCCGCACGCGCGAGCGGCACGGCTACCAGGCCGAGCCCTTCGCGCTGTTCACGGTGAAGACGCTCGTCATCAGCGCGCTCGTGCTCTTCCTCGTCTACCAGTTTGCGACCTACCGCGGCCTGCCCATCGTCCTTGTCGTGATGGGCCTGCTGATCGGGCTCTTCGTCTTCGTCACCAAGCGCATGACGATCGGCCGCCGCATCTATGCGATGGGCGGCAACGCCAAGGCGGCGCAGCTCTCGGGCATCAACATCGAGCGGCTGACGCTCATCGTCTTCATGAACATGGGCGTGCTGTCGGCGCTCGGCGGCCTGATCATCGCGGCCCGCCTCGGACAGGCGGTTCCGGCCGCCGGCCTCGGCTCCGAGCTCGACGTCATCGCGGCCGTCTTCATCGGCGGCGCATCCGCGATGGGCGGCGTCGGCCAGGTCATCGGCGCCGTGGTCGGCGGCTTCATCATGGGCGTCATGAACAACGGCATGTCGATCATGGGCGTCAACGTCGACTGGCAGCAGGTGGTCAAGGGGCTGGTGCTGCTCGGCGCGGTCGTCTTCGACGTCTACAACAAGAACAAGACTTGAGGCTCAGGGAAAATCATCGCCGCCGTTTGGCCTTCATGACCCGCTGAGCGGGGCCGTGCAGACCGCGCGAGCGGCGGAACAATCAGGATAGCGGGAAGGCGGCCTCCTCGGCATTGGGCGGCGGCGGTCCCGGTTTGCGCTGGAAAGCGGCGGCGACGCCGGAGCGCGCCGCAACGAGGAGGTAAAAATGCTGATTTCACAGATCGTCGACGGGTCGGACATGATCCAGGTGGTGGCGCGAACCAACGGCGCCACCCGGGTCGTGAACGGCGCGAAGAGCGTCTACTCGCTCGCGCTTGAAGCGGCGCGCGGCGGCATCGGCCTCGCCGCGCTGATCGAGCGCAAGGGCTTCGGCAAGGCGGTCGACCTCGAAGCCGCCTACCGCCAGGGCCGTCTGATCGCGCCGATCAACCATCCCGACGCCGCGCATCTCCACCTCACCGGCACCGGCCTCACGCATCTCGGCTCCGCCGCCACGCGCGACTCCATGCACAAGAAGCTCGCAGCCGAAGGCGAGGAGGCGATGACCGACTCCATGAAGATGTTTCGCATGGGGCTCGAAGGCGGCAAGCCGAAGAAGGGCGAGGTCGGCGTCCAGCCGGAATGGTTCTACAAGGGCAACGGCACGATGGCGGTCGCGCCCGGCGCGCCGCTCCTGTCGCCGGCCTTCGCCAAAGACGGCGGCGAGGAGCCGGAGATCGCCGGCATCTACGTCATTGGCGACGACGGCACGCCCTTCCGCGTCGGCTTCGCGCTCTCCAACGAATTCTCCGACCACGTCACCGAGCGCGTGAACTACCTCTACCTCGCGCACTCCAAGCTCCGGAACGCTTCCTACGGCCCGGAAATCCT
>DATDJN010000069.1:0-2665 GCA_036520515.1 Rhizobiaceae bacterium
CCCGAGGAAATCACCCGCGACATTCCGAACGTTTCGGAAGAAGCGCTGAAGAACCTCGACGAAGCCGGCATCGTCTATATCGGCGCCGAAGTCCGCGCCGGCGACATCCTGGTCGGCAAGATCACGCCGAAGGGCGAAAGCCCGATGACGCCGGAAGAAAAGCTGCTGCGCGCCATCTTCGGCGAAAAGGCCTCCGACGTCCGCGATACCTCGCTCCGCGTGCCCCCGGGCGTGCAGGGCACGATCGTGGAAGTGCGCGTGTTCAACCGTCACGGCGTCGACAAGGACGAGCGTGCGCTGGCGATCGAGCGGGAAGAAATCGAGCGTCTGGCCAAGGACCGCGACGACGAACAGGCGATCCTCGACCGCAACGTCTACGGCCGTCTTGCGGAGCTCCTGGAGAACCGCCAGGGCATCGCGGGTCCCAAGGGCTTCAAGAAGGACACCAAGATCACGCGCGCCGTGCTCGAGGAGTATCCGAAGTCGCAGTGGTGGATGTTTGCCTCGCCCAACGACAAGCTGATGGCTGAAATCGAGGCGATGCGGAAGCAGTACGACGAATCGAAGAAGGGCCTTGAACAGCGCTTCCTCGACAAGGTCGAAAAGCTGCAGCGCGGCGACGAACTGCCGCCCGGCGTGATGAAGATGGTCAAGGTCTTCGTCGCGGTGAAGCGCAAGATCCAGCCCGGCGACAAGATGGCCGGCCGTCACGGCAACAAGGGCGTGGTGTCCAAGATCGTTCCGATCGAGGACATGCCGTTCCTCGAGGACGGCACCCATGCGGACATCGTGCTCAATCCGCTCGGCGTGCCCTCGCGCATGAACGTCGGCCAGATTCTGGAGACGCATCTCGGCTGGGCCTGCGCGGGCCTCGGCAAGCGCATCGGCCAGACCATCGACAGCTATTATCAGAAGCAGGACCTCAAGCCGCTGCGCGAGACCCTGAGGAAGATCTATGGCGACGATGAAACCATCAAGACGCTGAACGACAATGAGCTGATGGAGCTTGGCAAGAACCTGAGCCACGGCGTGCCGATCGCCACGCCGGTGTTCGACGGCGCCAAGGAAGCCGATATCGAGGAGATGCTGAAGCTCGCGGGCTTCGACGCCTCCGGCCAGTCGACCGTCTATGACGGCCGCACCGGCGACGCCTTCGATCGCAAGGTGACGGTGGGCTACATCTACATGCTCAAGCTGCACCATCTGGTCGACGACAAGATCCACGCGCGTTCGATCGGCCCGTACTCGCTCGTCACCCAGCAGCCGCTGGGCGGCAAGGCGCAGTTCGGCGGGCAGCGTTTCGGCGAAATGGAGGTGTGGGCTCTGGAAGCCTACGGCGCGGCCTACACGCTGCAGGAAATGCTGACCGTGAAGTCGGACGACGTCGCCGGCCGTACCAAGGTGTACGAGGCGATCGTGCGCGGCGACGACACGTTCGAGGCCGGTATCCCGGAATCGTTCAACGTGCTGGTCAAGGAAATGCGCTCGCTCGGCCTCAATGTCGACCTGCACAATTCCAAGGTGGGGCCGACGCCGACGTCCGAGGCGGCCGAGTAACGCAAGGATTCCATGTCCGGCCCAGGGCGCGAAGGCAACTTCGCAGATGGGCCGGACATTCGCGCTCCGCTCGGACGTTGGGCGGGACGCGGGCCAAAGCAGAATTTCGAATTTGCTGCCGGTGACGATCGGCACGCGAGGAGAAGACGATGAACCAAGAAATTATGAATCTCTTCAATCCGACGACCCCGGCCCAGGTCTTCGACCAGATCCGGATCTCGATTGCGTCCCCGGAGAAGATTCTGTCGTGGTCTTACGGCGAGATCAAGAAGCCCGAGACCATCAACTACCGGACCTTCAAGCCGGAGCGTGACGGCCTGTTCTGCGCCCGCATCTTCGGGCCGATCAAGGACTACGAGTGCCTGTGCGGCAAGTACAAGCGGATGAAGTACAAGGGCATCATCTGCGAAAAGTGCTCGGTCGAAGTGACGCTGTCGCGCGTCCGGCGCGAGCGCATGGGCCATATCGAACTGGCGGCGCCCGTTGCCCACATCTGGTTCCTGAAGTCGCTGCCGTCCCGCATCGGCCTGCTGCTCGACATGACGCTGAAGGATCTCGAGCGGATCCTGTACTTCGAATATTACGTCGTGCTGGAGCCGGGCCTGACCGCGCTCAAGGACCGTCAGTTGCTGTCGGAAGACGAGTACCTGAAGGCGCAGGACGAATACGGCCAGGATTCCTTCACCGCCATGATCGGCGCCGAGGCGATCCGCGAACTGCTGAAGGGACTTGAGCTCGAAAAGCTCGAGCAGTCCCTGCGCGCGGAGATGCAGGAGACCGAGTCCGACATCAAGCACAAGAAGCTTGCCAAGCGGCTGAAGATCGTCGAGGCCTTCCGCTATTCCGGCAACAAGCCGGAGTGGATGATCCTGACCGTGGTGCCGGTGATTCCGCCGGACCTGCGTCCGCTGGTGCCGCTCGACGGCGGCCGCTTCGCGACCTCGGATCTCAACGACCTCTACCGCCGCGTCATCAACCGCAACAACCGCCTGAAGCGGCTGATGGAGCTGCGCGCGCCGGACATCATCATCCGCAACGAAAAGCGCATGCTGCAGGAGGCCGTCGACGCGCTGTTCGACAACGGCCGCCGCGGCCGCGTCATCACCGG
>DATDJN010000070.1:0-12951 GCA_036520515.1 Rhizobiaceae bacterium
AAAGTGCAGAGCCATCAAATTTGCTCCAGGACAATCGCTGAAACATGACGCCCGTAATCCGCCTCGGAGCGGTGGGTGGCGCGGCGGTAAGAATAAAACAGGTCTTCCTCGGCATAGGTGCAGCGATGGAGCGCGTCGGCCGTCACGCCGGCCGCAGCCAGCCGGTCGACCGTATAGCGGTTGAGATCGAACATCGCGTGGGCGGGCTTCGACGACGGTGTGAAATATCGGTCGTTGGCCGGGTTTGCCGCCACGAACCGTTCGACGAATTCCGGCCCGACCTCGTAATTCGCAGCGCTGATCGACGGGCCGAGCACGGCGACGATGCTTTCGCGCCGCGCACCCAGCTTTTCCATCGTTGCGATCGTGTTCTCCAACACGCCGGTGAAGGCGCCTTTCCACCCGGCATGCGCCGCACCGACGATGCGCGCCTCGGGGTCGGCGAAGAGCACGGGTCCGCAATCGGCGGACGATGCGCCGACGGCGATGCCCGGCCGGTCGGTGACTATTCCGTCGACCTTCGGCCGCTCGCCCGAAAAGGGCTCTCGCGCGACGATGACGTCGGGGGAATGCACCTGGTAGGCGGTGAGGAGGTGGTCCGGCGCGACGCCCATCCATTCGGCGGCTCGGCGGCGGTTTTCATGCACCAGCGCCTGGTCGTCGGCCGAGCCGGTGCCGATGTTCAGGCTGCCGTAGATGCCGCCGGACACGCCGCCGGCGCGGGTGAAATAGCCGTGCCTGATGCCAGCGAGCCTGTCGAGCAGGGGCGAACGGAGCGGCTCCGGTCTGGTCTGGGTCAGCATCGCCGCCTTTTGTGTTCGGAAACCGTTTTCGTCAATGGGGGAAGCAGCCCCGGGCGAGCGCCGGAGAGTGGGGCAGGGGTGCGGTCAAGTCAACTCGCGTTGGGGAAGGGCGGCAGTGCCATGCCCGGCGGCAGGATCGCCAGCACCTTGAACAACTCGCCCATCTGATCCGGCCCCGCCAGCCGCTCGACATCCCCAGCAATTTTTTCGCGCGCGGCTTCGTCGGCTGCCTGGCCGAGCCGGCCGGCGCGTTCGAGCAGACCCATGCCGAGCAGGAACTCGCCTTGCGTCGCGGTGTGGGCCTCGAGGCCATGCGAACGGGCGACGGCCGCGAGGGCAGCGAAATCGACATGCGAGGTCAGGTCGGCCTCGCCCGGATTGTCGAACACGCCTTCGCTTCGATGCTTGCGGACCGCCTGGAAGGTGTCGCCGAGCCCAGGCCTCAGATGGCCGTAGTCGAAGAAGATGCCGGCGCCGCCATGTGCGGCGATGCCGGTTGCGATCGCGGACATAAGGGCTTCGCGGGCCGGGGCGATCTCGAAAATGCTTCCGTCGGGAGACGTCTCGAGGCCCGAGGGAATCGCGCCGGCGGCGAGGGACGCGGTGCCGACGCCGAACTGGAACGCACCGTCTGCATCGAGGCCGATGGCGCGTTCCAGCCATCTGTCCCCATGTCTCGCGAACTGGCGGAAGGGCAGGGCGTCGAAGATCTCGTTGCCGACGATGAAGAGCGGCCCGTCGGGCAGAGTATCGAGCGTGGCGTGCCAGGTGAAGCGCGGTCCGCTCGCGAGCAGGGTTTCCTGTTGGACGGCCGCCAGGCGCGGGCTTGCCTCGACGAGCGCAAAATCCGCGCCGGCGGCGAGATCGGGCGCGACGCGGCCAATGGTGCGGACCATGTCCTTCATCAGCGTGCCTCGGCCGGGGCCGATTTCGGCAATCGTTGCCGGGATAAGATTTCCGTTCGCCTGCCAGGCCTCGACCAGCCAGACGGCGACCAGCTCGCCGAACATCTGGCTGACTTCGGGGGCGGTGATGAAATCGCCCCCGGCTCCGAAAGGCTCGCGCGTCGTGTAGTAGCCGTGGTCGGGGTCGAACAGGCAGATCGCCATGTAGTCGGCGACGGAGATGGGACCGGCGGCGCGGATCAGCCCGGCGATCTTTTCGCCGAGGCGATTCGGGGGGCGGTTCATGCCGCGGCGGACTGCGCGACCTGCGACCTCGCCCGCCAGATCGCCCAGAGGCCGAAGAGCACCATCGGCACGGACAGCACCATGCCCATGGTCAGCCAGCCGCCGGCCAGATAGCCGAGCTGGGCGTCGGGCACGCGGAAGAACTCGACGAAGATGCGCGACAGGCCGTAGCCGGCGAGGAAGGTCCCCGAGACGGTGCCGGGATTTTTCAGCTTCAGCAGGCCGTGCGTGAGGAATCTCAGCACGAGGAAAAGGACGAGCCCTTCCAGCGCGGCTTCGTAAAGCTGGCTCGGGTGGCGCGGTTCTGGCCCCCCGCTCGGAAAGACGAAGGCCCACGGAACATCGGTCGGCCGGCCCCACAGTTCGGAGTTGATGAAATTGGTGAGCCGCACGAGGCCGAGCCCGACCGGCACGCCGGCCGCGATCACGTCGAACAGCGTCCAGATGCCGATGCCGCGCGAGCGGGCGAAGAGGATCATGGCGATGGTGACGCCGGCGAAGCCGCCATGGAAGGACATGCCGCCCTGCCAGACCGCGAAGATGTCGAGCGGATCTGCGAGGTAGCGGGCAAGATCATAGAACAGGATATAGCCGACGCGTCCGCCGAGCACGACGCCGATGGCGGCCCAGACGAGAAAGTCGTCGATGTCCTGTGGCCGCATCGGCTTGACGCCTTCCGGCCACAGGCGCGGATTGGTGATCAGCCGCTTGGCGTACCACCAGGCGAACAGGATGCCGACGACATAACCGACGCCGTACCAGTGGATGGCGAGCGGCCCGATCTGGACCATCACCGGATCAATGTCTGGAAAGGGAAGAACCGCCAGCGGCAGCATCAGATAGTCGGTCACGCAAAGGCTCCGGGAGGCTGTGGGCGCGGACCATGCGGCAGGCTTCCGGCCCGGTCAAGGCGATGGTGGACGGCGGGACCCGGGTCAGTCCTCGGGAAAGAGGATGGCCTCGTAGTCCATGGCGCCATGCAGGATGTGGACGATCTGCACCGTGTCCTCCTCGACGCGGTAGAAGATCAGATAGCGGCCGTAGATACATACGACGGCGGATGCCTGAACTTCGGTAGCGAGGAAGCAGGGGATGCCGTCTCGGCAGGGTGGCAAGGCGGGCGCAGTCCTTCCGCAATTCCTGAACGAAACTCACTGCGCGCGCAGGACTTTCGAGCGCTATGTAATCACCGATCGCCTCGAGCTCCTGCTCCGCGGCATCGGTGAAAGCCAGCCGCATCACTTGCCAGCCTTGGCCTTGTACTTCGCCTCCAACCGGTCAAAAACCTCGTCGGCAGGCCGTATCCGCCCAGCCTCGACATCAGCCAATCCTCTTGTGATCGCGGCATCCAGTGCGGCGAGCTTGGCTTCGCGCTCCTGGACGAGGCGGACGCCTTCGCGAAGGACTTCGCTCTTGGAGTTGTAGCGGCCCTTGGTGACGAGCTCGTTGACGTATTCCTCGAGATGGTTCCCGAGATCAGCGCTGATGGCCATGGCGGGCTCCCTTGCGATGGTTTGCCTAGCCAATAACTATTATTGGGCCGATCGAAATGCAACAAAGCCGCAGCCCCGCGGGCCTTGTCGCGGCTTGCATTCCCGGCTTCAGCCCACTAGGTCAGGTGCAGCGCGCCAGGAGGGTTTGCCATGTCGAACGGACCGAACCGCATTCTCGACGAATTCGCCAAGCTGCTGACCGACGCCGCGGGCGCCGCGCAGGGTGTGCGACGCGAGGTCGAGACCGCCTTCAAGGCGCAGGCCGAAAAAGTGCTGAACTCGATGGACGTCGTCAAGCGCGAGGAGTTCGAGGCGGCGCGCGAGATGGCCGTGAAGGCACGGGCCGAAAACAAGGCGCTTGCCGCCCGTATTGCGACCTTGGAGGCCAAGATCGCCGACCTTTCCGGCGAACAGGCCGCGGATGCCGCCATGGAACCCGCCGCAAAACCCCGCACAAAAAAATAATTCGTTAACATTTTTCCACAAAGCGCCACCGCGAAAAGCGTTGTTTCCTGAATCGCTTAACCATCCTGCGTGACTCTTCGCGACGGGTGGTTTCCACACCCTTGCGCCGCGCCGCGGAAAAAAGGGGCTGGTCACGCGACTCGGCATCAATACACTGAATTTGTTGCATGATTCGGAAGAGGGTCGTGCGCCGGGTGTGGGGTCCGGCAGAGGGGTCGTTGTGTCCTGCCATCCCGAGTTCGAAAAAAGAATTGTTCGTCGTGTGCCTTTGGCGGAGCGCCTGGGCGCTCCCAGAACGACAGGAAGCATTTGCATGGAACTGATCGAACTCGAGATCGCCCGCGAGATCCACCCGGTGGATGTGATCGAGCAGGTGGCGCACAGCAATGACTGGGCCTTCGAACGGACCGGCGACGACGAGATCTCCATCTCGGTTATCGGAAACTGGACCGACTACCACGTCTCCTTCTCCTGGATGGAGGATTTCGAGGCGCTGCATCTCGCCTGCGCGTTCGACATCAAGGTGCCGGAAAACCGCACGCTGGAGGTGATGCGTCTCCTGTCGCTGATCAACGAGCAGATGCTGTTCGGCCATTTCGATCTCTGGGAGCAGGAAGGGGCGATCATGTTCCGGCAATCGCTGCTGCTTGCCGGCGGCGCCGAGCCGACCAGCCAGCAGGTCGAGGTGCTGCTATCCTCGGCGCTCGAGGCCTGCGAGTGCTATTTCCAGTCGTTCCAGTTTGTCGTCTGGTCGGGTACTTCGGCCAAGGACGCGCTGGCCAGCGTGCTGTTCGAGACGCAAGGCAACGCCTGACCTGTCCATGAGCGCAGGGACCGAGAGGAAGCCGGAGATCGGTTTTGCGGATTTCGACCGGGTCGACATCCGCGCCGGCACCATCGTCGAGGCGGAGCCTTTTCCTGAGGCGCGCAAACCGGCGATTAAGCTGAAGATCGATTTCGGCGAGCCTATCGGCGTGAAGAAGTCGTCGGCACAGATCACCAAATATTATACTCCGGAGACGCTGATTGGCCGCCAGGTCTTCGCCGTCGTCAACTTCCCGCCCCGCCAGATCGGTCCGTTCATGTCCGAGGTGCTGACACTGGGTTTCCCGGACGAGGAAGGCGCGGTCGTGCTCGGCGCGATCGAGCGCAAGGTACCGAACGGCGGCAGGCTGTTCTGAGGCCGTGCCGAAGGCACCGTCCCCCAAAGGTGCCGGTTCAGGCCGGAACGCGGATGATGGCGCGCAGGCCGCCCATCGGGCTGTCGTCCAGCGTGATGTCGCCGCCGTGGCTGCGGGCGATGTCGCGGGCGATGGATAGCCCGAGCCCGGTGCCGCTGTCGTCGAGGTTGCGGGCTTCGTCGAGACGCACGAAGGGCTTGAAGACATCCTCGCGGCTCGCCGCCGGGATGCCCGGCCCGTCGTCGTCGACGATGACTGTGAGCGAGCCGCGCGTGTGGATCGCATCCACGTTGACGTTCCTGGCATAGCGCAGCGCGTTGCCGACGACATTGGAGAGCAGCCGGCCGAACGCCCTGGGGCGGACGTGGATCGTCGGGTCGCCGGCGACCGAGGTCGTGAGGGTCCGCTTCCTGAGCCTGGCCTCCGTGGCGAGCGTCTCGAAGTAACCGGCGAGGTCGAAGCGGCCGGGGTCTTCGGCCGCCTCTCCCCGGGCGAATTCGAGATAGCCTTCCAGCATCGACTGCATGTCGTCGACGTCGCGGTCGAGCGCCTCGATGTCGGGCTTCGAGCCGGAAAGCGCGAGCTGCAGCTTGAAGCGGGTGAGGATGGTCCTGAGATCGTGGCTGACGCCAGACAGCATGGCGGTGCGCTGCTCGATCTGGCGTTCGATGCGCTCGCGCATCTGGATGAAGGCGAGGCCGGCGCGCCTGACCTCCTCGGCGCCGCGCGGCCGGAAGTCCGCCGGCATCGGCCGGCCCTTGCCAAAACTCTCGGCCGCCTCGGCGAGTTTCATGATCGGCTTGATCTGGTTGCGCAGGAAGGGGATCGCGATCATCAGCAGCACGAGCGACGTGCCGACCATCCAGACGAGGAAGATGTGCGTATTCGAGGCATAGGCCTGGTTGCGCCGGATAAAGGCGCGCAGCACCTTGCCATCGAGCTGGATGCGGACCTCCAGCACCTTGGAATCGCCGACCGCGTCGATCCAGAAAGGCCGGTTGATCTGCTTGGTGATCTCGGCCGAGAGGATCTGGTCGAGGATCGAGAAGAACGGCTTTCTGCTGGGCGGCGGCAGCGGATCGGGCGGCAATATGTCGATCTTCATCGCCAGCCGGTCCTGGGCGATCCGGATGACGTTGGCATAGTCGTCGTCATCGGGATAGCTCTCGATCATGTCGACGATCGCGGCAAGGTCGCGGGTCGTCGCCGTCGACAGGCGCTGCGTCACCTGCTGCCAGTGGCGCTCCATGAAGACCAGCGTGATGACGGACTGGAGCAGGATCATCGGCGTGATGATGATGAGCAGCGAGCGGGCGTAGAGCCGCTTCGGCATGTAGATGGCGACCATGCGCCAGAAGCGGTTCCAGTGCGAGAGGACGAAGCTCCAGGCATGGCGAAGGCGGCCGAGCAGGCCGGTGTCCTGCTGCGGGCGTTCTGCCTCTATCTCAGTGGTCGCCATCGTCCGTCCGTTCCCGCAGGCCCCATTCCATGGCCTCCGTCCCATTCTAGGGCACGCAGGACAGTTGGGGAACCTTGCTCCCTTGCTTTTGATTTCAAACGATTTTCCGCCCAACGCGCGAGGCGGTGGCCTGCGAGACGCTGCCCTAGTGTGTTTCGGCCCGAACTATGCGCAAATGCCGCTGGTTCGTCCTTGCTCAAGTTGGCGCATGTCCTTTCTCAACTACGAATTGCCCGGCATCTATGCGTTGCTCAGCGTTGGCCTGACGCTGGTCGTGATGGCGCGGATCGTGCTCAGGCCGAACCGGGTGCCCGCTTCCCGCATCGCCTGGCTGGTGGTGGTGGGCGCCCTGCCGCTGGTCGGCATCGTCGCCTACCTGCTGCTCGGCGAGGTGAATATCGGCAGACGCCGCGTGGCGCGCGTGCGCGCGGTGCTCGCCGAACTGCCGAGATATGTGGGCGAGGGAAGCGACGAGGTCGTTCCCGAACGCTACCGGAACCTTTTCAGGCTCGGCCATTCGGTGAGCGGCTTCTGGCCGGTCGGCGGCAATGGCGGACAGCTGCTGGCGGACTCCAACGCGACGATCGACGCAATGGTCGCCGATATCGATGCGGCGAAGGATCACGTCCATCTCCTCTTCTATATCTGGCTGGCCGACAACAACGGCTGCAAGGTGATCGAGGCGCTGAAGCGCGCCGCGGCGCGCGGCGTAACCTGCCGCGTCATGGTCGACGACATCGGATCGCGCTCGCTGGTGCGTTCGCCGCATTGGCTGGCGATGCGCGAGGCGGGCATCAAGGTGGCGAGCGGGCTGGCGGTGGGCAATCCGCTGCTCAGGGTTCTGACCAGCCGCATCGACCTCAGGAATCACCGCAAGATCGTCGTCGTCGACGGCACCATCACCTATTGCGGCAGCCAGAACTGCGCCGATCCGGAATTCCGCGTGAAGCCACGCTACGCGCCCTGGGTCGATGCGATGGTGCGCTTCGAAGGCCCGATCGCGCACCAGAACCAGCTGCTCTTCGCCAGCGACTGGATGGCGGGTGTCCGGGAGGACCTCGGCGACCTGCTGAAACCGCCGAAAGCGGCAGCGCCCGCCGACGCTGCCGTCATGCCGGCACAGGTCATCGGCACGGGGCCGACGGTCCGTTACTCGGCCATGCAGGAGGTGTTCCAGTCTCTGCTCTTCGCCGCGCTCCGGGAAATCGTGGTGACGACACCATACTACATTCCGGATGATGCACTGCACACTGCGCTCTGCGCGAGCGCGTACCGCGGCGTCGACACGACGGTCATCTTTCCGGCCCGAAACGATTCCTGGATCGTCGGCTGGGCAAGCCGCAGCTACTACGCCGACCTGCTCGCGGCCGGGGTGAAGATCTACGAGTACGAGGGCGGCCTGCTTCACACCAAGTCGCTGGCGATCGACGGCGAACTCCTCCTGATCGGCTCGGCGAACATGGATCGCCGCAGCCTGGAGCTGAACTACGAGAACAACATCCTGGTCTACGATACCGAGCTGACCGAGGCGATGCGCACGCGCCAGCGCGAATACATCGAGCATTCGAGGGAAGTGACCGTCGGGCGGGTCTCACGCTGGTCGATGCCGCGCAAGCTGATCAACAACACCGCCGCGATCCTCGGCCCGCTGTTCTGACCACGAACCCCAGGCGCCTATTCCACGCTCAGCCGGTAGCCGATGCCGCGCACGGTCTGCAGCCAGACCGGGTTCGACGGATCGCGCTCGATCTTGCGGCGCAGCCGGTTGATCTGCACGTCGATGGTGCGCTCGCCGACCTCGGATTCGCCGGCGACCAGCTCGTGGCGGGGAATGGTCTCGCCGGCGCGGCCGGCAAAGATCGCCAGTATTTCCTGCTCGCGGTCGGTGAGCTTCAGCGGCTCGCCGCCGCGCTTCAGTTCGCGGCGGGCGATCTGGAAGGTGTAGGGCCCGAAGACCAGCTGCTCGACCTTTGGCGTCGCCGCCGGCGCGCCGCGCCTCAATATGTTGTTGATGCGCAGGATGAGCTCGCGCGGATCGAATGGCTTCGGCAGGTAGTCGTCCGCGCCGGCCTCCAGGCCCGCGATGCGGCTATCGGTCTCGGAGAGCGCCGTCAGCATCAGGATCGGCACGGTCTTTTGCGCGCGCAACGACTTCGTGAGGTCGACGCCGTTCTCGCCGGGCATCATCACGTCGACGATCAGGAGGTCGAAATCGAGCCCTTCAAGCCTGCGCCGCGCTTCATCGGCATTGCCGGCCACCGTCACGCGAAAACCGTTCTCGGTGAGGTACTGCTTCAGAAGGTTGCGGATGCGGGTGTCGTCGTCGACGACGAGGAGGTGCGGCGCGTCGTCGCCCGGGGCCGCCGGGAGGTTCGTCCTGTCACTCGTCTCCATTGCCTCTTCCCGCGATTTTCCCGGCCCCATCGGCCGGAAGATTGTCGACCTGCGCCCTGAGTTCGGCGTTGACCATCAATTTGAGGAACCGCTCGATGGCCGTCCGTTCCGCGGCGCTTGCTCCCTCCAATGCATCATGGATGCGGCGCGACTGTGGCCTTGCGAGGGCAAGCATCAGCGCGCGGCCCTTCGCCGTCGGGTAGAGCTCGCGCTGCCGGCGGTCGCGAGGCCCCTGCACCTGGATGATGTGGCCGGTGTCGATCAGTTGCTTCAGCACGCGGGCGAGGCTCTGCTTGGTGATCTTCAGCACGTCGAGCAACTCGGCCACCGTCAGCCCCGGCATGCGGTTGACGAAATGCAGCACGCGGTGGTGCGCGCGGCCGAAGCCGTAATCCGCCAGGATCTGGTCCGGATCGGAGGTGAAGTCGCGATAGGCGAAGAAGAGCAGCTCGATGATCGAGAGATCGATTCCGTCATCGCTGGTGATGGCGGTTCTGATCGGCTTTGACGCGGCGCTTTCGGCCATTCGGATCCTGTCCTCGCCAAAAATACGTCAGCACTGTTGACATAGTTTCAGCCCGATGATAATTTTTGCCAAGCTTTTCGGCGGATTGCGAACGAAAAGGCAAGCCCGGACGGGTTTTTCCGGAACTTCCTTCATTTGCCTTCGCGTCTCCGTCCGCCTAGGCTTGGCCTCGCAATCACGCTATTTGCCCGGCTGGTTCAGACATATCAACGATAGAGTGGGCGCCGGCCCATGTGGAGGTTACCCCAATGACATCCGTTTCCTTCGACAAGCTCGACGGGTTCATCTGGATGAACGGCGAATTCGTCAATTGGGGCGACGCCAAGATCCATGTGCTGACGCACGGCCTGCACTACGCCAGCGCCGTGTTCGAGGGCGAGCGCGCCTATGGCGGCGAGATCTTCAAGCTCACCGAGCACACCGAACGCCTGCACGAATCCGCGCGCATCCTCGGATTCAAGATACCCTACAGCGTCGCCGAGATCGACGACGCCAGCCGCGAGTTGCTGAAGAAGCAGGGCTTCAAGAACGCCTATGTGCGGCCGATCGCCTGGCGCGGCAGCGAGCAGATGGGTGTCTCGGCGCAGAACAACCGCATCAACGTCGCGGTCGCCATCTGGCAGTGGCCGAGCTATTTCGACCCGGCGCAGAAGCTGAAGGGCATCCGCCTCGACATCGCCGAGTACCGCCGCCCCGACCCGCGCACGGCGCCGTCGAAGTCGAAGGCGGCCGGCCTCTACATGATCTGCACCATCTCCAAGCATGCAGCGGAGGCGAAGGGTTATGCCGACGCCCTGATGTACGACTGGCGCGGGCAGGTTGCCGAGGCCACCGGCGCCAACGTGTTCTTCGTCAAGGGCGACAAGATCCACACGCCGAAGCCCGACTGCTTCCTCGATGGCATTACGCGGCGCACCGTTATCGACCTGGCCAAGCGGCGCGGCATCGAGGTGATCGAGCGGGCGATCATGCCGGAGGAGATGGAAGGATTCGAGCAGTGCTTCCTGACCGGCACGGCGGCCGAGGTGACGCCGGTGTCCGAGATCGGGCCCCACAAATTCACGGTGGGCAAGATCGCCGAGACATTGATGAACGACTACTCCGCCGAAGTGCAGCCCAAGCAGGCCATCGCCGCGGAATAAGAGTTTTAGCCAATCAAGAACAGTCTAGAGGGCGGTCTTCACGGCCGCCTTCTTTCGTTATGTTGATCCCGAGTTTGACTTTCCTGGCATTCGGCGTCTGATGGGGATGCCGATTCGTGCGAGGTCGGCTTCCGTGGAGGCAAGGCATATGGAAAATCTTCTTCCGATCATTGTGCAGATTGTCACGGGTATCATCGGCGGCGAAGCAGTCGGCGCGGCGTTCAAGCAGGCGGCGATGACGCAGCTTCCCAAAATCCTCAGCGGTGCGATCGGCGGCGTGGCCGGCGGTCAGATTCTCAGCGGCCTGCTTGGCGCCGAGCCGGCGGCGACGAACGCGCTGAGCGGCATGCTTGGCGATGCGGTCGGCGGCGTCGGCGGTGGCGCCATCCTGACGGCGATCGTTGGCGCCATCATGAGCGCGATGAAGAAATAAGCAAAGACGACCCGCTCCGGGACGGGCGGCCTGGAGGCCGCCCGATTCCGCTTTGAAGGCCGCAGCCCTTACTGTGGCAGCGGTCTGCCAGCCTGTTCCGCCACCATGTATGCCGCATACCAGTCCGGCCAGTTCTCGTCTCGCTGCCCGCCGTTCCGCTTCTCGTGCTCCCCATGCGCAATCGATGCGCGCCGCATCGCTGCCGCAAGGTCCGCCCCGGAGGCATAGTTTGTGGTGGCGGAATCCACCCGGCCGGGAAACCGGCTGGTCACTTCCTGCAACAACCATTCGTTGCCGTCAGGGTCCTTGAATGTCGCATAGGAGAAGTAGCTGCGGCCCTGGGGATCTCGACCCTTCACCGCCGGCTTTCCCGGCCCGTCGCGATGGAACACCTCGCTGACATCGACGTCGCGACGGGCAAGATCGGTACGTGCCGCCTCGATATCCGAAACGACAAGGTACAAGCCTTGCCCGGACCCAGGCGCCGCACTCGTGACACCGTTGCCGAAGTGGATCGAGGACGGCGACCCCGGCGGCGTGAACTGGATGACTCTGAATGCGTCGCCCGCGACGAAGTCGGCATCGAGCCGCCAGCCCAGACTGCCGTAGAAACGCTTGGCGCGATCGACGTCAGACACCGGTATGGCCACCACCTCCAGCTTTGCGACCACGCCCTGCGCCGCCGGGGCAGCAGCACCGGCACGATCGCTGCGTTCCTGAACATTGTTCATGTCGACCTCCTCAGCTTGGGTTCATCGGTCTGTGTCGGTGCCACGCATGGTCCGTCCCCACGGCCGGCACCCTGACGATCGTCGGGTCACCTGAGCACAGGCCGGGGCCGTTCTGTCGCGATGCGCCTACCGCCTCGCATAGGACGTGAAGACGAAGTCGGTGGCTTCGGCCGCCTGATGGCAGGAGGCGCCGCATTTCGCGTCGTGGGCAGCACAACACTTGTCGGCTGCCGGGAGCATCTGGCCCCAAGCGACTGTCGCAGCTCTGCAGATATGCCGTGGGTGTTCTCCATGCACACCATGCCAGCAACCTTACCTTACGTCATCCCCGTGGAATCTGGCAAGTCTGCAGCAGCCGCCCCGTCCGGCCGGAACGCGATCACGCGTATTCCACGATCCGTTTCGCCTCTTCTATCCGTGTCCGATCCGCTCTAGATCAGGGGCGAAACGCGAAGGAGTATTCATGGGTCAGCTCAATGCAGGCATCGTGCCCGTCACGCCGTTCCAGCAGAACTGCACGATCCTGTTCGACACGGACGACAAGACCGGCGTCGTGGTGGATCCGGGCGGCGACGTCGACCGGATTCTCGCCGCCCTCAAGGACAACGGCATCACCGCGACTGCGATCTGGCTGACGCACGGCCACATCGATCATGCCGGCGGCGCCATGGAGTTGAAGGAGGCCCTCGGCGTCGACATCATCGGCCCGCACCAGGACGACAAGCCGTTGCTCGACAATATCGAAAACCAGGCGAAACGTTTCGGCGTCGGCGACGCGGTGCGCAACTGCGTGCCGGACCGCTTCCTTGCCGACGGGGATACGGTGTCGTTCGGCCAGCACGTCTTCGAGGTGCTGCATTGCCCCGGGCATGCGCCGGGCCATGTCGTCTACTACAATCGCGCCGCTCAGTTCGCCCATGTGGGCGACGTACTGTTCCAGGGCTCGATCGGGCGCACCGACCTGCCGGGCGGGGACCATGCCGCGCTCATCCTCTCGATCAAGGAAAAACTGCTGCCGCTCGGCGACGAGATCGGCTTCATCTGCGGTCACGGGCCGGGCGGCCGCTTGGGCGAGGAGCGTCGCAGCAATCCTTTCCTTGTCTGACAGGTTTCGCTGCGCGTATTCGCAAAATC
>DATDJN010000071.1:0-9269 GCA_036520515.1 Rhizobiaceae bacterium
GCTGGGCGGAGCGCTCCGCATTTCCGCCTTCCGCGGGCTGCCGGCCGCCCGATCCGCCATTGCCGCCGGGGGCTGCTCCGGAGCCGAACTGCTCAGGGGCGCGGCCCTGCGGCGAGGGCAGCGCGCCGCCGGAGTCGGAGCGTCCGGCAGGCGTAGTTGCAATCGAAGGTTGCAGGACGGTGACGCGGTCGACCTCGTAGCCGATGTCGCGCAGCGACTTGACGATCGTGTCGCTGTCGCCCGACAGGCGCCGATAAGCGTCGTGGTTTTCGACCTGAAGTTCGATGGACAGCTGCTCACCGGCGAAGCGTAGCGTGGCGGTGACCATGCCGAGCTCGGCCGGATGCAACTGGATCTTGAGCGATTGGGCCGAAGCATGTGTCGTGGAAGCATGAATCGCGTCGAGCGCCGGCAGGCTCCGGGCGGGCGCCAGGAGGTCGCCGGCGACGATCGACTCGGCCAGGAGGACGGCAGTCGAGGGCATCGGCGCAGGGATCGACTGCTGGGCCAGCACGGTGACGCGCGGCGTCGCTTTCGGCGGCTCGGCGGACGCGTCCGCGAGGGGGTCCTTGGCCTGCGCCGGATCGCTGGGGACCTGTTCCGCCGGACCGGCCGCCGGAGTGGCGCCGGGAGTCGCGACAGGCTCGAAACGGATAGGCCCGGCGGGCTCGCCGCGGCTCATGGGCACGAAGACCGGCGCGGCGGACCCCGGCGTTTTGGGGGCAGCGTCGGTAATGGCAGGCTGAAGAGCCTTGCTGTCCGGGCTGGCCGCCACGGGCTCCACATCGACGGAGACCGGTGGGCTTTCGCGCAAGGGCGGAGCGCGGGACGCGGGCTGTTGCGGGGTCTCCGCAAAGGTCGGCGCGGAAGAGGGCGGCGGAGCCGGCGGCTGTGCGGGAAGATTGGCGGGACGATCGGCGGGTTGATCGACGGCCTGGCCTGCCACCGGCGGAGCGGTCGCCTCTGCGTCGTCGCCCGTGGACGGTGCGGGCCTGTCTTCGGATGCTTCCTTTCCCGCCGGCTTCGTGGGAGCGGCGGCTTCGGGCTCGGGGTTCCCGGTGCGGTCCGCCGTGTCGAGCTTCGCTGCGAGCCGCTGCCACAATGGCTTCGCCCCGATCTCCTGCCGATCGGCCTTGATTTCGGCGGGCCTGGGCTGCTTCGACAGCTTGCCGATGCCGAGCGCCTCGACGAAATCGCCCTGCGGCGCGCGGTTGCGGGCGGCTTTGCCCTCGACGCCGGCCTTGGGCATGAGCACCTGAGGCAAAGCCTGCTTCACTCCACTCGTCATTCCGGCATGTCCCCCAGCAACTTGTCTATGTCAGCAAGCTTCGCCCGCGTCTGCGCGGCCATCGCGTCCGCCTGGTCGGCGATAGCGTCGGCGCTTTTGCCTGCGTCGTCGCCGGCCGACGCGGCTGCCGCCGGCTCGGACGGATGCGGCGCTGCGGATGGCTGCGTGGCATCGGATACGGGAGCGACCTCGCCGGCCTGGCCCGGCGCGCCGGCGTGACCTTCCGGGGCGAATTCCGGCCCGGCGGACTGCTCTGCGGCTGGTTTCAGTCCAACCGGCGCGACCGTCAGTTCCCGCGTGATGGCACTTGCCGCGTCGAGAAGCCCACGGTCGCTCTCCGACAGCCGGCTCCGGTCGATCTTCGAGAGCCTGGCCACCACCTCCCCGACGGTTGCCGATGTCACCGACGACAGGCCAGAATAGAGCTCGGCGCGGGGATCGGCCTCGACGCCCTCGGCATGGGTGGCGGCGAAGGCAGCGAAGTCGATCAGCCCGTCGATCGCGGCGCGGCGAGCGATGCGCAGGTAGATCACCTTCTCCTGCTCGGGCTCCATCAGCGCGGCGATGTCGACGATGGCCTGCCGATCGATGGTGGCATGCAGCGTGACGACACCGGCGACGAAGGCGTCGGCGAACTGGCTGGCATAGGGCGAATACAAATAGGAGCGGACATATTGCTCCGACAGGCGCAGGAAGCGCTTCACGTCGGCCAGCGTCGTGGCGACGGCGATCGAGCGGCGGAGCGCCGCTTCCTCGACCAGCGTGCCGGGGGCAAGCAGACGGGCGCGGTCGAGCAGGGCCAGCGCCTTCCTGGGCTCGACCTCGGAGAGCATGGAGCCCTTCACAAGCGCCAGGTACATGGCGATGTCGGGCGAGTGCGCCATCGGGTCGACGGTTGCGAAGGCATCGATCGCCTGCTGGGGCTTGCCGTTGAGGTAGAAGAGGATGCTCTCCGCAAGCTTGCGACTGGGATCGTCCTTGCCAAGCCGGCCGATCGCGGTTT
This sequence comes from Rhizobiaceae bacterium, assembly GCA_036520515.1. Lineage (GTDB taxonomy): Bacteria > Pseudomonadota > Alphaproteobacteria > Rhizobiales > Rhizobiaceae > Mesorhizobium_K. The sequence goes on from DATDJN010000071.1 coordinate 2,292, forward strand.
CGACGGTGACGGGATTGCCGCCGCTCATGGCGTAGACCAGAAGCGCGCGCCGGTTGCGCTCGTTCTCGAAACGCGAGCCTTCCTTGGTGGCGAAGCGCTCGTCGATCATCTCGAGCAGCTTGCGCTGCATCGGCTGCGAGGCGTGGTCGCCGCCGGCAAGACGGTCCTGCACGAGCTCGAGCGAGCGCACGACCTGGTAGGGCTCCAACCCCGCGGGCGCGTCGGAAGCGGCGGCCGGAAGCGCCGTGCCCAACGCCAACATGCCTGCGAGGCCGGAACGGATCATCGGCCGACGTCCAGCAGGATCTCGATGCGCCGGTTGGAGGCGGCGAGCGGGTCGCTCTTGTCCTTGAGTTTGCGGGCAGCGTGGCCAGCGACGGTGGTGATGCGGTTCTCGTCGAGCCCGCCGCGCACGAGCATGTAGTAGGCGGAATGGGCGCGCGCGGTGGAGAGACGCCAGTTGTCGTAGGCCTCGTTGCGGAACGGCCTTGCGTCGGTATGGCCGTCGATGGTGAGCGTGCCTTTCTGCGCGGCCAGTATTTCGCCGATCTTCTCCATGGCCAGAACCATCTCGCGGCGCGGCACGGCGGAGCCGACCTCGAACATGCCGAAGTCGAATTGGTCGGTGACGGAGATGGTGACCCCATCCGCGCCAGCGACGACAGTCAGGCCTTCTGCGAGCTTGCTGTCGGGGCCAAGGGTGTCGGCGACCTGCTTGCGGATCGCGTCGGCGGCCTCGACGGTCGTCGGACTCGGCTCGCCTTCGACGGCCTTCCTTGCAGCCTTGTCCTCAGCCTTCGCGGTCTCCTTCGCCCCCTGCTCGACCTTGGCGAGCGGCTCCAGGGGCGCCGTGTCCGCGGGAGCCGCGGTGTGTGGCGGGCTCTTCTGTTGCGGGCTCGCCGGAAAGCCGGTGCCGGACGGTTGCTCGCCTTCCGCGGTCTCGCCGTTGCGCACCACCTGCTGCGTCCAGAAGTCCGGCGCGAAGGGATCGCGGTAGGCCTGGCCGCCCTCGGCGCCGGTCGAGGGACCGGAGGTCTGCGCGCCGCCGTCACCCTGGGTGCTGACATTCTGCAGCATGCCGGTGTCCTCGGCGATCTCGGAAAGCACAGCGTAGGGGTTGGAGAAGAGATATTTGTCGGTATGGATCCGGCTGCTCTCGCTGTCGACGACAAGCTGCTCGGAGACTTCCTTCGCCTCGCCCTTGCCGGCGCTTGCGGCTTGAGTGGCCTGCTCCACGCTGCTGCCGGCCGAATTCGGGTTCTCGCCGAGGTCGCCGAGCCCCTTCTTCGACGAGTTGCGGTCGATGAGCTTGACCGGGTTGAAATAGCTGGCGACCGCGGCCTTGGTCTGCTCGTTGGCGGCGTTGATCAGCCACATGACGAGGAAGAAGCACATCATCGCCGTCATGAAGTCGGCGAAGGCGATCTTCCAGACGCCGCCGTGATGACCCTCGTCGTGGTCATGGTTGCGCCGGACGATGATGATCTCCTGGCGGGGTTCCTCGCCGGCTGCCGCTGCGCTCATTCCAGGATGTCCGACAGGATCGCCGACCATTCGGACAGGCGTGTTTCAAACAGGTTGCCGTCGATGGTCACCGCAAGATCGAAGCCGGGCGCCTCGACATAGCCGAAGTTGCCGGCATGGTCGCCGAGCGCGTTGCGCAGCGCCTCGAAGAGCGATTGCGGCCCGCGGACGTCGATGCGGAAGCTTTCGCGTTCCTCGACGGCGGCGCGGATCGAGCGGGCAAGGCTTTCCATCGAACGCTTCTGCAGCTCCTCGCTGAGGAAGGAGCCGAGGATGCGGGCCGCGGCAGTCGCCGCCTGCTGGCCGATGCGCTCCTCCATCTCTCGCAGGCGGAGCGCGATCGTCTCGCCCGATGTCTCGCCGATGGCCCGGAAAATCTCGTCGACGGTGGCCGCGTGTTCCTGGCGCAGCGCCTCGAGGTCGGCGGCGTGGGAGAGCGCCAGCCGCTCTTCGAGCGCGGCCTCCGCCCTGGCGACCTCTGCGCGGACGATGTCTTCCACGCTTGGCTGCGGCGGAGCGGAAGGTTCGCTGCGCGCGTGGGACGGGAACGCACCTTCGGCCGCAAACAAGCCCGCGGCCGTCGGGGGCCGCGCGCCGAAATCCTTGAGGGCGTCGAAGAGCGCCGGCGCGGTCATGCGGCCTCCTCCCGATGCACCCATTTGCGCAGGATGTGCGCAGTGCGTTCCTCATTGAGGTCGACCATACGGGCGAGGCGGTCCTGCGGCGCGGGACGCAGCTTCTGCCTGAGGTCGTCAAGCGGCGTCGGGGCGCTCGGAGCGGAGACTGCCGCCCCGGCGGCGTCGGGGCCGGGCAAGGAGCGCTGGACCTCGTCGAAGCTCGGGCCGGCCACGGCCGGCGTCGCGGGCGGCCGGCCGAGCGCGGCGACCATCGGCTTCAGCCCGAAGAAGGCGACGAGGAATACGACGACGATGAAGGCGGCCGCGTTGATCATGGTGCCGGCATGCTGCCCGAGCGAAGACATGATGCCCGGCGCCTCGATGCTCTCGCCGTCCAGCCCGTCGATGAACTCGACTGCGGAGACGTCGACGATGTCGCCGCGCGTCTCGCTGTAGCCGGTGGCGGAGGAGACGAGCTTGCGGATTTCGGCGACGCGCTCGGCGATCCTGTCCGGTGTCGCGTCGGCGCCGAGGATCGTCGCCAGGCGCTCGCGGTTGACGACGACGGCGATCGACATCTTGGTCACCGTGTAGCCGTTGCTGACGGTGGCGATGCGCTTCGAGTTCATCTCGTAGTTGGTCGTCTCCTCCTTGCGTTCGCTATGCTCGGAGGATTGCGGTCCGTCGGTCGGCGAGATGTCGGCCTCCGGCAGGTTCTGCTCGACGCTCGCGGGCGCGCCGGCCGACTTGCTGCTGTTGTTCTCGTTGGCGCGCACGATCTGCACGGAGCGCTCGACGCGCGATTCCGGATCAAAGATCGTTTCTTCCATCTGGCGGCTGTCGGTGTTGACCTCCGCCTTGACGCTGGCGCGGAAATTGTCAGGCCCGAGATAGGGGGCGAGCGCACGGCGGATATTGTCCTCGATCTGCGTCTCGACGGTGCGTTCGACGCCGAGCGACCGGCTGACGCTGGTGTTGTTGGGATCGTCGCCGGCGGCAAGCAGGGTGCCCGACGAATCGAGCACCGTGACGTCCGCCGCATTGAGGCCGGGGACGGCGGCGGCGACGAGATAGCGGACCGATGCGGCGGCCCGTGTGGCGTCCATCTCGGAGGCACGGATGACGACGGAGGCAGAGGGCCTCTGCGCGTCGCGGCGGAAATTCGCGCGCTCCGACATGACGATATGGACGCGTGCGGCGCGGATGCCCGAGATCGACTGGATGGTGCGCGCGATCTCGCCTTCCAGGGCGCGGACGCGGGTGATCTGCTGCATGAAGGAGGTCAGCCCGAGCGAGCCGACATTGTCGAAGAGCTCGTAGCCGGCATTGGCGCTTGTCGGCAGTCCCTTCTCGGCGAGCAGCATGCGCGCCTGGGCGGTCTTTCCGGCCGGCACGAGGACCGTCGTGCCGTCGGCCGCAACGTCGAAGCCGATGCCGTTCTCGCCGAGCACCAGGCCGATCTGGTTCACGTCCGAGCGCTCGAGGCCGACATAGAGCGTGTCGTAGGCGGGGCGGTTGAGGTAGACCGAAGCGATCCCGACGACAGACAGCACCAGAGCGACCACACCGCCCATAAGGGCAAGGCGGCGAGGGCCGAAATCACGCAAGTTCCTGATAACGGCGTTCAACTGCTCGGGCAACGCACCTGCTCCCGCATTCTCTTTCCAGCACGGAAGCGCCGCGCGCGTTGCGGGCCCGATGCATCGACTTCAGCAGCCTATGGCCCGAAGCTTGTGCGAGGATGAAATCGAGGCCGGTCCGGGCAAGAAAATGCGATCGAGGCAGCACCAAAAAAGCAAGGTGGGACAAAAGCATAGGGCCTGATCCGCTCCCTTTCGGGAAGCGGATCAGGCCCTGCTCAAGCTTACCGGTGTGACGAATGGCCGGAGGCTTAATTCACGCCCGGTCCAGAGCCTAGCGCTGGAAGAGGGAGAGGATCGACTGGGCGTTGCCGTTGGCGATCTGGAGCGACTGGATGCCCAGCTGCTGCTGCACCTGCAGCGCCTGGAGGCGGGTCGATTCCTTGTTCATGTCCGCATCGACGAGCTGGCCGACGCCGCGGTCGATCGAGTCCATCAGGCTGGTGGTGAATTCCTTCTGCAGGTCGATCTGCTTCTTGGCGGCGCCGAGCAGCGTGGCGGCGTCGGCGATCTCGGAGAGCGTCTGGTCGGCGACAGTGATCATCTGCGTGATCTGGGCGTCGGTGAAACCGACGACAGTCAGCGTCGAAACCGAATAGCCGTCGGTCCCGGCGATCGTGCCGGCGACGCCTGCAGTGGCAGTGTTGTTGCGCACGCCGGTCGTGGCAAGGCGTAGTCCTTCCACAATGCCGCGGGTCGCGGCGGTGGTGGCCGCAGCGTCATACAATTTGATCGACTGGACGTTGATCTTGATCTTCGCCAGGACGACGTTGCCGGCGTTGTCGCGCGTGAACGAGGAAACGATCTCGGCATCTGCGTGGTTGCCGACGGAGGGGTTTCCGGCAGCGACGGTCGAATTGACCGAGAGCCAGTTGGTGCCCGAGAAGCTTGCCGAGTCGGCGAAGCTCTTCAACTGAAGCTGGAGGGCTGCGATTTCCGACTGGATCTTGTCCTTGTTCTCGGCGCTGGAGCCGACGGAGGCGACGAGCTTGACCTTGATCTCGTCGACCCGCTCCATGATCTTGTTCATCGCCGTGTAGGCGGTATCGACCTTGGAGGCGCCGAGACCCAGAGCGTCCTGGACCACCGAGAGAGCCTTGTTGTCGGACCGCATCGTGGTGGCGATCGACCAATAGGCGGCGTTGTCCTTCGCTTCCGAAACGCGGTAGCCGGTGGAGATCCGGTTCTGCGTGGTCTCAAGCGACTTGTTGGTCGCGCTGAGACTCTGAAGCGCCGTCATCGCCGAAGCGTTCGTCATGATGCTTGACACGATACTCACCCCTTCTTCGAAGCCCGCCCGGCTCTCCCGAGCCGGCTCTAACCGCCTGAAGGAAGCGACATGTGGGTCGCGGCCTCATGCCGCTTCTCCTGCCATGATCAACCCGCCATAAGCGATTGGTTAACCACGACTACACGCATATGGTTAACAGCGAATTAAGCCGGCGGAGTTTCGCCGGCCGGCGGCAAGGCAGATTTTCTAGGGTCGAGAGCGCTCAGACCGCCTGTGGGGCGATCATCGAACCGCGCCGACACGGGCCAGGTTAACGAGAGATGTTGCGCCGAAGGGTTCTCTCGGGAGCCGGGGACGAGGCCGTTCGTGCCGGCGTGTCCGCGTGCCGCATGCCGCATGCGGCAGGCAGGATTCCAAAACGAAAACGGGCCGCGCGTGACGCGCGGCCCGTTTCTCGCGAAAGTCCCCCGTTTCGCAACGTGCCCGAGACGGTCGTTCCGGTTTTAGCGGAAGAGCGACAGGATCGACTGCGAGTTGCCGTTGGCGATCGACAGCGCCTGGATGCCGAGCTGCTGCTGGACCTGCAGCGCCTGGAGGCGGGTCGATTCCTTGTTCATGTCGGCGTCGACGAGCTGGCCGATACCACGCTCGATGGAGTCCATCAGGCTGGTGGTGAAGGTCTTCTGCAGGTCGATGCGGCTCTTGGCGGCGCCGAGATTGGTCGCGGCGTTGGTCATGTCCTTGAGCGCAGCTTCGACCACTGTGATCTGCTTGAGGATCTGGGCGTCCGAGAAGCCCTTCACCGACATCGTCGAGACGGTGTAGGTGTCGGTCGAAGCGTCCGTGCCGGCAACAACCGTCGCACTGGTGGCGATACGGGCGCCGGTGGTGCCGATGCGATGCGCATCGAGGATACCGTCGGTAAGACCGGTCGCGGCGGAAGCGTTGTCGTAAAGCTTGATGTCCTGCACCTTGATGTCGATGGTGCCGAGCGAAACCGAGCCCGAAGCGGCGCGGTTGAAGGAGGCGACGATCTTGACGTCGTCGAAGGTGCCGGCAGCGGCATGGCCCGAGGTCGTGTCGGTCGACAGCCAGTTGGCGCCGGAGAAGGTCGCGGAGTCGGCGTAGCTCTTCAGCTGGCCCTGCAGCGCCTTGATCTCGACGTCGATCTTTTCCTTGTCGGCAGCGCTGGCGCCGTTGGCGGCGACGAGCTTGACCTTGATCTCGTTGACGGTGTCGATCGCCTTCTGCATGCCGGTGTAGGCGGTGTCGACCTTGGAAGCGCCGAGGCCGAGAGCGTCCTGCACGGTGGAGAGGGCCTTGTGGTCCGAGCGCATGGTGGTGGCGATCGACCAGTAGGCGGCATTGTCGGAAGCCTCGGCGACGCGGTAGCCGGTCGAGATGCGGCCCTGGGTAACTGCGAGGTTCTTGTTGGTTGCGCTCAGGCTCTGAAGAGCCGTCAACGCCGAAGCGTTGGTGTTGATACTCGCCATGATACTCGTACCTTTTACATGAATTCTTTTTGCATACCGGCCCGACCGGTATGACGGTGCGGCATCATGCCAATGATCGCGTCCCCCGAGATCAACCCGCCATCTGTAGCTGCACTATCCCAGACACTCCCTGCAAAAGGGATAAGCGACTTGGTTAACGGATTATTCCTGCTACTTTTTTCCGCATTGCGGGCCGCCCAATCGGCTGGTTCTCAACGCAAAAGGGCCGCGCCGAAGCGCGGCCCTTGCGATGGTGCAGTGCGCGTCAAAAAGAGCGATCAGCCGCGGAAGAGCGACAGGATCGACTGCGAGTTGCTGTTGGCGATCGACAGCGCCTGGATGCCGAGCTGCTGCTGGACCTGCAGCGCCTGGAGGCGGGTCGATTCCTTGTTCATGTCGGCGTCGACAAGCTGGCCGATACCACGCTCGATGGAGTCCATCAGGCTGGTGGTGAAGGTCTTCTGCAGGTCGAT
>DATDJN010000072.1:0-2996 GCA_036520515.1 Rhizobiaceae bacterium
GTGATCTTGCCCCAACCGTGGGTGACGAGCGCGAGGCCCGCAACGACCCGCAGCAGCGTCTCGCCCCCCTCGCGCAGCGAGGCGTAGACGCCTCCGAGCGCCGGGATGATGAGGCGGGTTTGGGGTTCTTTGTACGTGACGTCGGCCATTCAGTGCTCCTGATGTTGTCTGCGCGCGCAAACCGCTGGTATGGCCGATCACGGTCAAGTCAAGAAACTTTGAATCGTTCACGGTGGACGCTGCGGAAGCCGCTTCGCAAGGCCTGAGCCGAAGCGCGGCATGAACGCGTAAACCGCGCCGAAGCGGGGTGCGGCGGCTGTATCAGGCGCGCTCGGCGAAGGCCGCGATGCGCCGGGCGACGTCAGCGGGAACGTCGATGCCGAGCGCCTTGGCGAGCATGCCGGCCTTGCCCGTGGAGCGGCCGGGAATGTGGACGTGATGGTCGAAGGCGAGGCGGTCGAGCTGTTCCTTCAGCCGCGTCGCGAAATCGGGGTCGATCAGCTTCGGATCGATGGCGAGCACGAAGAGCCCGGTTCCGGGGCTTTCATGGCCTTCCGAGAAGGACGCCGCGTCGAGCGACCAGTTCGCGCCGGAGAGGCCGGCGGCCAGCACCTCGACCATCAGCGCGATGTTGGCGCCGCGGTTTCCGCCGAAGGCAAGCAGCACGCCCTGCATGGCGGCGGCGGGGTCGGTGGTCGGCTTGCCCGCCGCGTCGAGCGCCCAGCCAGCCGGGATCTCGCGCCCCTCCTCGGCGGCCTTGCGGATGCTGACGAAGGCCGTCGCGCTCGACGACTGGTCGATGACGAGCGGCGCGCTGCCGTCGACGGGGGCGGCGAAGGACATCGGGTTGGTGCAGTAGACGGGACTGGCGCCGCCGGCGCCGGCGAGCAGCGCCGGGCCGTTGGTGGCGGCGAAGGAGACCAGCCCCTCCCTGGCGAGGCGGCCGGTGAAATAGCCGAGCTCGCCGCAGGTGAAGGCGTTGCGCTGCGAAAAGATCGCCACGCCGAACAGCCGCGCCGACTTGGCGACGTCGTTGAAGGCGCGGTCGAAGCCGGTATGCGCCGGCCCGCCGCGGGCGTCCGAGACATGGATGGCAAGCGACGGCCTGGTGATGACCGGCTCGGCATGGCCGTCGATGCGTCCGGCCTCGAGCGCCGCCAGGTAGTCGAGCAGATGCGACAGGCCGACTGAGGTGACGCCCCTCGCCTCCGCCGCGACCACAGACTGCGCCAGTGCCGCCGCGTTCTCCCGGTTGGCGCCGGCGGCAATGGCCGCCCGCTCGCACAGCGAGACCGCTTCAGACAGATCCAGGCGGACCGTGTCGGCCATGGCGCTACCCCAATCGCGCGGGAATCCGGGCCTCGAGCTTGCGGAATGCAAACACCAGGATGCCGGTGATGCAGAGATAGACGGCCGCCAGGAGAAGCAGCGGCTCGTAGACGATGAAGGTTTCCTGCCTGACGCGCGAGGCGACGGCGTAGAGATCGACGACGGTGATGGTGGCGACGAGCGGCGTCGCCTTGAGCTGCTGCACCGTCTCGCCGGCCAGCGTCGGCAGCGCGCGGTAGGTGGCCTGCGGCAGCCAGATGCGGCGGAAGAGCTTCCAGCGGCTCATGCCATAGGCGCGCCCCGTTTCGAGCTGGCCTCGCGCGACGCCGGCGAAGGCGCCGCGCATCACCTCGCCCTCGTAGGCGGCATAGGAGATGGTGAGCGACAGCACCGCGTAGGGCCATGCCTGCCTGAGATAGGGCCAGAGGAACGAATCGCGGATCCATGGGAATTGCGGGAAGAGCGAGCCAAGGCCGAAATAGAGGAGCCAGAGCTGCAGGAGCAGCGGCGTGCCGCGGATGACCGTGCAGAACCAGCGGGCCGGCAAGGACAGCCACGCCGGCCCGGTCACCTGCACGAGGCCGATCGGGATGGCGAGCAGGAAGCCGAGCACGCTGGTGACGGCGAGGATCCAGATCGTCCGCCACAGGCCCTGCAGCGCCAGCCCTGCGTAGTTGGGCACCCAGTCCCAGCGCATGAACAGCGCCGCCGCGACGACGAGCGCAAGGCCGACCGCGGCGAGGCCGATCCGGTGCGGCTGCAGCCACGGCGACGTGCGGGCGCCTGCCGCCCTGGTTGCCGAGGCCGCCGCGGGATCGGCCATCAATGGCCTCCCATCGGCTGGCCGCGCCGCGACCAGCGCTCGATGCGCGCGATGAACACGTTGGAGACGAGGGTGAGCAGAAGATAGAGTGCGCCGGCGGCGATGAAGAAGGTGAAATAGGCCTTGGTCGTGCTCGCCGCCGTGCGGGTTTCCAGCGTCAGCTCGTTGAAGCCGACGATGGCGAGCAGCGCCGTGTCCTTGGTGGCGATGAGCCAGAGATTGGCGAGGCCCGGAATGGCGAAGGGCAGCATGGCCGGCAGCGTGACGCGTCTCAGCATGAGGCCGGGAGCCATTCCATAGGCCCGCGCCGCCTCGACCTGGCCCTGCGGGATCGCCAGGATCGCGCCGCGGATGACCTCGGTCGAATAGGCGCCCTGCACGATGCCGAGCACGCAGATGCCGGCGACGAGGCCGTTGATGTCTATGCGCTGGTAGCCGAGGAGTTCGAGCAACCGGTTGATGAGGTCGGTGCCGGCGAAATAGAGGAGCAGGATGAGCACGAGTTCGGGCACGGCGCGCATCACCGTGGTGTAGACCTCGAGCAGGTCGCGCAGCACCGGTCCGCCGTAAAGCTTGCCGAAGGCGCCGCAGACGCCGAGCAGGATGCCGATGCTGAAGGCGCCGACCGCGATCAGGATGGAATTGAAGAGGCCGCGCACCAGGTTGCCGCCCCAGCCGGGCGGGCTCAAGGCCAGCAGGTCGAAGACATTCGCCTGGAGCTGGAGGATGATCGCGTCGATCGGCTCGTTCCCGCTATGCGCGGCGGCGTCCCTTTGCAGGATCTGTCCGCCGGTTCCCCGTCATGCACGACATGCGGCCGCGCCTGGAACGGCGCGGCCGCACG
>DATDJN010000073.1:0-6682 GCA_036520515.1 Rhizobiaceae bacterium
GGCCCGGCTCGACGAAACGCCAGCCGATGCGCCAGTGCGAGCCGTGGCAGCAGAGCCGGTAGGCGGCGCGTGCCGCGGCGCGGGCGACATCCTTGGCGGTGCGGGCAAGCACATCGCGATTCCCGATCGCGCGGACAGGCAGGTTTTCCGAAACCGTGGCAGGTTCCTCCGACCCGGACAGCGCCTTCAGCAGCAGGGCAATGACGCGCGAGCCGACAGCCTCGATGCCGCCGCCGATGCCGGCCGCAGCCTCCAGCGAAGCCGTGCCCGTCGCGACGATGCGGCCAGCGGCCTCGCCCGGCTCGATGCGCTCGACGGCGAGGCTGGGCGTGCCGCGGAAGAAGAGGGCAGAGGCGAGCGCCGTCTCGCCGGGCTGGCCGTCATAGAGCGGCCGCAGGGTGACGGCGTCCGGCGCGACATCCGTCTCCGCACCGTCGGTGAGATCGATCACCACGTCCGCCCGGACGCCCGCGCGCGCCAGACGGGCTTCGCCAAGATCGCCGCGGCCGAGGCGGTCGGAACCGGTGGGCTGGCTGCGCCTCAGCAGCATCCTTTCCAGCGAAAGCAGCGTCGGCAGCGCCGAGGAGCCGCCAGACCGCTCGCCGACTCTGACCGAGACCTCTGCGCCAGTCTTCTTTTCCAGCGCTTCGACGAGCCAGAGCACCCAGCGGGCAAGCGCGGCATCGTCGACCCGGACGAGGATGCCTGCCGGGCCGGCTGCCTCGGGCGAAGCGGTCATCGCTGCGAGGAACGCAGCGTCGTGGCCGTGCGCGGGCTCGGCCCCGCGGGCAGGCTGGCGCCCGTACTGGCTCCGGTGCCGAGCGACTGCCGGATCAGGCCGGCATAGGCGTCGACCATGCCTTGCACGGAGTAACGGCCGGCGAGCTTGCGGCCGAGCGCCACCATGTGCGCGGTTTGCTGGTGATCGCGAAAAATCGTGTCGATCTTGGCGGCGAAGTCGTCGACGTCGGTCGCGTCGGCAAACAGGGCGCAGGGCTCGCCGTCGACGGTCAGCACCTCGCGCAGCACGGCAAGGTCATTGGCGACGACGGGGATGCCCGCCTGCGCCGCCTCGACGGCGGCCAGCCCGAAGGTCTCGGCGGCCGAGGGGAAGACGAAGGCGTTGAGCCCGGCGAGGAAGAGGCCGATCTTCTGCGGCGGCATGTCGCCGATCAGGTGCACGCGGTTGGCGACGCCGAGTTCCGCGGCCATCCTGCGCAGGCGCCCCTCGTCGGGACCCTGGCCGGCGATGGCGAGGTGCAGCGCCGGCCGCCGGGCGACCACTGATATCGCCGCATCGAGTTGCTTCAGCCGGTGCAGCCGGGCGACCGAGCCGATCATGGAGACGCCGGTCGGCAGGCCGAAGACCGCCCTCGCCTCCTGGCGGCCGATCTCGACCGACTTGTCCTCGAAGCCGTGCGGCACGTGGACCAGATGTTTCCTGTAGCGCGCCGGATAGGCCTGGTAGTTGCGCCAGGTCTCGTTGGAATTGACGGTGATGACGTCATAGAGCCCGAGCAGACCGAGCGCCTTGTCGATGCTGCGGGCGGCGGAAGAGATCGTCGCAGGCGCCGAGACGTGGTTGGCGATGATGACGGGCACGCCGGCCAGCCGCCCGGCCGGCGCGCCGAAGATGTTGCCGTAGTGCTGGAACGTCAGCAGCACGTCGGGCTGGATGCGCCTGACCATGCGCACCAGCTTCGACAGGAAGCGTGCGAAGGAGAGCGGTCCCTTGGGGCTGTCCTCCAGGCAGAAATGCACGTCCTTCCAGCGATCGAAGGCCGACGTCTTGCGGTAGAAGAAGAGATGGTGGACCTCGAATTCCGGCTGGCCGCCGCGCTCCTGGCACGAAAGACCCTCGCCCAGAAGGCGCGAAATCTCCTGCGCGCCGGCCATTTCGGCCTGCGTCTGAATGAACAGCAGTCTCACGGGCCTGCGGGTGATTTCCTTTTTCCTCATACGGATGCCGGTAACGGATCGTTGCTCATTCGGCCACAAAAACCTCAAGAAAGCGTTGGCGGGACGGCGGGGACCAACCGAGGACCGCTGCCATAGGCGGGCGTCAGCAGCCGCGACAGATGCAGGCGGAGCGCGAAAGAGATGGCGAGGAACATGATGAAGGTCAGCGAGGTCGAACGGCCGATCTCGTTCTCCACCACGTTGCCGATGACGTACATGGCCGTATAGCCGAAGGCGAGCGCCACATAGGGGTCGCGCAGGTTGCCGATCGCCACCAGATAGAGCAGCAGCACGAAGCCGATCGCCAGCAGCAGAAGCGCGATGCCGACGAAGCCGCCTTCGACAAGGATCGTCACGTAACCGTTGTGGAAATTGTCGAGCACCCAGCCATGCACGTCGCGGAAGGCGGTGATCCGCCCCGGCGTCCAGAAGCCACCGACGCCAAAGCCCAGCAATTCGCGGCCTGCCAGCTGCTCCAGCCCGTAGAACCAGAGCGTGGTGCGGCTGTTCGAGTCGATTCTCGTGCCCAGCACGTCGATCTTGTCGGCGTTGATCTCGAAAGTCGTAAGCGCCAGATGGATCACCGGTATGGCCAGCAGGACCAGCGTCACCAGCCCGACCCTTTGCAAGGCACGCGGCGCCCTGGACGCCAGTACGGCGCCGAGGCCGATGCCGGCGGAAAGAAGCGCGCCGCGCGAGCCTGAATTGAGCAGGCATACCGCCGACATGACGATCATGGAAAGCCGTGTGAACCAGGCGAGCATCGTGCGGGATCCATCAGCCCGCCTGGTCAGCGGAAGCACCAGCGAAGCGACGAAGACCAGCGCCGCCACATTGCCGAGGCCGTTCTTCTGGCCGGCTATGCCCCGCCAATCACCCTCCAGCAGCCAGCCCGTCTCGATGCCTTGTTCCGGGTAGAAGATGACGACCAGCAGCGACAGGATGATGAAGACGCCCATGGCGTTGTAATAGATGCGCAGCAGCGTATCGAGGCCCGCGGCGTTCGCCATGCTCACCGAGACGAGCAGCGCCGAGAAGATGAGCATCGCCTTGATCGCGGCGTTCATGCCGCCGTCGCTCCACAGCACGGAGAGCGAGGTGTAGAGCAGGAAGCCGATCAGGAGCAGCCAGTCCGGCGAGCGCGAGATGACGATGCCCTTCGTCATGCAGGTGTGAAGCACGATCGCCATCGAGGTCGAGACGAACAGCGCATAACGCGCCATGATCACCATGCCGCCCGAGGCGGCCTCGGCGTCAGGGCTCCACATCGACAGTGCGACCAGCACGTAGATTGCGACGATCGCAAATCTCGAAGTCGTCATCGCTCCGCCCAGGAATGATTGCGGCGACTCGCCTCGCCTCTTCATAAGGCGGCGCGCCGGTAGGCCAATCGTTACCGGGAATGGTAAACAAATCGATACGTCGCCGACCGGCGCGCCGAGATGCGCGGGGCGCGTCTGGAATGTCCCAAGCAGGATTTTGCTGACTTCCCGGAAGTTTAGACGTCCACGAAACCGATCGTTAACGATAACGCACGTAAGCATGGTGGCGTGCGATTGTCCGCCCGGCGAGATACGAACGTTAATACGAGGTCAGGCTACCATGCAGACGGCGACGGCGCCGGACGGGCGTCAAGACGCCGCGGCGCAGGAGACTCTGGAGCGCTATCTCCGGATCGACATGCCGCAGCTGTTGTCCTGGCTGCGCGCCGGCGCGAGGTGGATCGTGCTCGGCACGCTTGCCGGCCTGCTCTTCGGCGCCGCCTACGCGACGCTGGCCAAGGCGCGCTACACCGTCACCACCGACGTATTGATGGACCCGGCCGGGCTGCAGATCGGCTCGGACGACCTCTTTCGCCAGGACCAGCAGAGGGATTCGCAGCTCCTCGTCGTCGAGAGCAAGCGCCAGACGCTGCTTTCCCGCACCGTGCTGCTGCGGGTGATCGAGGCCCTGCAATTGCAGCGCGACCCCGAATTCGTGCCGCCGACGCCGTGGACCTCGCGTCTCAGCCCTGGCAGGCTGTCCGGCGGGGCCGGCGCCGCGCAAAGCCCTGATATCGTCGCGCTCGACAGTCTCATGCGGCGCGTCGACGCCAGGCGCGACGAGCTCTCCTTCGTCATCACCATGTCGGTCTGGTCGGACGACCCGGAAAAATCGATCCGCATCTCCGAAGCCATCGTCAAGGCGTTCAAGGAAGAGCTGGTCGCAGCGGACTCGGAAGGCGCGCGCCGCACCGCCGACGCGCTGGTTAGCCGCATCGCCGAGTTGAAGGGCGAGGTCAACATCGCCGAGCAGGCGGTCGAGGAGTTCCGGCGCAGGAACGGCCTGCAGGCGACGCAGGGCGAACTGGTCAGCTCGCGCTCGATGACGCAGATCAACCAGCAGCTCAACGAGGCGCGCGAGCGTTTCATCGAAGCGGAGTCGCGCTACAAGGAACTGACGTCGAACAATTCGACCGACACCGCCGCGATGCAGTCGTCGACCATATCGTCGCTCAGGACTCAGTACGCAACGCTGAAATCCCGGGCGGACGCCGAGTCGCTGACCTACGGGCCGCGGCATCCCAGGCTCAGCCAGCTGAGGACCGAGCTTCGCGTGCTGGAGAGCGAGATCGAGGCGGAGAAGGGCCGCATCGTGCAGGCTGCCCGGAACAATCTCGACCAGGCGAAGGCCGTGGTCGCAGCCCTCGACGCCGACGCCGCGAGCGTCAGCTCCAGCGTGTTCGCCGACAACGACGCGCAGGTGGAGTTGCGCGACCTGACCCGCGAGGCCGCGGCCAAGACGGCGATCTACGAGGCCTTCCTGGTCCGGGTTCGCGAGATAACGCAGCGCCAGAATCTCGACACGACGAACATCCGTGTCATCTCGCCGCCGGTACCGCCGAAGTCGCGGAGTTGGCCACCCCGCACGACCCAGCTCGCAGGTTTCGGCGCCGTCGCCGGCATGGTGCTCAGCACCCTTGCAATCCTCGCCCAAGGTATCTGGAAAGAGATCGGCGGCACGCCGATACGTCTGCCGGTCCGCAGGCCCGTCGTCGTGATCGACGCGCGCAGGGACGAACCCGAAGCGTCGGCCGCCGAACCGATCCAGGTGCCGCCGGCGAACGCACGCAAGAGCGCACGCGGCGGCTCTCTTCTCAACCTGCAGCCCAGCCCGACGCGGTCCAACTCGCTGCTTGCCCATGCCGGCGAAAGCCGCCCTGATCGGCTGGCAACCGACTTGTCAGCCCGCGCCTAAGGCCAAGGTTAACCTGAACGCTATGGTTTTATTCAAATCCCGGCGTCATCGTTAACGGGACGTTAACTCCCGCCCCAGCTTTGGCCGCCGCGTTTACCCATTCCGTCGCGTCTTCGCGCTATTGAGCTGCAGGTTTTCGACCGAATCCTGACCCGCCGCACAAGCCATCGACAGGCTTGCGGGGGCGATTTGTTAAGGTTTCGCGAACCGCCGTTCGCGGGCCGTCAACAGGGGGCGCCACGATGAATTCAATGGTCATGCAGAAGGACGTCATCTCCAACTGGGAGCCGCGCCACGCGGCCCTGTTCGGGATCGAGCTGGTCAAGCTCAACCACCGGCTGATCGAGACCGGGCTGTTCACGCGCGAGGCTCTCGGCAAGGTGATCGAGCGCTGTCCGTCCGGGCATCTCGGCATCCGCGCCCGCGGCGTCGAGATCGACGATCCGAAGACGATGGAAGGCGAACTCGGCCACGCGACCGGCATGGAGGCCATCCAGGCGATCGAGAAAGGCCGCATGTGGATGAACATCCGCCGCGTCATGGACTGGGCGCCGGAATACCGGACGCTGCTCGACCAGATCTTCTCCGAGTTCGAGGCGCGCATGCCGGGCTTCGGCACGTTCAAGCGCAATCTCGGCATCCTGATCTCGTCGCCGAACGCCAACGTCTTCTACCATGCCGACATCCAGGGCCAGTCGCTCTGGCAGATCGAGGGCTCGAAGAGCGTCTACATCTATCCGCGATCCGAAATCTTCCTGAAGCCCGAGAGCATCGAGAAGATCCTGCTGCGCGAGACCGCCGAGGACATGCCCTACGAGAAGTGGTTCGACGACTATGCCAGCGTCGTCGAGCTGAAGCCCGGCGAGATGGTCACCTGGCCGCTCTACGCGCCGCACCGCGTGCACAACCACGACTGCCTGAACATCTCGGTTACGATGGAGCACTGGACCAGGCAGATCTGGAACTCCTATGCGGTCCACTACGGCAACGGCGTGCTTCGCCGCACGCTCGGCGTGAAGAGCGCCTCGACCGCCGATCGCGGCCTGCACGTCTATCCAAAGGCCGGCGCGGCCTTCGTCTGGAAGAAGCTCGGCCGGCAGATCGACGGCGACGTGATGAAGAAGCGCGACTTCCGCGTCGACGCGAGCTCGGAACTCGGCCGCGTCAGCATCCGCTGACCGCGCCGTCGCGGCGGGAAGGACAACATATGCCGTCCGTCGACCAGACAAGGTTCCGGCTGGACGTCGATGTCCGCACCGAGCCGGACTTCGACTTCCTTTCTGCCGAATACCGCGCCTTCTACCGGGAGGACCGCGCCACCGCCTTCCAGGCCCCGCTGTGGATGGATTTCATCCACAGGCGGCTGGCGCCCGGCCTCGGCGCCGAGCAGCGCACGCTGACGGTGCGCAACCGCGCCGACGGCGCGCTGGTGATGCTGGCGCCCTTCGTGCTCCAGCGCAGCAAGGGCGTGCGCATGCTCGCGCCC
>DATDJN010000074.1:0-6776 GCA_036520515.1 Rhizobiaceae bacterium
TTTTCGAGATTTACCGCCCAGGTCAGCAACGATGTCGGCAGAGCCGCCAACGACGTCAGTCTCTCTTCTGCAAGGAGCGGAGCCGTGCTGATTTCGCGAGACCCTGCGATCGAGGGGGTGGTCCGGATAAAGGGCGACGCGGCAGGTCCGCGCGTGGTGATGTTCTGCGGAATCCACGGCGACGAGGTCAGCGGCATCCACGCGATCGAGAAGCTGTTCTACGACCTCTTCGCGGGCTCAAGGAGCCTGGCGCGTGGATCGCTCGTCCTCGCCCGCGCCAACGCGGCCGCGTTCAAGGCCGGGCGGCGCTACGTCAAGCACAACATGAACCGGCTCTTCGCCGACGCCTACGGGCCGGAAATCGACCGGACTTCCTACGAATTCCGCCGCGTGCAGGAGCTCAAGCCATTGCTCGAGCATTGTGACTACTTCCTGGATTTCCATTCCGCGCCGCTTGCCGATCATCCCTTCATCGTTGCCGAACAGCGAGCCGTCGAGTTCTACCGGCGTCTGGGCATACCGAGGATCATGACGGGATGGAGCAAGTTCTCGAGCGGCCCGATCGGCGGCGACACCGAGAACTACGCAAATGCGCGCGGCGCAATCTCGGCGACGCTGGAATCCGGCAGTCATTTCGACAAGGCGTCGAACGACATCGCCTATCGCGCGGCGGTCTCGATGCTCTCGATCCTGTCGATGCTGGAAACCAACGAGCCGGTTCAGGCGAGCGGCGAGGCCGAAGTGGTCGAGATGTACTCGGTGATCACCAAGGAGGCCGACGACTTCCGTTACGAGGAGGGCGCGACCAATTTCAAGCCCCTGCGGAGCGGCGAGACTTTCGCCTACCAGAACGGGCAGCCTCTCACCGTCTCGGAAGGCAGCTATCTGCTGATCCCGATGAAGCCGGCCGATACGAAGCTGCACGAGGAAGTGGGCTATCTCGGACGAAGGATACAAGGCTGACGGGCAGGCCGACGCGGCTCATTCCGCCCAGGCGACCTCGGTCGTAAAGGCGATGGTCAGCCACCGGTCCTTGCCTTCGCCACCGATCGCTGCGCCCACGCGGTCGCGAATGCTGTCCCACTCCTCCAGCGCTTTCGGGGGCTGGTTCTTCGGCGCGACGAAATAGAGCTCTATCTGCGTGGCGCGCCCAACCTTGGCGACGTATGCGCGATAGCCGACGAACCCTTCCCGCTCGACCCACTCTGCCGCGACGCCGTCGACGTGGGCCTTGAGGTCCGGGGGCGTGATCAGCAATATCTCCGACAATGCCTGCCTGACGGTGCTCACGGGCAACGGGATGACGACGATGCACACAAGCGACAGGACGACCGGATCAACGTAGGGAGCGATCCAGGACCACGGCGTGTTCCTCACCGCCAGGCCGGCGAGAAAGGCGACAAGCAGCGCCGCGGTTATCGCTCCGGACATCGCCCAGGCCTTGGCGTCGAGGGAGACGAAGTCGGAGCGCAGGCGTCGGTTCACGCGCCATCCGGCCGCGGCCATCGAGGCGCACACCAGAAGCGTGATGGTCGCGTACACGATAGCCATGCCAAATCGGGTCTCGTATCCGCCATAAACGATGGTCAGCAACGCGTTGATCAGCGCATAGATGGCGACCGTCATCAGCAGGATGCCGTTGAGGCCGAGCACGATCGGCTCCAGGTGCCAGAAACCCATGGTGAAGCGGTTGCGCAGGATGTCCGGCAGGCTGTCGCCGCGGGTCGACCGCACGATGAGGCTCGATACCGACAGAGCAAGGATCGTCATCACCGCATCGCCAAGGGAATAGACGCCGTCGAACACGATCGAGAACGAGCCGGCCAGCAATCCGAAAACGATGCCGAGGACTGCGACGAAGATGGTCACGGCAATCGAGACGCGCAGGAAGCCTTGTTCCGTCAAATCGGTCTTCTCCTTTCACCACCAGTGCGGGGCGCGGCGCCGCCGGCATGCTGAGCTCGAGCGGCGCTCGTCCTCGGCGATCATCCCGCGTCAGGCTTGCCGTCGCCCGCCTCCGCTATCCATGCGTTCAGCAGCGTGTATGACACGGCCAGGACGGTCGGCCCGATGAAGATGCCGAGAAAGCCGAAGGCGATCAAACCGCCCACCACGCCGGCGAATATGAGCAGCAATGGCAGGGCGACCCCCCTGCGTATCAGGACCGGCCGTACGAACTGGTCGACCGTCATCGCAACGATCGCAAACGCAAGCAGGACCGTGCCCCAGAACCAGCCGCTCGAGTAATACATCCAGGCAACGGCCGGAACGATAACCAGCGAAGGTCCCAGTTGGATCAGGCAAAGCACGAACATCAGCGCGGTGAGCAGACCGGCGAAGGGCAGGCCCACGATGGCAAGGCCCACGCCACCGATGATGCTCTGCGCCAACGCGGTAACGACCACGCCAAGAGCCACGCTCCTGATTGCCCTGCCGGCGAGGTGGACCGCCCAGTCGCCGCGATCGCCGGCCAGCCGGCGGCCAAAACGCACGACATAGGCGCCGGCCCTCTCGCCGCCCGCATACATGACCGCCGCGATCGCGACCGTCAGCAGGAAGTGGACGAACATCTCCCCGAGGCTGCCCGCGGCGACAGCGAACCACTGCGTCAGCTTCCCGGCATAGGGAGTGAGCCTGGTGAGCAGTTGCTGCGCTTCCGCCGAAGTCAGCCTGCCCCAGGCTTTGGCAGCCGTCTCGCCGATCACCGGAACCGTGGCCAGCCAGTCCGGCGGAGGCGGCACGCGCATCGACAGCACGGTGCGCAGGAGGTCGCCGATGACGTCGATGTTGGTAAGCACGGTGCTGATCGCCAGCCATAGCGGGAGGATCAGCACCAGCAAGATGGCGAAGGTCATGACGATCACGGCCACGCTTCTTCGGTTGCCCGCGCGGCGCTCGACCCAGAGCATCAGCGGCCATGTTGCAAGCACCAGGGTCGTCGCCCACAGGATCGCCGGCAGGAACGGCCTGATCACCCAGACGCTGAGGACGATGAGGCCGCCGATGAAGATGACGGAGAGAGTGATCCGGCCGATGTCCTGGCGTTGAGGCGTCATCCGCGAACGTCCTTCACGAGGCCGGGATGCGGTGATTGCGGATCACCGGGCCCGAACCTGCCGGCCCTGCCCTGCCCGGGCGCCTTTGCGCAATGCTCAATGCCCCCCGGAGAAAACCAGCGTCTGGAAGGGCAGCAGCAGCGCGTGGATCCTGAGCACGATCGCGTGGACGACGCCCACGGTGTCGATCACGTGGAGCGCGATGCTCTTCATCGTTCCCAGGTCCTCGTTCTGAAGCCTGTCGTGATTGTTCGTATAGGCATTGGCGAGACATTTGCTGCCGGGCGGAACCCTGTCGAACCCGCCCTCGAAAAGCGGCTCCAGATAGACCGTAAGCGTCCCGGGGACAGCGGCCTGCTGCGTGTCGAGCAACTGGTCCGATGCGCGCAACTGCCCCGACGCGATGAGGCCCTGGACATCCGTGACGACCATCGGAATGACCTTCATGGGGTTGGAGATGCAGGCGGCCTCGGCGACCATGCCGACCTTGATCACCTGCGCCTCGAGCTGGTTGAAGCCGGCTATCAGCCCCCAGCGGCCCGCATCGGTCGGTATGAGCACGCCGGCCGGCCGCATCAGCGGGTTGACCACGTCGCCTCTTCGCAGCGTGAACTGCTCCAGCGTTCCGTCGATGCCGGCGCGCACGACCGTCTTGTCGAGGCTGACCTGCGCCTCGGCGAGTTGCGCTTCCGCGCTCGCCCGCTGCGAAGGGAGCACCGTCGAGATCTGGGTGGCCGTCGTTTCCTTGTTGGCCGCGGCGGTCGAGACCGCTGCCTCCCTGCCGGCGACAAGTATCTCCAGCCGCTCGATCTCGCGCGCCGCGACGGAAGCTTCGTGGCGTTGGCGCAATTCGACCTTGGTCGCAAGTTCCTGGGAGGCTTGCTGGAGCGAGGCGTCGGCTTCCCGGATGCGGGCGTCGGCCGCGGCCAGCTCGGTCGTCGCTGACGTGATTGCGGCATCGATCTCCGTCAGCCGCCTGCGCGCTGTTTCGAGTGCGGCCTCCTCCTCGGAGCTGTCGAGCCGGAAGATCGGCTGGCCTGCTTTCACCTGGTCCCGGACCTTTACGTAGACCTCCTCGACGCGCCCCGATCCTTCGGGAAGCACGGGCACCGTGCGAAACAGCGATATGGCGTTGGACGTCGAAGGATGGAAATAGAGGATCAGCGTGATCAGCGAGATGGTCAGCGCGAGGCAGGCCGTTATGCCGTATCTGAGCTCGAACCAGATCGAATAAAGAGTGATTTCGTGGCCGAGCCTCTTGCCCTGGACGTACCGCCGATAAAGGTAATCGGGAAGGATTGTGACGAGCGAGCAGAGAAGCAGTTCGATCATTGCTCGAGCCCCATATTGACTGTGGAAGCGGCCGGCAGCGATGTCCTAGCCGGCAGCTTGAATGTTCCGATCCGGTTGTTCGGGAGCGGCCGAGAGCACCTGCGGGCGAGACGATGCGTCGGCCGCATCGCTCGACGCGGGCTCCGGCGGCTTCTCTGTTGCCGATGGGTCCGCCGACGGCTCGTCGGCCGTTGTTTGCCGGCGAAGTCCTGCCATCTTCGCCAGCGAATCCGCCATCCGACTGAGCGGCTCGTAGAAATCGGGGATCGGCACCAAGGCCAGCAGCAGGGCAGCAAACCAGAAGATCGTGTTGTGGGTGAACAGCGCGAGCAGCGCGAGCACCGCGACCAGCTCGAACTGGATCTTGCTGGCGTTCTTGTGGGCCATGCGCTCCGGCAGGGCGTGCAGCCGGAAATAGACGCTGCCAAGCGATATGACTGCAACGACCAGGAAAATGGCAGCACCGTTCAGGAACACATCGGGCTCTCCCGGCGCGGTGATGAATACCGGAAGGTAGTGCGGCGCGGCGGGATTCATTGCGGCCGACATATCCGCAACTCCTTGTCTGCAGTCAGGTGCGACGGCTTCGCCCAGCAAGCGGCATTCATGTCAAAATCCTCGTCCGTACCCGGATTTTGCGCCCGAGCAGGCACGCCCTATTCATGTTTCGATTGCTGCTCCGCACCAAGCATGTACCGCATGATCTCGTCTTCAAGATCCTCGACCAGCGATGTGTACTCGGCGATTTTTTTCGTCGGCCTCGGTTTTTCTTTCTTGATTCGCGTCAATGTCTGACGGGCTATTCGATAGTCCTCGCACAGATCACGAAGAACCTCGTCGGCTTCTGAACGGGATCGGATGATGTCCGCAACGTCGGCGAACCGAGCCATCGCGGCTGTCAGCGGCATGGACCGATTCTTTGATGTGCTCATGCGGCCGACGCTTTCATCGGTCCTCGGGGTGGTCGACCACTCATGGCGCGGCTGCGGCGAGCCCCACAAGTAAGTTACTGTAATGTGGCAAGACCATCGCGGCACGAAGCCACGGACGCCGCCCGCCAGGCGAGAATTGCGGATCCCGCGGCGCTTCGGCAAAATCTCGCACGGCGCCAGCCGAACCTTCACTGGAACCGGCTTTCAGGCAGTCCGTTACCGCGACCGGCGGAGAGCTTATTTCGGCAGCGGGGCGTTCAACTCGGTCAGCATCCCCAGCCGTTCAGCCAGCGAGACCAGATCAGCGACCGTCTTGGCGCCGAACTTCTCGAATATCCGATGCCGGTGCGCCTTGATGGTCCGCTCGGTGATGCCGAGGTCGTGCGCGGTCTGCTTGTTCATTTTGCCCCGCACCACGTAGTCGAACACCTCCCTCTCGCGCGGCGTCAAGGTTTCGAGCTGCGCGCGTGCTTCCTTCAGCCATTCGCGCCTTGCCTGGTCCGCCCTGGAATGCGCGAGCGCCCGCCTGATGCCCTGGGTCAAAGCCTGCTCCGCAACCGGTTTCGTCAGGACGTCTTCAGCCCCCTCTTTGATCGCCCTTACCGTCGTCGGCACGTCGCCATGGCCTGTCACGAAAATAATGGGAAACGACAGGCCGAGCTGCGACAAGTGGGCCTGGAGGCCAGGTCCGCTCAGGCCGGGCATTTTCATGTCGAGAAGGATGCATGCCGGCTCCAGGCCGTCACACAGGGCGCGCAGGAATTGATTGGCAGACCCGTAGGCCGCGACATCATAGCCGCGAAGCTCCAGCAATCGTGTGATGGCTCCGCGAAAGGACGTGTCGTCATCGATGATGCAGATCAGGTCTCCCAGCGCTTTCACTCCCCGCGGAGTTCCCGGAGCTGTTGCAGAACCACAGCGCCACCTTTTCTGTTTCTTCCCCCGTCGATCCGCGTTCGACTGGAGCAGTATTGTACCTAGGGACAGTGTCCCACCGAACAATTCACTTTCGGTCAATATACCGGAACTTTCAACTCATTATGTTTATTGTTCCCGAAGTCGACGTTGAGGCTTCGGTACCGGTGTTCACGCTGTCGAGGGCCAGCATGATAGACATCCAACCGAAGCTTCATGTCGTATCGGCGGAACTATCGGCGGCAAGTGAACCCAAGGCAGAGGTCAAAGGCGATTCCTGCGCAAGAATTCGAGCCGAACTGAATCGCGTGCTCAGTTCGCCTCAGTTCGACTCGTCCGAGCGAAATCGCAGGTTTCTGGAATACGTCGTCGAGGAGACCCTGGCCGGACGGGCCGATCGCATAAAGGCCTATAACGTCGCCACCACCGTTTTCGGCCGCGACGACAGTTTCGATCCTCAACTCGATCCAGTTGTTCGCATGGAGGCCCGGCGGCTGCGCCGGGCGCTGGAGCGTCTCTACCTGGTCGAAGGCGACGCCGG
>DATDJN010000075.1:0-4349 GCA_036520515.1 Rhizobiaceae bacterium
GCCCCGGCCGCGCTGTTCGACACGGTCTGGCTGGCGGAGGATATCGGTGGCGGCGGCGTCATCGACGACGCGCAGTCGACCTTCACCGTGGCGCCCGACGGCAAGGTGACCGGCGGCGGCGGCTGCAACCGCTTCTTCGCACGGGCCAAGGTCGAGGGCGACAGGATCAGCATCGGCAAGGCCGGCGCCACCATGATGGCCTGTCCCGAAGCGCTCATGGACCAGGAGCGGAAATTCTTCGCCGCCCTGGAAAAAGCCGCCACCTATCGCCTCGACGGCGACGGCAAGCTCTTCCTCGTCGACGCCAACGGCGCCGACATCGCCCGGTTCGCCAGGGCGGGTTAGGGCAGGAGGCCGTTGCCCGCTAGCGGACGCCGACGCCCTCCAGATGTTTCCCTGCTCCCTTGCTCGGGTTGGCCATCTGATACAGCCGCATACCGTCGGCCAGCGACGTTGTGCCCACATATCCCAATTCCCGCCGGGCGGCGGCATCCCTGATGCTGAACTCTCGCCCGATCATGCGAACCATCGAACGCGACAGCGGCGGATCGCCGGCCTGGCGTCTCAGGGACCAGATGGCCTCCATGATCCGGCCCATGAGGAATGCAAGCGGGTACGGCACCGAGCGCAGTTTTTCGATGGACAGGTTGTGAACCCTCGCGATCATGCCGATGAATTGGCGGAAGGTTTGCTTCTCCTGGTCCTTGATGAAGTAGGCACGACCGCCGTTCCCGCGTTCCAGCGCGCATTGGATGGCTTCGACGACGTTGTCGACGTGGCACGTCGCATAGGTGTAATCGCCGCGATTGATGAAGGCGAACTGTCCGGACGCGATTGCCTTCGGAAGCTCGTGATTCCACATGTCGCCGGGTCCCCAGATGGCCGGCGGGCGGAGTGCGATTGTTCGCAAGCCCGGCTTGTCGGCTGCCAAGACGGCCGCCTCGCCCTGCGACTTGCTCGCGAGATAGGCCGAGAAACTGTCGGGATAGGTCGGCGCGCTTTCGTCGGCATCGCGAACAGGCGAGCCGCGATCGTCCATGATGATCCCGGCCGCGCTCACATAGACGAACGTCCTTGCGCCCGCCGCCTCCGCCGCCTCGATGAGCGCCGCCGTACCGTCGACATTGGTGCGGAAATACGGCGCGCGCGGACCGGCGAAACGGAAGTGGGCTGCCGCGTGCACCACCGCATCGACGTCTGGCAAGGAGAGCGGCTGGCGTCCTTCGAGATCGCCGGGCACCGGCGTCGCGCCCATCGCCGTCAGCCTTTCATGGGATGAAGCCGATCGCGCAAGCGCAAAGACCTGGTGCCCGCCTTCCGCAAGCTTTCCGATCAGCCGCCTGCCAAGGAACCCGGTGCCGCCCGTAACAAGCAGTCTCATGGTTTCAGTCCTTTTCTCGGGGATTGAGGATCGCCTGCATCGTACGGTCGCGCAGCTCATCGATGACGGCCGGGTCGGGAGGCTGCGCGCCGCGTTGCTGCGCCGTCACGTGGAGCAGCGATGCCGCGTTGGCGGATGCCCAGACATGATCGGCGGCCGCCTCCACGGCGACGGCCAGCCGCCCTTCGGCAGCGATGGCGCGAATGCGCTCCCTGAGGAGCCCGGTAGCCTGTTTGGCAGCGGGAATGTCCGCTCCCTGGAGGAAGCGGCTCATCATGGCGACGTAAAGCCGGGGACGCGCTGCCGCGAAGCGCACATAGTCGTCCCAGCCTTCACGCAGCGCGGTTTCGGGATCTGGCGATTGCACCGCTGCCATCTTGCTCGCCAGGAACTGTGAGAAAGCTTCCGCCATGGCGGCGCTGAGCAGCCCGTCAGCGTTGCCGAAGTGGTGGTAGAGCGTGGGCGCGGAGACGTTGGCGATCGCGCAGACGGCTCGCGTCGAGAACTGAGCCTCCCCGTCCTGTTCGAGAACCTTGAGGGCCGCGGCCACCAGAGCGTCACGTGTGTCCATTCGGCTTGTATAGCGCCGCTATAGAGCAGAGTCTATAGCGGTGCTATATAAGCGCAGTCACGTCACGACAATTCCGATGCCCCGCAAACGAAAAAAGCCGACCCAGGAGGCCGGCTTTTTCGTTTTGGATCAGCCGCTTCACACGGCTGGCTGACTCAAGAAATCAGCCGACGATCTCGATGTCGGAGAACCAGTACTTGATCTCCTGCGCGGCGGTTTCCGGCGCGTCGGAGCCGTGCACCGAGTTCTCGCCGATCGACAGCGCGTGCACCTTGCGGATCGTGCCCTCGTCGGCGTTGGCCGGGTTGGTGGCGCCCATCACTTCGCGGTTCTTCAGGATGGCGTTCTCGCCTTCGAGCACCTGCACGACGGTCGGGCCGGAGGTCATGGTGTCGACGAGCTCGCCGAAGAAGGGACGCTCCTTGTGGACGGCGTAGAAGCCTTCGGCCTCGCGGCGGCTCATCCACACGCGCTTCGAAGCGACGACGCGCAGGCCGGCGTCCTCCAGCATCTTCGTGATCGCGCCGGTGAGGTTGCGCCGGGTCGCGTCCGGCTTGATCATCGAGAAGGTGCGTTCGATCGCCATTGTGGGTTCCTGTATCGATTGAAAGGTGGCGGCTCTATACAGGCCGCCGCCAGCCTTGCCAAGCGCCGGAAGACCCTTCGTCAGGCCGCCGCGACGCTTCGCCCGAGCCCGCCATGCAGGTCGAGCAGGCGCTCGAACCATGCCGCAACCGGATCATCGGACGCGAGCACTTGGAACGGCGACATGACGCGCACCCACTGGAACGCCCCGAAGACGATGTAGTCCGGATAGAGCGGCGCGTCGCCGCCGATGAAGGCCTGGTAGGTCAGCATGTTGCGCAACGGCTCGAGCGAGGCCCGGAAGGCCGCAAGCTGCTCTTGGCGCGGCGCGGCGACCTGCTCGAGCGGCTTGCCGTAGCGCTTCTCGCGGCTGTCGCGGAAATAGGCCTGGTCGGGCGGCGCCAGCCGCGCATGGATGTCGGTCAGCGCAGCCGCGCCGAGGTAGGGATGCAGGGTAAGCTGCGACCAGCGTTCGATGAAGCGTCCCATCGCCTTGCCGCCTTCGCCCCCGAACAGGGTGGGACGGTCCGGATAGGCGTCGTCGAGATAGAGCGCGATGGCGAAGGAATCCGCCACCAGCGTGTCGCCGTCGCGGATGACCGGCACCGTCTTCGACACGCCGCCCTCGACCTCGGGAACGGCAGTGAACGGCGTAGGCGCGCGGCGGTAGTCGAGCCCCTTGTGCGCCAGCGACATCGTCGTCTTCCAGCAATGCGGGCTGAAAGGCCTCGATGCATCCTCGCCGACGAGGTCGTAGAGCACGATAGTCATTGGCCTGGCCTCCGCTTGCGTTTATTCAGTAGCGCCATATTGCCGCCGTCGCCCAGGAAGGGAAGCAATTTGAAACAGCATTTCACGATGTTCGCCACCTACAACGCCTGGGCCAACCAGCGTATCTACGAGGCGGCATCCGGGCTGACGACGGAGGAATTCGCGCGCGATGTCGGCGCCTTCTTCAAGTCGATGCGCGGCACGCTCAACCATCTCCTCGTCGCCGACAGGATCTGGCTCAAGCGCTTCACCGGCGAGGGCGATGCGCCGGCGGCGCTCGATACGATCCTCTATCTCGACTTTGCGAAGCTGCGCATTGCGCGCGAGGCAGAGGACAGGCGCCTGATGGACTGGATCGAGTCCAGGAGCGACAAGGCGCTGGCCGGCCGCTTCACCTACATGACGGTCACCGACATGCGCACCGTCTCGCAGCGTCTGGCGCCGGCGCTCGCCCACCTCTTCAACCACCAGACCCATCACCGCGGCCAGGCGCACACCATCCTGACGATGCTCGGCAGGCAGGCGCCGTCGCTCGACCTCATCCACTTCCAGCGGACGGAGGAGGGGCGCGCCTTCGCCTGAGGCCCTGGACCGGCGCTGCCGACGGACGGCCATGCACGCGCTGTCGGCTTTCCGCAGGCGGAGCGCGGGCTTGCGGTTGCCGCCGCCGCGGTGCAAAAGCCCCCGACCATGCTGATCATCAATGACCTTTCGCTGCGCATCGCCGGACGCCTGCTTCTCGACCACGCCTCGCTGACGCTGCCTGCCGGCACGAAGGCCGGCCTCGTCGGCAGGAACGGCACAGGCAAGACGACGCTCTTCCGCGCCATTACGGGCGACCTCGCCTCGGAGACTGGTTCCATCAGCCTGCCGAAGAGCACCCGCATCGGCCAGGTGGCGCAGGAGGCTCCGGGCACCGAGGAGCCGCTGATCGAGATCGTGCTGAAGGCCGATGTCGAGCGCGCCGCGCTCTTGGCCGAGGAAAAGACCGCGACCGATCCGCACCGCATCGCCGACATCCACATGCGGCTGGCCGACATC
>DATDJN010000076.1:0-10800 GCA_036520515.1 Rhizobiaceae bacterium
CACGAGCGCCCCGGTCCAGAGGAGATTACCGAGCAAGATCGGGCCGACGCGATGGCCTGGATTGCCCGCGACCTTACCGAGAAGTTGGCGAAGGCGATTAGCAATCGCACCAGGGCGGGAGGCGCGTGAATGCGTCTCCTGATCATCAGTGCGTCCGTGATGCACATGCGCCTCGCCAACTGGCATTTCGCCTGCGGTGAGGCACTTCTATGGCGCTACCGTGCCATGAGCGATCCGCGCCGGCCGAAGATGACGCCGGCCGACTTCATGGGGCGCGCGCTGCTGGCCGGCCTCGCCATCGCCGGCCTGTGGTGCTGGTTGGCATGGAGAGCCTCGTGAAGCGCCGCCAAGCGATCTTGCCTGAAAGCCTGCCGCCGGTCGGCATCAGCCGGGAGCAGGCAGCCGCTTTCGTCGGCATCAGCGCTTCGCTATTCGACCGGCTCGTGCACGAGGGCAAGATGCCGCCCGCGCGGGCGCTGTACAGCCGGCTCGTCTGGGACGTGGCGGAAGTTACCGACGCCTTTCGCCAGATCCCGCATCGATCGGAGCCAGTTGACGCCTCCCCTGGGGATGGTGCTTCTTGGGATTGATGCCGAAAGAGTTGCCCAAGGGAGTATCGGTAGACCGCGACCGCCACGGAAACGCGCGGCTTTATTTCCGCGCGCCAGGTAGGCCGAAGGTCCGTCTGCGTGAGATCCCCGAAACCAACGAATTTGACGCGGAAGTGGCCTGCGCACGGCTCGGAATAGAATATCACCGGAAAGATCGGACACCGGATCCAGAGTTGCCCAAGGGCAAGACCGCCCCCGACGGAACTTTCCTGTGGCTGGTCCAGCAATACAAAGCCCGGTCGACTATCAGCGCCGCGCTCATGGCGAAGCGCGCCAGGCTACTTGAAGAGATTTGCGAGAGCGTCACCTCGAAGGGAAAGAGGAAGCGCGGCACCCTGCCCTTCGTCGGCATGACCCGGAAGCACGTCATCGAGATCCGCGACGAAATCCGGAAAGACCCAGGCGCGCGCAACGAGGTTGTGAAGATCATATCGGCCATGTTCGGCTGGGCAATTGAAGTCGGTATTACCGAGATAAACCCGGCGCTGCGCATCAAGCGTCTGCATTCCGGGGACGGCTTCCACACCTGGACAGTGGAGGAAGTCGAGAAATTCGAGGAACGGCACGGCGCTGGCACCAAGGCAAGGCTCGCCCTTCACCTTGGCCTGTTCACCGGCTTGCGTCGAGAAGACCTCGCGATCGTCGGCCGGCAGCACATCAAGGATGGCTGGCTGTCGATCCGCCCGACGAAGAATAAGCGATCGAAGAAGGAGGCCGTCAACGTTGACTTGCCTATCTTGCCCATCCTGCAGAAGACGATCGACGAGACGACAGACAGGGGCGACCTGACATTCCTCGTCACGGAGTTCAAGAAGCCATTCTCGGTCGCCGGCCTGGGCAACAAGATGCGCCAGTGGTGCGACGAAGCTGGGCTACCGGAATGTTCGCTGCATGGACTCAGGAAGGCCGGCGCCTCCATAGCTGCCGAGAACGGCGCGACGGATGAAGACTTGATGGCGATTTTCGGCTGGGTGACGAAGGCGCAAACGACGCTCTACACCAAAAAAGCACGTAGAAAGCGCATTGCCGGCCGCGCCGTGCACACGCTTTTGCGAGAACAGAAAATGGACAAAACTGTCCCACCGCCCAACGGCGTTCAAAAAAGTAGGACAAAAACAGGAAAATTGCCTAACAAAAACAACGCCTGACAGAAAGGGTGGTGCCCCTGGCCGGGATCGAACCAGCACTCCTTGCGGAACTCGATTTTGAGTCGAGCGCGTCTACCAATTCCGCCACAGGGGCCAAGCCCTTCTCGGGCCTGAACGGATTGCCGACTACTTGAGACGCGCCTTGCCGTCAACTGATCCGAGCGCCCGGCCGTCCACCGCGGCCGGTGCGCGGCATCGCCGCACCGGCGGCCGCCGGCATTGTGCAGCGCGCAAATTCTCCCTAAACACGCTGGTGTCGCACGGGAACGTCGGATGCTTCGAAGACTCTACGACTGGACGCTGTCGCTCGCCGCACGCAAATCCGCCGAATACTGGCTGGCCTTCATAGCCTTCATCGAAAGCTCGGTTTTCCTCGTCCCGGCCGACGTGCTGTACCTGCCGATGGCGATCGCCCGGCCGGACCGGGCCTATCGCTACGCGCTGATCGCAACGGTGGCCTCGGTGCTCGGCGGCATAGCCGGCTGGATGCTCGGCCACTACGCCTACGAGGCGCTGGCAAAGCCGGTGCTGGAATTCTACGGCAAGCTCGACGATTTCGAAGCGCTGATGCCGACCGACGGCTCGGCGACGGGCTTCATCCTGCTTATGCTGGTGACGTCGGGCCTCTCCCACCTGCCGCCGATCAAGGTGGTGACCATCCTTGCCGGCGTCGTCAGTTTTCCGCTCGGCTGGTTCATCCTGTCGGCGATCGTGGCGCGCGGCGCCCGCTTCCTGTTCCTCGCCTGGCTGTTGCGCCGTTATGGCGAGCCGATCCGCCATTTCGTCGAGAAGCGGCTGGGAATGCTGGCCGCCGCCGCCGCCGCGGTCCTTATTTTGCTCTACTTGCTCGTCAGATACCTGCACTGAGCGATAGCCAGCCCATCCGTCCGGACGAGACCGCATGACCTCCCTTGCCGCCCCGACCAGCAGCCTGCAGCGCAACACGGCGATCTTCCTGACCTTCGCCCTGGCGGCGGTGGTGGGTACCGCGCTGGGCTTCGAGCATATCGGCCACTACATCCCCTGCAAGCTCTGCCTCGGCCAGCGCGTCCCCTATTACATCGGCGTGCCGGTCATGGCGGTGGCGGCGGTCTCGGCGACGCTGCGCTGGCCGCCCCTGGTCACGCGCCTCCTGCTTCTCGCCGGCGCGCTGCTGATGGCCTGGAGCCTGTTCCTCGCCGTGCGCCATTCCGGCGTCGAATGGGGCTGGTGGGCCGGCCCGACCGACTGCGGCGCGGTGACGGCGCCTGCGGCCGACACGGGCGGCAAGGGCGTGCTCGACGCCATCGACGCCTTCGTGCCGCCCTCCTGCGACAAGGCGGCGTTGCGCGTGCTCGGGCTTTCCTTTGCCGGGTGGAATGCCGTCGCCAGCCTGATCCTGGGGCTGGTGGCGTTGCGGGGCGCGTTGAAGCGCTGAGTCCTTGCCTCTCCCCGCAAAGGGGAGAAGAGAGCTACGGCTCCAGTTCGACATCCCAGTAGAGATAGTCCATCCAGCTTTCATGCAGGTAGTTCGGCGGGAACAGCCTGCCATTGTTGTGCAGGTCGTGCACGGTCGGCTGGAAGGGCTTCTGCAGCGGCCACATCTTGGCCTGCGCCGGCATCATGCCGCCCTTCCTCAAGTTGCAGGGCGAGCAGGCGGCGACCACGTTGTCCCAGGTCGTCGCGCCGCCGCGATGACGGGGGACGACATGGTCGAAGGTCAGGTCCTCCGGCGTGCCGCAATACTGGCACTGGAAACGGTCGCGCAGGAACACGTTGAAGCGGGTGAAGGCCGGATGCCGCGACGGCTTCACATAGCTCTTCAGGCTGACGACGGAGGGCAGCCGCATCGAGAAGGTGGGCGAGGAGACCTGGTGATCGTACTCGGCGACGATGTTGACGCGGCCGAGGAACACCGCCTTGATGACGTCCTGCCAGGACCACAGCGACAGCGGGTAATAGCTGAGCGGCCGGTAGTCGGCGTTCAGGACCAACGCAGGCAGCCCGTCTGGGGACACCGCGATCGTCACTTGCGATACCCTCCCTGGATCTCAACACGATGCGCAAGGATATTGTAAGCGGCAGGTGACAGGATTGTGAAGCCGTCCGCGTGCCGCGCGGCGCGGAAAAACGTCACCGAATTGGCGGTTTTTGCAGGGTCTTTGAAGGCGGCGCGCCCTCCCTTCCTCTGATTTCGCGATAATAAGCCCAGAAAAGCCGCGACGCCACCCCCCGCCAGGGGGTCCATGATTCGGCGATTTTGATCAGCGCCTTCTCGCCGGGCCTGGGGTCGATGCCGAGCGCATGGCCGACCGCGCTCTGCAGCGCGACGTCGCGCGCCGGGAAGACATCGGGGTGGCCGGCGGCCGACAGCAGGTAGACCTCGGCGGTCCAGAGCCCGATGCCGGGCACGGCCGTCATGGCGCCGATCGCGGCCTCCGCGTCGAGATCGCACAGCCCGGCGAGGTCGAGGCCGCCGCGCACGGCCTGCGACACGGCAAGCACGGCGCGCTGCTTGGGCCTGGAGAGGCCCGCCTCGCGAAACAGCCCGTCGCCTGCCGCCAGCAGCACATCGGGGGTGAGCGGGTCGGCCAGTTTTGCCAGACGGCCGAATATGGCATCGGCGCTGGCGCGGGAAACCTGCTGCGCGACGACGATGGAGACGAGGCTGGCGAAGCCCGGCTCGGCGCGCCGGAGCGGAACCTCGCCGGCGGCGTCGCGCACCCGCTGCAGGCGGGGATCGGCGGCGCAGAGAGCGTCGAGCCCGGCCGCGATGTCGTCGAGGGTGGAAATGCGCTGCATTCCGGCTCCGGCAGGTCCTTGTGAAGTCCGGGCGCGACAGATAGCAATCCGCGGGTAACGGCAACAACCCGAAACCCGCGTCATTCCTGACAAGCGCCGATGACCAGGCCAACCTTCCGCTTCGCGCCGAGCCCGAACGGGGAACTTCACCTCGGCCATGCCTATTCGGCGCTGCTCAATGCCGGGATGGCGAGGAAGGCGGGCGGCAGGCTGCTGCTGCGCATCGAGGATATCGACACGGCGCGCTGCACGCCGGAGTTCGAGGCCGGCATCTATCGCGACCTGGAGTGGCTGGGCATCGAATGGGAAGAGCCGGTGCGCCGGCAATCCGAGCATTTCGGCGAATATGGCCGCCTGCTCGACCGCCTGATCGCCGAAGATCTCGTCTATCCCGCCTTCATGAGCCGGGGCGAGATGCGCGCCTATATCGCCGGGGCGGAAGGCGGGGGCAGGACATGGCCGCGCGATCCCGACGGCGTGCCGCTCTATCCAGGCCTCGACAAGACCCTCTCCGTGCGGGACCGCAAGCGGCGGATGAGCGCGGGCGACCCGTTCGCCTGGCGGCTGGATACGGCCGCAGCGGCGGCGCGCCTCGGCAAACCGCTCTCCTGGAGGGAGTTTTCCGACCCGGACATGGGTTCGGCCCGGAAGGTCGAAGCCACACCCGAACTGTGGGGAGACGTGGTGCTGGCCCGCCGCGACACGCCGACGAGCTACCACCTCTCGGTCGTCGCCGACGACGCCTTGCAGGGCGTCAGCCACGTCGTGCGCGGCCTCGATCTCTTCGCGGCCACCGGCATCCACCGGCTGCTGCAGGAGCTGCTGGGCCTGCCGGAGCCTGCCTATTTCCATCACAGGCTGATCCTCGGACCGGACGGGCGCAAGCTTTCCAAGAGTTTTCGCGACACCGGCTTGAGCGCGCTGCGGGCTGCCGGGCGGACGCCGGACGATATCAGGGCGATGCTGGAAGCCTGACCCGTCAGATGCGGGCGGCGGCGGCCTTGATCAGGGCGAGCAGGCTCACCGTCGTGAAGGCGCCGCCAAGCCCCCAGGCCACCGCGAGCTTCAGGTCGCGCAGGCTGATGCCCCAGGCGTTGGCGATGATCACCGCCATGAAGAACCCGATGGTGAACAAAAGCATGTTGCCGGTCGGCCCGAAGCCGTCGTCGCGCATGATCGCATCGAGCGCC
Source organism: Rhizobiaceae bacterium (assembly GCA_036520515.1). Lineage (GTDB taxonomy): Bacteria > Pseudomonadota > Alphaproteobacteria > Rhizobiales > Rhizobiaceae > Mesorhizobium_K. The sequence continues at coordinate 5,731 of DATDJN010000076.1, forward strand.
GACCCGAAGAAGAACGCCAGGACGGCGACCAGCGCCACCGCCATCATCAGCCAACCCGGCTCGAGGTTCCAGATCATGCGCGCCCTTCCCCAGTACACGGCACACAAAGGCAACCCTGAACCCGTGATTCGCATCGGGTTCAATCGGACTGACTATATGGATCAATCGTTTCGCTTTGCTTGACCGAACGATCGGCATTAGAGCGAAGCGGTCCACGTCTTTTCAACCTTTCGCGTTAAGCATGATCTCCGCCAGGCGGCTGATACCCATTCTCTTCGTCTTCCTCTGGGCGACCGGTTTCATCGGCGCGCGCTATGCGATGCCGTGGGCGGAGCCGTTCAGCTTCCTCGCGGTGCGGTTCATCCTCGCATTCGCCATCCTGGCCGCGGCGGCGGCGCTGCTCCGGGCGGAGAGGCTGGAATGGCGGAACGTGCTCCATGCAGGCATGGCGGGCGTCCTGATGCACGGCGTCTATCTCGGCGGCGTGTTCTGGGCCATCCATCACGGCCTGCCGGCCGGGCTTGCGGCCCTGATCGTCGGGCTGCAGCCGCTGCTCACCGCTGTCCTTGCCGGCCGCCTGCTCGGCGAGCGCATCATGCCGCGCCACTGGGTCGGGCTGGCCGCCGGGCTTGCCGGCGTCGTCATCGTGCTCTCGCCCAAGCTCGGGGCGATGGAGGGCGGCGTCACCGCGGCGACGCTCGCGGCCTCGCTCGTCGCGGTCGCCGGCATGAGCGCCGGCACGATCTGGCAGAAGCGCTTCCTGGCAGGCAGCGACCTCGTGGCCGGGACCTGCTGGCAATACGCCGGCGGCGCGCTGGTCATGGTGATCCTCTCTTTCGCCTTCGAGACACGCCGTTTCACCCTGAACGGCGAACTCGTCTTCGCCATGGCCTGGCTGGTGCTGGTGTTGTCGATCGGCGCGATCGTGCTCCTGATGATCATGATCCGCGACGGCGAGATGTCGAAGGTCGCTTCGCTCTTCTACCTGGTTCCGGCGGTGACGGCGCTGATCGCCTGGGCGCTGTTCGGCGAGGAGCTGACGCTGGTGCAGATCGGCGGCATGGCGCTCGCCACCTTCGGCGTGGCGCTGGCGACCCAGCGCACTCCGGCGCCGGGAACAGCCTGAAGCAGTAGGCAACGGGCCGACGGACAATTGCCCACCTGCCTCAGCCCGGCACCCTCGCCCGGGCCTCGAAGTAGCGGCCGATCGCAGCATTGAGCTCGCCGCCGAGGATGAAGATCGCCGACACGATATAGAGGAACACGATGGCGATCATGATCGAGGCAAGCCCCGCATAGGTCGTCACATAGGACGAGAACTGGTCGATATAGGCGGCGAAGATGGTCGAGCCGACGAGCCAGCCGATCAGCGTGAACAGGATGCCGGGCACGATGTCGGTGAAGCGCCGCCTGCCTGCCGGCAGCCAGACATGGACAGCGATCAGGCCGAGCACGATGACGGCCGAGGCGATGGCGAAGCGCCAGAAGGTGATCGTGCCCATGTAAGGCTCGAGGCCGGGGAACTTCGCCAGCGCGAGCCTCGCAAGCAAGGGCGCCAGCACGAGAAACACGCTGATCACCACGAAGCCGATCGTCGCGATCAGCACGAAGGCGAGGCTCTGGACGCGCCGGAAGACGAAGGAGCGCGTCTCGACCACGCGATAGGCGCGGTTCAGCGCCGTGCGCAGCGACTCGATGCCATTCGACGCGAAGAACCCCGAGAGCAGCACGCCATAGGTCAGGAGGTCGGTGCGCTGGACGGTCAGCACGTCGACCACCTGGGCCGCTATCGGCGCGGCGATCTGTTCGGGCCAGGTGTCGAAGACGAGATGGACGGCGGTGTCGGCAAAGGCGTCGGCGCCGAGGAAGCTGGCCAGCGTCGTTGCAAAGATGAGGAACGGGAACAGCGCCATCAGCGCGGTGATCGCCAGATGGCTGGCCATCGACCAGCCGTCGTCATCGTTGAAGTGGCCGAGCATGTCGTAGAGGATGCGCTTCAGCGCTACGATCTTGCGCATTCAGAGTGCTTCCGCGGGCGATCGAACCAGAAACACCCGCAGTCCTCCTTATTCTCTCGAGTCTCTTGCCGTCATTGTCTCCCGCGCGTGAATATGGGAAGGGTTTGCTCCAGATGGCAAGTGGAGCAACGTCCGGCGGCATGAACGAGTTGCGTACGATCATCGTGACGGGAACCTCGTCCGGGATCGGCGCGTATTGCGCCCGCGCCCTGAAAGCCGATGGCTGGCGCGTCTTCGCGACCGCCAGGAAGCCCGAGGACATCGCCGCTCTCGAGGCCGACGGGCTCGAAGCCTTCTATCTCGACTATCGCGAGCCGGATTCGATCGCCAGGCTGGTCGAGGACGTGCTGTCGCGCACGGGCGGGCGGCTGGACGCGCTTTTCAACAATGGCGGCTATTCGCAGCCGGGCGCGGTCGAGGACATTTCGGTCGCGGCCCTGCGCGAGCAGTTCGAGGCGAATTTTTTCGGCTGGCACGACCTGACGCAGCGCATCGTGCCGGTGATGCGGGCGCAGGGCCACGGGCGCATCGTGCATTGCTCATCCATCATGGGGCTGGCGCCGTTCAAATTCCGCGGCGCCTACGCGGCGTCCAAACACGCGCTCGAAGGGCTGATGCTCTGCCTGCGCTCCGAGCTCCTGGGGACGGGCATCAACGTCTCCCTGATCGAGCCGGGGCCGGTCAAGTCGAAGATCGCGACCAACGCGCTCGGCTGGTTCCTGAAGAACGTCGACCACGAGCATTCCGTGCACCGGGAAGCCTATCGCGCGCAGCTCGACCGGCTGAGCGCAGGTGGCAGCCTGTCGAAAATGAAGCCGGGACCGGAAGCCGTCTACGTGGCCTTGCGCCGCGCCCTCCTTTCAGAGAGGCCGCGACCGCATTATGTGGTGACCGTGCCGGCAAAGGCGGGAGCGTTTATGAGGCGCTTCCTGCCGGCGGCAATGTTCTACCGTATTCTCGCGGCACGCTCTTAACCATCGTTTTGTCGCAATTCCGGCCGGAAACCGGCTTGCGCTTTTCCCGGAATTGCTCCAACCCTCCGACGACAGGATCCGCCAATGGCAACCGTCTTCAATATCCTGGCCATTCTCGTGATGATCGCGGTGGTCGTCGTGCTGATCCGCGGCCTCGCCAACATGCTGCGCGGCGGCTCCGGCAACACCTCGAACAAGCTGATGCAGGCGCGCGTGCTGCTGCAGTTCATCGCGCTGGTGCTGATCCTGCTCGGCGCCTATGCCGCCGGCCGCTTCTGAGCGCAGGCCGTGGTCAAGCTCAACAAGATATACACCCGCACGGGCGACGACGGCACCACGGGCCTGGGCAGCGGCGAGCGGCGGCTGAAGTCCGACCTGCGCGTCGAAGCCTACGGCACGGTCGACGAGGCCAATGCCTGCATCGGCCTCGCGCGGCTGCACACCGCGCACGTCCATGCCGAACTCGACGCCATGCTCGGCCGCATCCAGAACGACCTGTTCGACCTCGGCGCGGATCTCTGCGTGCCGGACACCGGGAAAAAGCTCGACTACGAGCCTCTGCGCATCATCGCCGCGCAGACCGCGCGCATCGAGGCCGACATCGACAGGCTGAACAAGGACCTGGAGCCGCTGAGATCCTTCATCCTGCCCGGCGGCTCGCCTGCGGCGGCGGCGCTCCATCTCGCGCGCACCGTCGCAAGGCGCGCCGAGCGCATGATGGTGGCGCTGGCGCAGGTCGAGGGGGAACACGTCAACCCCGAGGGCATCCGCTACATCAACCGCGTGTCGGACTTCCTGTTCGTCGCCGGGCGGGTGGTCAATGACAATGGAAAGGCCGACGTGTTATGGGTTCCGGGCCAGAACCGGTAGCCGCCTGAGCCGAGAGACCGTGGAGCGAGCAGCAACACATGTTCATCCCGCTCCACGACGCCAACAGCCTGAAGCGCATCAGGCTGCAATACGTCACCATCGGGCTGATCGCGGTCGACGTGATCGTCTATTTCCTCACCTCCGTCTCGGAGCAGGTCACCACCGCCACCGTGTACGGGCTGGGCTACATCCCTTCCGTCGTCTTCGACCGCGTCGAACTGCCGCCCGAACTGCGCATCCTGCCTGAGCACCTGACCTACATCACCTATGCGTTCCTGCATGGCGACCTCTTTCATCTGGGCGGCAACATGCTGTTCCTCTGGGTGTTCGGCGACAATGTCGAGGACGCCATGGGGCACTTCAAATTCCTGGTCTTCTACCTGCTCTGCGCGATCGCCGGGGCATGGCTGCACGGGCTGCTGTCGCCGGATTCGCAGGTGCCGCTGATCGGCGCCTCCGGGGCCATCGCCGGCGTCGTCGCCGCCTACCTGATGCTGCACCCACGCGTGAAGATCTGGATCCTCGCCTTCGGCCGGATTCCGCTGCGCATTCCCGCCTACATCGCGCTGGCGCTGTGGATCCTGTTCCAGTTCACGATGTTCGCGATCGGCGGCGACGACCAGATCTCCTTCGCCTGCCATGTCGGCGGCATCATCGCGGGTGCGGTGCTGGTGGTCTTCCTGCGCAGCCGCGACGTGCCGCTGTTCGATCGCCAGATCGTCACGCCGCGCGCGGTGGTCATAGAGCAGCAGAGCGCGGTGCATCTGATCGAGGCGAAACCGGCGCCGCGCTGGGGGCGGCAATAGCGCTTCCTTTTGAACCGATTTGGCCCGCCTGCCTGTATTGACGCGTGCAGTGCACACAACTAGGGTCCGCCCGCTTTTGGAGGGTCGCCGGCCCGACAATCGCCCGGACAGGTCTGTTTTTACGCCAGGAATGTCGGCTATCGACAACCAAGCTGCGCGCGGCGCTGCTAGATGCGCCGCAAATCTACTGAGAGGCTCAAAGCGATGAAGGTACTGGTGCCCGTCAAGCGGGTCGTCGATTACAATGTGAAGATCCGCGTCAGGCCGGATGGCTCGGGCGTCGAGCTGGCCAACGTGAAGATGTCGATGAACCCGTTCGACGAGATCGGCGTCGAGGAGGCGATCCGCCTCAAGGAAGCCGGCAAGGTCGAGGAGATCGTGGTTGTCTCGATCGGCCCGGCG
>DATDJN010000077.1:0-9185 GCA_036520515.1 Rhizobiaceae bacterium
CCCGGCGGCGACCTGCATCGGGTTGATTGCGCTGCTCTGGCTGACGACGGTCGCGAACTTCGGCGGCCCGAGCATCACCGGAAAGATCGGCGCGATCACCGTCTGGGGGGTGATCATCCCGGTTGCCGGCATATCGATCATAGGCTGGTTCTGGTTCAGTTCGGCCACCTTCGCGGCTGCCTGGAACCCGAACGGCTTGACCCTCCGCGAAGGCATGGGCTCGAGCATCGCGCTCACCCTGTGGGCATTCCTCGGCATGGAATCGGCAGCCCAGAATTCCTCGGCCGTCGAGAATCCGAAGCGGGATGTGCCCTTGGCCTGCATGTTCGGGACGTTGGGGGCCGCGATCATCTACATCCTGTCCACCACCGTGATCCAGGGCATCGTGCCGAACGCAGACCTGGCGAAGTCGACTGGCCCGTTCGCGCTGGCCTACGCGCAGATGTTCAATCCGTTCGTTGGCAACATCATCATGGCGCTGGCCATCCTTGCCTGTGTGGGTTCGCTGCTCGGCTGGCAGTTCACCATCGCGCAAACCGGCAAGTCGGCCGCGGACGAGCGGATGTTCCCGAAATTCTTCACCAAGGTGAACAGCATGGGGGCGCCGGTGACCGGCATGATCGTGCTCGGCGTGGTGCAGACCCTGCTCGCCCTTTCGACGATATCGCCGACGCTGAGCGAGCAATTCTCCGCGCTGGTCAATCTCGCCGTCGTCACCAACGTCCTGCCCTACATCATCTCGCTGTCGGCGCTGATGATCATGATGACGGCCGCGAAGGTGCCGATGGGCAAGTACCGTCTGAACGCGGCGATCGTTCTCGTCGCCATGATCTACAGCACCTACGCCCTCTATGCTTCCGGTTATCAGGCGGTGATGGGCGGCATGCTGGTGACGGCGCTCGCCTTCATCGTGTGGGGGTTCATCGCTCCGCGTTTCGGCAAGCAGACTGCGGTGCCGGAACGCGGTCCGGTGGCCGCTTCCGCGGCAGCGTGAGTCGCGCGAAGCCGTCGAAGGAGACAGATATGAGACGCTCAGGATCGACAGCCCGCTGGTCAAATGCTTCGGCGGCGCTGGTTGCCTCCGTTTTCATGGTTTTGGCGGTGCTGGGCGCCGCGCTCGCCCCGCCGGCGACGGCAGCATCCACGCTCGACAGGATCCGTCAGACCGGCAAGCTGACGATCGGCTTCCGGGAGGACGCCAGACCGTTCTCCTTCCTGGAAGGCTCCGAGCCCAGCGGCTTCAGCATCGACCTCTGCAAGGCGGTGGCCGAGGAGGTGAAGACACAGGCAGGCATTCCCAACCTGACGATCGAATGGGTGCCCGTGACCGTCGAGACCCGGTTCGAGGCCGTCAAGCAGGGCCAGATCGACTTGCTGTGCAGTGCCGACACCGCCACGCTCACCCGCCGTGGAGACGTCTCGTTCTCGCTGCCATTCTTTCCGAGCGGCATCGCTGCCCTGGTGAGATCGGACTCCCCCCCGGCCCTGCGTGACGTCTTGCTCGGCAAGCCCCAGACGGGACCGATCTGGCGCGCGTCGCCGGCGCGCATCCTCGAGGGCAAGACCTTCGCCGTCGTCAAGGGGACGAGCGGCGAGACCTGGCTCAACGACCGCATCAACGACTTCCAGCTTACGGCCAAGGTTGTGCCGGTCGAGACCTACGAGGACGGCGTGCAGTTGCTACTCGATCGCGGCGCCGACGTGTTCTTCGGAGACCGCGCCATCGTCGCCGACGCGCTGGCGGACGAAGCCCAGGGCAATGACCTGGTGGTGCTCGACCGCCTTTTCACCTTCGAGCCGATTGCGCTCGGGCTCGCCTGGAACAACGACGATTTCAGGCTGATGGTCGACAAGGCGCTGAGCAAGACGTTCCGGACGCCGGACTTCCGGCACGAATACGCGAAGTGGTTCGGGGTGCCGGACGAAAGCGTGCTGACTTTCTACCGCCAGAGCACGCTTCCGGATTGAGGGTCGATCGTCGGCAAGCATCCACAGGAGAAGACGCCGGGCGGACAGTTCGAGGTTTACTTTAGCAAAGTTGCAGATGAAGATTCGACCGGGGATTCGATCGCCGGGAATGAGAGGGACTTCGATGGTTCTGTTTCTTGATCCCACGCTGCGCGGACGTGTGTCGCTGTCCATCGCGCTGGCCGCCCTTTTCTCGACTGCCGCGATGGGCGGCGAACGCAAGGTGGAGCCGACGGCCCCGACACAGGAGGTGGCTGCTCAGGAAGTTGCGGAAACACCGTTCGACATTGCCATCGGCGTGGCGTTCACCAACGACTATGTCTCGCGCGGCATCACCAACTCGAACAGCGAGCCGGCAATCCAGGGATATATCGAGCCGAGCATCCAGCTTGGCGACTCCAACTCGGCCTACGTGAATGTCTGGTCTTCCAATGTCGACTACGGCGAAGGTTTTGAAGGCGCGGAGATCGATGTCGCGGCAGGTATGAGGCCGGAGTTCGGTCCGCTGTCGCTCGACGTTGGCTATGTGCACTATTTCTACACGCCCAAGCATGTCAGTCCGGACTACGGCGAAGTCTTCGCCAAGGCGGACTACAATTTCAACGACAAGTTCACCATCGGCGGACGCGTGTTCTTTGCGCCTGACTATAACGACAGCGGGTCGTCTGGAACCTGGCTGGCCGGCGGCGTGCGCGTGCCATTGCCGCACGACTTCTCCGTCTATGCGGGGCTGGGTTACCAGTTCTTCGAAAATCCCGATGCCTTCGAGCAGTTCGCCTGGCTGGCCGGCGTCTCCTACAGCTGGAAAGCCATCACGATCGACGTCCGCTACTGGGATACCAACCTGTCTGACGACGAGTGCGTCGTGCGTAGCGGCTTCGCCGACGGCTGCGATGCCAGGGTGGCGGCGACATTGTCGTTCGACACAAGCTTTTCCCAAATCAAGGACTGGATGAGCGGTCAGTAGCATCGCTGGCCGCCAGCCCGGCCGGGCGAGTGCTGCTTCTTACGGACCGGTCAGTTGCCCTGACAGGCTGCATTTTGGCAGCCCCGGCCGTGCGGCCGGTCGCTACGGTAACTTACTCCTCCGATCCTTGATTGCCTCGCATGGCAGACGATCAATGCGAGCAGGGCGGCGTGCATGACCGCCGTCGCGAGGGGGCCGCCCCGTGCTCCGCATCAATCGGGAGGAGAGGCAATGAGGTCGGTGGGCGTGCATTCCGAGGTGGGAAAGCTGAGGACCGTGATGGTCTGCGGCCCGTCTCTCGCCCACCAAAGGCTGACGCCCGGCAACTGCCACAGCCTTCTCTTCGACGACGTGATGTGGGTGCATGAGGCAAAAAAGGATCATTTCGACTTCGTGCTGAAGATGCGCGAGCGCGGTGTCGAAGTCCTCGAACTCACCGATCTCCTCGCCGAAACGGTCGCCGAACCGGAGGGGCGGAGTTTCGTGCTCGACCGGCTGATCACGCCGAACACGGTGGGCTACCAGAACGCGCAGTTCATGCGCCCGTGGCTGGACGAGGTGGACGCCAGCGATCTCGCCACTCATCTGGTCGGGGGGATAACCACGACCGACCTGCCTGATGGTCTCGGCAAGGCGATGATGCGGGAAGCGTTCGGCGACCTGGAGTTCGTCCTGCCGCCGATACCCAACACGCTGTTCCAGCGCGATCCGTCCTGCTGGATCTATGGCGGCGTCACCTGCAATCCGATGTACTGGCCTGCCCGCAAGCCGGAGACGCTGCTCCAGCGCGCGATCTACAAGTTCCATCCCTCCTTCAAGGGGGCGGATTTCAAGATCTGGTGGGGGGACACGGACGAACCCTTCGGCGCCGCGTCCATGGAAGGCGGCGACGTCATGCCGATCGGCAACGGCGTCGTGCTGGTCGGACTGGGCGAGCGCACGACCAACCAGGCGGTCGGGCAACTCGCCTTGCAGCTCTTCCGCAATAAGGCCGCCACGCGCGTTATCGCATGCCTGATGCCGAAGAGCCGGGCGGCGATGCATCTCGATACCGTGTTCACTTTCTGCGACCGCGACCTCGTCACGATCTTCGAGGACGTGGTCGATCAGGTCAGGTGCTTCAGCATCTATCCTGTCAACGACGAGGGCCATTTCGACGTCCGCAGCGATGACAAGCCGCTCCTCACGGTCGTGAAGGAAGCGCTCGGCCTCAGCCAGCTTCGCACCGTGTCGACCGGGGGCAACGCCTTCCAGGCGGAGCGGGAACAATGGGACGACGGCAACAACGTGGTCGCGCTGGAACCCGGCGTGGTCGTTGCCTACGACCGCAACACCTACACCAACACGCTGCTCAGGAAGGCGGGGGTCGAGGTGATCACGATACGAGGCGCCGAACTCGGCCGAGGCCGCGGCGGCGGCCATTGCATGACGTGCCCCGTCTGGCGCGAACCGGTCGACTGAACCGCCACGGAATTTCGGGAGACAACGCATGAGCTTCAACCTCCGCAATCGCTCCCTGCTGACGGTGCAGGACTACACGCCACGCGAGTTCCGCTACCTGCTCGACCTCGCCCGCGATCTGAAACGGGCGAAATACGCACGCACCGAGCAGCAGCACCTCAAGGGCAAGGAGATCTGCCTGATCTTCGAAAAGACCTCCACGCGCACGCGCTGCTCCTTCGAGGTCGCCTGCTTCGACCAGGGCGCCCACGTCACCTATCTGGACCCTGCGGGATCGCAGATCGGGCACAAGGAATCGTTCAAGGATACGGCGCGGGTGCTCGGCCGAATGTTCGATGCGATCGAATATCGCGGATCGGCGCAGAAGGGGGTCGAGGAGCTCGCGAGGCACGCCGGCGTGCCGGTCTACAACGGCCTTACCGACGAATACCACCCGACCCAGATGATCGCCGACGTCATGACGATGCGCGAGCATAGCGACAAGCCGATCACCGACATCAAATACGCATATGTCGGCGACACCCGGTCCAACATGGGCCACTCGCTGATGATCGTCGGATGCCTGATGGGCATGGACGTGCGCATCTGCGGCCCCAAGAAGCTCTGGCCCTCGGAGGAATACACTTCGATCGGGGAGAAGCTGGCCAAGAAGTCGGGCGCGAAACTGACGATCACCGAAGACACCGCGAAGGCGGTGAAGGGGGTCGACTTCATCCACACCGATGTCTGGGTCTCGATGGGCGAGCCGAAGGAAGTGTGGGCGGAGCGCATCAAGCTGCTCAAGCCCTATCAGGTGAACAAGGCGCTGATGAAGGCGTCCGGCAACTCGCAGGTCAAGTTCATGCACTGCCTGCCGGCCTTCCACGACACGGAGACGGCGCTCGGCAAGCAGATCGCCGACGACTACGGCATATCGGACGGGCTGGAGGTCTCCGACGACGTCTTCGAATCCGAGGCCAACGTCGCCTTCGAGCAGGCGGAAAACCGCATGCATACGATCAAGGCCCTTCTCGTCGCGACGCTGGGGGACTGATCCGGATGCGGGTGGTCATCGCACTCGGCGGCAACGCGCTCCTGAAGCGGGGCGAGCCCATGACCGCCGACGCGCAGCGCCGCAACATCCGCACCGCTTCGGCGGCCATGGCGCCGGTTGCGTCCGAGCACCAGCTGGTCATCAGCCACGGCAACGGACCCCAGGTCGGCCTGCTTGCGCTTCAGGGGGCCGCCTACAAGGCCGACGAGGCCTATCCGCTCGATGTTCTCGGGGCCGAAACCGAAGGCATGATCGGCTACATGATCGAGCAGGAACTCGGCAACCTGCTGCCTTTCGAGGTGCCTTTCGCCACGCTGCTCACCATGGTCGAGGTCGACGGCAACGATCCCGGCTTCAAGGACCCGACAAAATTCGTCGGCCCCGTCTACGAGAAGGAGCAGGCGGACAGGATCAAGGCCGAAAAGGGATGGGTCTTCAAGCAGGACGGCGCCAAGTGGCGCCGCGTCGTGCCGTCGCCGGAACCCAGGCGGATCTTCGAGATACGCCCCATAAGGTGGTTGCTCGATCATGGCACCGTCGTCATCTGCGCTGGTGGCGGCGGCATCCCGACGATGTACGACCCCGGCGCCGACCGCAAGCTCGTCGGCGTCGAGGCGGTGATCGACAAGGACCTGTGCTCCGAGCTGCTGGCCCGGGAACTCGACGCCGACCTGTTCGTCATGGCGACCGACGCGGAGGCGGTGTTCATCGACTGGGGAACGCCGCAGGCGAAGGCCATCCACCGTGCAAGCCCCGACGCCATCCTGGAGCACAAGTTCCCGGCGGGCTCGATGGGACCGAAGGTCGACGCCGCGTGCCGTTTCGCGAAGGCGACGGGGCACAGGGCCGCCATCGGCGCCCTCGCGGACATCGAAGCAATCGTGCGGGGCGACAAGGGAACAATCATCGGCACGGACTTCAAGGGCCTGTCCTGGCACTGACGCCCGGCCATTGACGATCGAGGGCGTCGTGACCCAAACCCAAGCCTTGGAATCAGGTAGCTCCGGTGCGGGTTCGCGCAGCCCAGGCGACGGCGTTGGCGCCGGCAAGAGCCTCGGCATCGCCGCCTGCACGGCAATCGTGGTCGGCAACATGGTCGGCTCAGGTTTCTATCTCTCGCCGGCGGCGGTCGCCCCCTACGGCAACCTGGCCATCCTGGTGTGGATCGTCATGGGTGCGGGCGCGATCTGCCTCGGCCTGACATTCGCGCGGCTGGCGCGCATGGTGCCGGCTGTCGGCGGGCCGTATGCCTATACGCGCCTTGCCTATGGCGACTTCCCCGGATTCCTGATCGCCTGGGGATACTGGATATCGATCTGGGCGTCGCTGCCGGTCATCGCGGTCGCGCTGGCGGGCGCGGTGGTCGATCTCTTTCCTGCCCTGCGCGGACGCGCCATGGTCGTGTTCCTGACGCTGGCCGCGATCTGGCTCGTGGCGCTGATCAACCTGCGCGGCGTCAAGGCCGCCGGCATCATGGCCGAGGTGACGACCTATGCGAAGCTGGTGCCGTTCGGGGCGGTCGCAATCGTCGGGCTGCTCTACATCGACCTCTCCCATTTCTCCGAGTTCAATCCAAGCGGCGTCCCGTTGCTGCAAGCGACCGCCGCGCTCGCCCCGCTGACGATGTTCGCATTCCTCGGGCTGGAATCGGCAACCGTTCCGGCCGGCGACGTGCGCGATCCCGAGCGGACGATCCCGAGATCGACCGTGCTCGGGATCACGATCGCGGCCACCCTCTACGTCTTCGGCACGATCGTGGTGATGGGCGTCCTGCCGCGCAACGAACTCGTCAACTCGATCGCCCCGTTTTCGGATGCGGCCCGCGTGATGTGGGGCAGGGCGGGGGAGATATCGATCTCGCTGGCGGTGATCCTGTCGTCGATCGGCGCGTTGAACGGCTGGACGCTGCTGATGGGCCAGGTGCCGATGGCGGCAGCCCGCGACGGCCTGTTTCCGCCGCTCTTCGGCAGGCTGTCCGCGCGGCACGTGCCGGCGACGGGCATCATCGTCTCCGCCGCGCTGGCGACCGCCCTGGTGCTGGTTCAGGCCGGCGGTTCCGGCGGGTTCTCGGCGTTCTACAACCTCGTCGTCGGCCTCAGCACCATGGCAGCGGTGATCCCCTATGCCTTCTGCGCGCTGGCCGGCAGCCTCGTATCGGCCCGCGTCAGCGGCGGCACGCGGATTCCGCGCGTCACGGTCATCGAGATCATCGCCTTCGTCTTTGCGATGTTCACCCTTTACGGCTGCGGGGCCGAGCCCGTGCTCTACGGTCTGGTGCTCCTGCTGCTTGGCATCCCGGTCTACGTCTGGCAGCGCCGGCGCGCGGGCGCACTTGCCGAATAGGGGCACCGAACCATGTCGCAGTTCCGCCTCCTGAGACAGACCCGCCAGATGACGGAATATTCCTGCGGGGCCTCGGCCCTGCAATCGGTCCTCTCCTACTGGGGCCGGGACGTCGACGAGGAAACGCTGATGACGCTCCTCGACACCAATGACGAGGTTGGAACCTATCCGGAAAATCTGGTGAGCGGGGCTCGGGCCCTGGGCTTCGATGCGGAGTTCAGGGAGAACGTGACGCTCGACGAACTGCAGCGCTGCACCTCCCAGGGACATCCCGTGATCGTTCTTGCGCAGCTTTGGAGGAGCGAGAAGGACACTCCGGCGTCCGCAGCCGACGAGTGGGATTGCGGCCACTACATCGTCGTCCTGGCCGTCGATGCCGACTATGTCTATTTCCAGGATCCGTTCATCCGGATGGGCAAGGGTTTCGTGTCGCGTCCCGTCTTCGAGGAGCACTGGCACCAGATCATGGGCGGCTCGGCGCTGGCAAAGTCTCCCGTACTGAACCATCTGGCGATTTTCGTGAAAGGAGACAGGCCGGCTGCTCCATCAACCGCCAGCAGAGTGGCAAATCTGAACCTGGCGGGCCGGCTTGGCTCCATGACAGCGATCAGCTTCCATTTCCCGCGCCACCTGCTGCCGTTCGACTTTCTCGACGAAATGAGGAAGCTGTTCGGCGACAGCCTCGTTCGGCCGGATGCGTACGTGCTGCTGCGCAAGGACAGCGAAGGCCGCCTGTCCGCTATGCAGGGCGGGCGGCTTGAGGACATGGACGAGATCGTCGCCGTCAATGCCTTGATCGCCGTCCTGGCTGCGGGCGAGCTGGGGGGGGAGGAAACGACCAGCCGCGCAAAGGCTGCCGCGGCGGCGGCGGCCGCAGGCGATTTCGGGCTTGCCGCCGACGACCTCAAGCGGCGCGCCGAACGGCTCGCCGCAGGGCATTCCGAGGTCATTGTGCTCCTGGAAAACCGCTGGGAGGTGCTGTTGAGGGAAGTCACGAGCAGGTTTGGAGGCACGATCGCCTCCGAGAAGCTCGTGTCCAGGGCGGCCCTCAAGGCGCTGGACGAAGCGCTCGGCTGGAGCAGCTAACGCGCGAGGGCGATGCTGGGATGGCGCTTCCCGCATACAGCGCCGGAAGCCGCCGCGGCACATGCCTTCAGAACATCGCGCTGGCCGGATTGACGTATCGCCATTGGGGCCGAGACGCGGCCGTGTGACCTGCCAGCGTCCTTGCGATATCAGCGGCCATGCGGGTCGACGCCGGCGCCCTTGCGGACCAGCGGGAGCTTCATCTGGAATGTCGCGCCGCCTCCATCCTGGTTCGTCGCACGGATCTGGCCATTGTGCGCCTCGACGATCGTGCGTGCGATGGACAGGCCCATCCCCATTCCGTCCGGCTTGGTGGTGAAAAACGGT
>DATDJN010000078.1:0-2137 GCA_036520515.1 Rhizobiaceae bacterium
GATTGGTAGCCGGCGCCTGCGTCACCGGCTCAACGGCCCGGATGTCGCGACAAGAATCTGGCATGCCATCGGAAAGAACCGCGGCGCAAAAACGCTGCGCTGTGCCATCGCATCTTGCATGCCGTCGCGCCGCCTCATCCCACTTGCCAATGTCGGGAAGCGGGCGCAGCCTGTAGCCACGGATGAATCTGTCCGGGCAGCAAACTGCAGTTCATAAAAAACAGTGGAGGAAGATGCATGACGACGAATCTTTCGCGACGGTCCTTGCTTGCGCTCGGCGCCGGGCTCGGTGTGGGTCTCGGCGCTTCAACGATGCTCGGCGGCAGCGCGCTGGCCAAGGCGCCAAAACTCGGCACGCAGACCCCCTACTGGCACCGCTTCGTTCTCGGCGACGCCGAAGTGACGGTCGTCTCCGACGGTCCGCTGCCGCTCGGCGATCCCTCCGGCACCTTCACCGGGGTGCCGAAGGAGGAAGTGAAGAAGATGCTGTCCGACAATTTCCTCAACCCGGACAATGTCGTGCTGGAGCAGAACTCGCCGATCGTCAATACCGGCGACAAGCTGATCCTGTTCGACACCGGCATGGGCACCTCGAAGGCGTTCGGCCCGACCACCGGCCGGCAGCAAAAGAGCATGATGGAGGCCGGCATCAAGCCCGGCGACATCGACGCCGTGGTGCTGTCGCACGCCCATATCGACCATATCGGCGGCATCGTCGGCGCCGACGACAAGCCGCTGTTCCCGAACGCGCAATACTATATAGCCCAGAGCGATTTCGATTTCTGGACCGATGAAGGCAAGCTCGGCAGCCCGCTGAAGGATTTCGTCATCCACGCCCGCAAGAACCTGATGCCGGTGCGCGACCGCATCGTGTTCATCAAGGACAACCAGGAATTCCTGCCCGGCGTAACCGCGCTTGCAGCCCCCGGCCACACCGTGGGCCACACCATCTTCATGGTGAGTTCAAAGGGCAAGTCGTTCTGCTTCCTCGGCGACCTCTCGCACCACGCTGTGCTGCTTTTGGAGAAGCCGCGGATGGAATTCTCCTATGACACCGACCCGAAGCAGGCGGCCTCGTCGCGGGTGAAGATGCTGGAGATGCTGGCGGCCAACAAGACGCCTGTGATGTCCTACCACTTCGCCTGGCCCGGCTACGGCCACGTCGCCAAGGCCGGCGAGGGTTTTCATTATTATCCCGAGCCGATGAAGATGGAGCTCTGAGAGCCGCGCACATTCTCCGGGGCGGCCGGTCTGGCCCGCCCCGGAGGCCCGCGGGCGACGCTAGGGAGGCACCCTCGTTTGGCGTAAGCCTTGATCAGCGAATCGCGACACCACGCCGTCAGGGAGAGTCCATTGACCGACCAACCCGCCAAGCCAGCCGATCTCATCTATGAAGATACCGGGGCGATGGCCCCTTTGGTCTATTTCGACATCGTCGGCGCCTACGGCACCCTGAACGGCTCGATCGAGATCGAGCTGGCGACCCGCATCCTGGTGCCGAAGCAGGACGGATCGACCAGCGTCAAATTCATCTGCTCCGGGCGCATCCGCTGCACCGCCAACGCCGCCGCCAACCTGCGCAACGGCCTCGACGCCGCATTGAAGATGCTGGAGCAGCCGCAGGGCGCCGCGGCGGCGATTGCGGCGGGGAAGCTGAATTGATCCGGATTATGTTCCCGTATTGTTCTTGACATCCATTCCGGTTCCCCGCTACCTTTGATTGCGTCACGGGGGCGGGCATGGTTGCGCGGGTTTCCACGGTAGCGTTTGAGGGGATCGAGGCCCGCGCGGTCGATGTGCAGGTTCAGGTCGCGGCCGGGCTGCCGGCGTTTGCGATCGTGGGGCTGCCGGACAAGGCGGTGTCGGAAGCGCGCGAACGGGTGCGCTCGGCGTTGATCGCCTCGGGGCTGGCGCTGCCGGCGCGGCGGATCACGGTCAACCTGGCGCCGGCCGACCTGCCGAAGGAAGGCAGCCATTACGATCTGCCGATCGCGCTCGGCCTGATGGCGGCGATCGGCGCGATCCCGCCGGACGCGCTCAACGGCTTTACCGTGCTCGGCGAGCTCGGGCTCGACGGCTCGATCGCGGCCGTGGCGGGCGTGCTGCCGGCCGCGATCGGGGCGAATGCGCGCGAGGA
>DATDJN010000079.1:0-13733 GCA_036520515.1 Rhizobiaceae bacterium
GGGTCCGACGCGGCGTCGGATGCCTTCCTGAAGCGGATCGGCATATCGCGTGTCAACACCATCCCGGCCTTCCTCGAGACGCTGAAACTGTTCCATGTGGCCGGGCCGCTCGATAGTTATACGCTGTCCTCGATGAGCTGCTCAGGCGGCGAGGCATCGGTAATGGCCGATACGGCGGAGGGGCGGCCTGTCTGGTTCCCCACGCTGACGGACGAACACCGCGAGCGCGTGCAGGAGACGCTGGGGCCGCTGGTCGCCGTGGCCAACCCGCTCGACTACAACACCTACATCTGGGCCAACGAGCCGGCGATGACGGCGACCTTCTCGGCGATGGTGTCGGGCGGTTTCGGGCTCAACATGCTGGTGCTCGATTTCCCACGCACCGATCGCTGTTCGGATGCTGACTGGTGGTGGACGGTGAATGCCTTCGAGGCTGCCTTGAACGCGAACGGCGCGAAGGGCGCGATCGTCGCCTCGATGGGCGAGAACCTGCCGGAAGGGACTGCCGAGGAATTGCTCAGGCGCAGCATCGTGCCGATCCTCGGCATCGCCGAGGTGATGGATGCGGCGGCGGCGGCGGCGTTTGTCGGGGAGGCGTGGAGGCGTCCTGTATCCGCCCCGCTTTCGGCGGCTACAGCGCATCATCAGGGCGGCGCGAAGACCAGAATGCTCGACGAAGCCGCGGCCAAGGCCATGCTCGCGAAGGCTGGCCTGCCTGTCCCGCACGGACTGGAGGCCGGATCGTCGGACGAGGCGGCGGCTGCGGCGCACGAGATCGGCTTCCCGGTCGCGCTGAAGGCGCTCGGCGTCGCCCACAAGAGCGAGGCCGGCGCGGTGGTGCTCAATCTTCGCGACGAGGCCGCCGTGCGCGACGCCTCGCACCGCCTGATCGGTCTTGGCGCCGGGCTTTATGTCGAGCGCATGGTCGAGGGTGGTGTTGCCGAGTTGATCGTCGGCATCACCCGCGATCCGCTGTTCGGGCCGGTCTTGACCGTCGGCACAGGCGGCGTGCTGGTGGAGTTGCTGAAAGACAGCGCGACGCTGTTGCTGCCGGCCAGCCGCGAGGATGTCGAGGCGGCGCTGCGCGGGCTGAAGCTATTCCCGCTGCTCGACGGATTCCGAGGGCGGCCAAAGGCGGATATCGCGGCAGCGATCGAAGCGATCCTGAGAATCGCGGACTTCGCGTTGGCCAACCGGGACACGCTTGCGGAGCTTGACGTCAACCCGCTGATCGTCTGCGCAGAAGGCAACAGAGCCTGGGTTGCCGACGCGCTGCTGGTCAAGGAGGAACCATGACTGACGTGATCACCACCCGCCGCGAAGGCGGCGTACTCGAAGTCACGCTCGACAGGCCCAAGGCGAATGCCATCGACCTGAAGACGTCGCGGCTCATGGGCGAGACCTTCAAGGCGTTCCGCGACGACCCGGAACTGCGCGTCGGCATCGTCAAGACCGCCGGCGACAAGTTCTTCTGCGCAGGCTGGGACCTCAAGGCCGCGGCCGCGGGCGACGCGGTCGACGGCGACTACGGCGTCGGCGGCTTCGGCGGGCTGCAGGAACTGCGCGACATGAACAAGCCGGTGATCGCCTGCGTCAACGGCATGGCGGTCGGCGGCGGCTTCGAACTGGCCTTGTCCTGCGACATGATCCTGGCCTCGGACCATTCGAGCTTTGCGCTGCCCGAAATCCGCGCCGGGACGCTGGCCGATGCGGCGACGGTGAAGTTGCCGAAGCGCATCCCCTACCACGTCGCGATGGACCTGCTTTTGACCGGCCGCTGGATGGATGTGCAGGAGGCCCACCGCTGGGGCCTCGTCAACGAGGTCCTGCCCAAGGAGAAGCTGGAGGAGCGCGTCTGGGAGATCGCGCGGCTGCTGGCGTCGGGGCCGCCGCTGGTTTTCGCCGCGATCAAGGAAGTGGCGCGCGCCGCCGAAGCATCGACGTTCCAGGACACGATGAACCGCATCACCAGGCGGCAGTTCCCGACGGTGGACGCGCTTTACGCTTCGGAGGACAATTTCGAGGGCTTCAGGGCCTTCGCCGAGAAGCGCGACCCGGTCTGGAAGGGCCGCTGACGCCCCTGAGAGCGGGGACGGTTGATCCACGGTCGTGCCGGCCTAGATTGGGTTTCGCCACCAAGTGGAGCCAGCAGCGTGTCGGCGCGACCACGATCGAGACTCGTCATTTACGCGGCGCTGGCAGGCAACCTGCTGATCGCGATGACGAAATTCGTCGCGGCGATCTTCACCGGAAGCTCTGCGATGCTCTCGGAGGGCGTCCACTCGCTGGTCGATACCGGCAACGGAACGTTGCTGCTCTATGGCCTCCACCGCGCCAGCCGTCCCGCCGACATGTCGCACCCGTTCGGCCACGGGCGCGAACTCTATTTCTGGAGCTTCATCGTGGCACTGCTGGTGTTCGCGCTGGGCGCCGGAGTGTCCTTCTACGAAGGTGTGGTGCACATCCTGGAGCCCGAGCCCATACGCAATGTTGGCGTGACCTATATCGTACTTGGGCTCTCGCTCCTGTTCGAGGGAGGGTCGTGGCTGGTGGCATTGAAGGAGTTCCGGATTGCCAAGGGGAGACGCGGTTATCTGGAAGCTGTCCGGATATCGAAGGACCCGAGCGTGTTCACCATCCTGTTCGAGGATACCGCCGCCTTGCTGGGGCTGGTTATCGCACTGGCCGGCATCGCCGCGTCGCAATATCTCGATATGCCGGTCCTCGACGGGGTCGCTTCAATCGGCATTGCCTGTATTCTCGGCCTGACTGCTATTTTCCTGGCGCGTGAGAGCAAGGGGCTTCTGTTAGGCGAGCCCGCCTCGCCCGAGGTCCATGCCCGGTTGCAGGACCTGGCCGCCGTCGACCCTGCGGTTCGCGGGGTGAACGGCGTTTTGACCGTGCATATCGGCCCGACCCAGGTCGTCGCCAACCTCAGCCTCGAGTTCGAAGACGAAACGTCCGCCCCCGACATCGAAGCATGCGTCGTCAGGCTGGAGACGGCGATCAAATCGCAACTGCCCGAAATTGTCGCGGTGTTCGTCAAACCCGAGGCGCCGGCGACATTTGCAAAGCGCCGGGCCGCACTGTCAGGGTGAGCGCGTGAACCTTTGCGTCCGGTGCCCGGTGCCGAATTCAGCGGCCTTCAGTTGAGCGGTATATCGTTGTCGGCCTTGCTCGCCTGATAGGAAGACGACAGGCCGTCATAGGTCCTGGCGATCCTGCCGACACGCTCCTGCAGCCGCGCCCTGTCCGCCTCGGGCAGTCCGCGGATGAGCTTCTGCAGCGAATGGCTTTTCCAGTAGGCGTTCTCGGCGCGATAGCCGCCAGGGTCGAGCGTGAAGACCTCCTTGAGGATCTTCAGGTCGTGCGGGATGGCGAAGCTGTCGCGCGAATCCTCGTGGCTGAACAGGTAATAGAAATTGTCGAAACCGGTCCAGGTGATCGCTGACAGGCAGAGCGAGCAGGGTTCGTGCGTGGCGAGAAAGATAGCATCCTTCGTTTCGCCCCGCTCGTCCCTGGGCATCTCGTAGAAGCGCTTCAGGCAATGCACCTCCCCATGCCAGAGCGGGTTCTCCGTCTCGTTGTTGGTCTCGGCGATTACGAGCGAGCGATCCGACTTCCGCAGGATCGCCGCGCCGAACAGCTTGTTACCCTTGGCCACGCCTTGCGCGGTCTTCGGCACGATGTCCTGCTCAATCACGTCGAGCAGCCGGTCGATGAGCGAAATGTCCGTCATGGCAGGTGGATTTCGTAAGGGTCGGGGAAGAAGAACTCTTCGAGATTGTCGCCTTCGCCGCCGCGATCGACGATGACGAAATCCTGTGGCTCGCCGATAGGCGTCAGCACGCCGTGCCAGCGGTTGCGCGGATAGTTTATTCCCTGGCCGGGCTGGCTGACAAAGGCATGCGGCATGCCGGGCACGCCGTCCTCGTCGTGGCAGACGACCACCAGGAAGGGGCGCGGCGACAGCGGGATGAAGGCCTGGCTGCCGAGCGGATGGCGCTCGACCATGGTGAGCTTCAGCGGTAGATCGTATGGCGTCGCCTTCGCGAGGCTGATCAGCACATGGCCGTCCGGTCCTGCCGCCTCGGGGCGGGCCAGCGCGTGATAACGCTCCGTCTTGCCGTTGTTGATGGGATAGTGGTAGCCGCCCTCGGCGTCGATGACGTCGCCGAAGGGCGCGAAATTTTCGCGCGTGAGGGGGACAGCGGTGATGATGCGGGTCATCGGCGCAGAACGCCGCCGAGCTTGGCGTGCCGGTTCACGTCCTTGTAGAGCAGGTATCGGAACCGCCCCGGCCCGCCGGCGTAGCAGGCCTGCGGGCAGAAGGCGCGCAGCCACATGAAGTCGCCGGCCTCGACCTCGACCCAGTCCTGATTCAGCCGATAGACCGCCTTGCCCTCGAGCACGTAGAGGCCGTGCTCCATGACGTGTGTTTCGGGGAAGGGAATGACGCCGCCCGGCTCGAAGGTGACGATCGTAACGTGCATGTCGTGGCGCATGTCGTCAGGATCGACGAAGCGCGTGGTCGCCCAGCGCCCCTCGGTGTCAGGCATCGGAATAGGATCGATGTCGTTCTCGTTGAGAAAGATCGCCTCGGGACGCTCGATGCCGTCGACGGCCTCGTATGCCTTGCGGAACCAGTGGAAGCGGGCTTCGGACTCGCCATTGTTGGCGAGACTCCATTTCGAGCCGGGCGGCAGGAACGCATAGCCCCCCGGCGTCAACTCATGGGACGCGCCGCCGATCGTCACCGTGACCTCGCCCTCGAC
The DNA here is from genome assembly GCA_036520515.1 of Rhizobiaceae bacterium. Taxonomy (GTDB): domain Bacteria; phylum Pseudomonadota; class Alphaproteobacteria; order Rhizobiales; family Rhizobiaceae; genus Mesorhizobium_K. The sequence continues at coordinate 4,776 of DATDJN010000079.1, forward strand.
GACGAAGAGCACACCCTCGGCATCTCCGTCGGGTTCCGGCCGTTCGCTGCCGCCGCCCGGCAGGACCTCCATCACATATTGCGAGAAGGTCTCGGCGAAGCCCGACAGCGGCCGGGCAATCACCCAGGCGCGCGTGCCTTCCCAGAAAGGCAGGCGGCTCGCCACAATGTCACTGAACTCGCGCCGCGGGATGACGGCGTAAGCGTCGGTGAAGACCGCGCGGTCGGTGATCAGGTCGGTCTGCGGGGGCAGGCCGCCTCGCGGCGCGTAGTAGTTGCGGCGTGGAGTAGTGGATTTCGTCATTGGGGCAGAATTTCTTTCAGCCTGAGCAGCGCGATGCGTTCGACCTGTTTGCAGGCCGTTTCGAATTCGGTGGCACGGTCGTTGCCGATACGCGTCTCGAAAGCGGCGAGTATCTCTTCCTTGGACTTCCCCTTCACCGCGATGATGAAGGGGAAGCCGAAGGTCGAGACATAGGCCGAGTTCAGCTTTGAGAATAGCTCGCGCTCGGCGTCGGTCAGTGCGTCGAGCCCCGCGGAGGCCTGCTCCTTCGCCGATTCCGGCGTCAGGCGTTTCGCCGCGGCAAGCTTGCCGGCGAGGTCTGGATGGGCGTTGAGTACGCCGAGCCGCTCCTCCTGGCTCGTTGCCCGAAAGACCCGGCAGAGCGCGTTGTGCAGGCCGCCCGCGCTGTCGTGGGCGGGGCCTAACTCAAGGCTGTAGGCGCGCTCCGCGATCCACGGCGAGTGCTCGAAGATGCCGCCGAACAGCGACACGAAGGAGTCGTGGTCCATTTTCGATGGCCGTATGGCTGGGAGGCGGAAAGGATGCGTTTCTTTCCAGTGGCGTGCGATGTCGATGCGGCGCGCCAGCCAGACCTTGTCGTGGCTCTTGACGTAGTCGATGAAGCGCTTGAGCGCGGCGGCCCGGCCAGGCCGGCCGACCAGCCGGCAGTGCAGGCCGATATTCATCATCCTGGGACGGCCGGCTTTTCCTTCCGCATAGAGCGTGTCGAAGCTGTCCTTCAGGTAAGCGAAGAACTGGTCGCCCGAGTTGAAGCCCTGCGGGGTGGCGAAGCGCATGTCGTTGGCGTCGAGCGTATAGGGGATGACGAGTTGCACGCGGCCGTCATGCTCGAACCAGTAGGGCAGTTCGTCGTCATAGGTATCGGAGACATAGTCGAAGCCGCCTTCCTCGACCGCCAGCCTGAGCGTGTTGACCGACGTACGGCCGGTGTACCAGCCGGTCGGGCGTTCGCCGGTCACCTCGCTGTGCAGCTTGACCGCCTCCGCCATGTGGCGGCGCTCGTCATCAGCCGAATAGTCGCGGTAGTCGATCCACTTCAACCCGTGCGAGGCGATCTCCCAGCCCGCCTCCTGCATCGCAGCGACCTGGTCAGGTGAGCGGGCGAGCGCGGTTGCGACGCCGTAGCAGGTAACAGGAACATCAGCCTCGGTGAACATGCGATGCAGGCGCCAGAAGCCGACGCGCGCGCCATATTCGTAGATCGACTCCATGTTCCAGTGGCGCATGCCCTGCCAGGGGGCTGCGCCGACGATCTCGGACAGAAACGCCTCCGACGCCGCGTCGCCATGCAGAACGCAATTCTCGCCGCCTTCCTCATAGTTCACGACAAACTGGACGCAGACATGCGCACCGTCAGGCCATTTGGGATCTGGCGGGTTGCGGCCATAGCCGCGCATGTCTCGTTCGTATCGCATCTGGGTCTTTTCCGGTGCATCTTCAGGATAAACAAAGGGTGTCGGGGACATTCCCTCGAAAATTTTTGAAAGTCTTTTTGTGGCCTTCCGCTTCACCCAGCCGATAGCATGGCCTTTAATGGTGCTGAATATGCATTCGACCGCAGGAAGGATGGGCCGATGGCGAAAGCCGATGGCGGGCGCCTGACGACCCACGTACTCGACACCGCTTCCGGCCTGCCGGCGGCGGGGCTGAAGATCGCGCTTTATCGGGTCTCTGGTAATTCGCACCACAAGATCAAGGAAGCCGTGACCAATGCCGACGGGCGATGCGACGAGCCGCTGCTGGAGGGGCACGGGTTCCAGGCCGGGCAATACGAACTGATCTTCTTTGCCGGAGACTATCTTCGGGCGGCTGGTGCGAAGTTGCCGGAGCCGGCGTTCCTCGACCAGATCCCGATCCGTTTCGGCATGGCCGAGGCCAGGCACTATCACGTGCCGCTGCTGCTCTCGCCCTATGGCTATTCCACCTACAGGGGCAGCTGAGCATGGGAAATACGAAAGTTCGGACCGAACTGCGTTTCATGCTCAACGGGGCGGACGTCGCCCTGTCCGACGTCGGCCCGGACGAGACGCTGCTCGACTATCTGCGCCTTCGCCGCGCGTTGCGCGGCACCAAGGAAGGCTGCGCGGAAGGCGATTGCGGGGCCTGCACGGTGCTTGTCGGCAAGCTCTCCTCCGGCACGCTCGTCTATGAAAGCGTCAACGCCTGCATCCGCTTCATGGGCTCGCTCGACGGTTGCCACGTGGTGACGGTCGAGCATCTGGGGGCCGAAGGCGGCAAGTTGCACCCCGTGCAGCAGGCGATGGTCGATTTCCACGGTTCGCAATGCGGCTTCTGCACGCCGGGCTTCGTGATGTCGCTCTATGCGCTGTGGATGCGCACGCCCGAGCCGTCGGTCGCGATGATCGAGAAGGCGCTGCAGGGCAATCTCTGCCGCTGCACCGGCTACGAAGCCATCGTTCGGGCGGCCAAGGCGATCTCGACCTACGGCCTGGCCGCAAACGACCCGCTTGCGGTCGAGCGCGAGCATGTGACCGCACGGCTGAGCGCCCTCAAGGACAGCGCGCGGGTCGTGGTCGGCGAAGGTCAGCGCCGGTTCATCGTTCCAGCCGATGTCGACGACTTCGCTGCCGTCTTGGACAAGGAACCGGCCGCCACGATCGTCGCCGGTTCGACCGATGTCGGGCTCTGGGTGACGAAGCACATGCGCGACATCTCGCCAGCCGTCTTCATCGGCGGGCTCGACGGGCTGCGCGGCTTCTCCGAACAGAAGGGCGTCCTTACGATCGGAGCCGGCGTCACCTATACCGAGGCCTTTTCGATGTTGGCGAAGCGCATCCCGGCGCTGGAACCACTGTTCGACCGCATCGGCGGCGAGCAGGTGCGCAACATGGGTACGATCGGCGGCAACATCGCCAACGGCTCGCCGATCGGCGACACGCCGCCGCCGCTGATCGCGCTCGGTGCGACGCTCACGCTGCGCCGGGGCAAGAAGCGCCGGACGATTCCGCTGGAGGAATTCTTCATCGCCTATGGCAAGCAGGACCGGCGGCCCGGCGAATTCGTCGAGGCGGTGCACGTGCCGTTGCCGGCGAAGGGCGCGCGGTTCGCCGTCCACAAGGTCACGAAGCGCCGCGACGAGGACATCACCGCGACGCTCGGCGCGTTCCATCTGGCGCTGGCCAAGGACGGCACGGTGGAGACGATCCGTATCGCCTATGGCGGCATGGCGGCGACGCCCAAGCGGGCGGCAGCGGTCGAAGCCGCGCTGACCGGCAAGCCATGGACGGAGGAGGCCGTGGAGGCAGCGCTCGCCGCATACGACGCCGATTTCCAGCCGATGACCGACATGCGCGCGAGCGCGGAATACCGTGCGCTCGCGGCGAAGAACCTGCTCCGTCGCTTCTTCGCGGAAACGACCGGCACGAAGGCGCCGCTGACTGTCTCGCGGCAGGAGGCGGCGTGATGGTTGTTCCAACATTCATCGAAATCGGCTCGCGCCGCCCCCTCTACCGCCTTCGGCGGCCGCCCTCCCTCGAAAACGGGGTAGGATCAGCGGCGGCGTTTCCGGTTCCTCCCTTGCGAAGCGGGGGAGGAGGGCCATGCGCAGCGTGGTGGAGGGGGCGGTACCGGCATGATCGCCGGGAGGCGAGCCGATGAACAGGCACATGCCCGATCTCAAGGCCCAAAAAATCGCGGGCGGGGTGGCGACGGACCAGCGCCACGATTCCGCGCACAAGCATGTCACCGGTACAGCGGTCTATATCGACGACATGCCGGAGCCCGCCGGCCTTCTGCATGGCTGCCTTGGACTGTCGACCGTCGCTCATGGCCGGATACTGAAGATGGATCTCTCGGCGGTGCGTTCAGCGCCGGGCGTGGTCGACGTGCTGACAGCCGAGGATATCCCCGGCGAGAACGACATCTCTCCGACCGGCCGTCACGACGAGCCCGTGCTCGCCGACGGCGTCGTGCAGTTCTTCGGCCAGCCGATCTTCTGCGTGATCGCCGGCACGCGCGAGGAGGCGCGGCGCGCGACTCGTTTCGCCAGGGTCGAGTACGAGGAACTGCCTTTTGTGCTGGATGTTGCCGATCTCGATCCGGAAAAAGGCAAGCTCGTCAGTCCGCCGCTCACCCTGAAGCGCGGCGATGCCCGCTCCGCCATCGACAGGGCGCCGAAGCGGATCAAGGGCCGGATGAGCCTCGGTGGGCAGGATCATTTCTACCTCGAAGGCCAGATCGCCCTTGCCTTGCCCGGCGAGGACCATGACGTCACAGTCCATTCCTCGACGCAGCATCCGAGCGAGGTGCAGCACATGGTGGCGCATGCGCTGGGCGTACCCAATCATGCGGTCACGGTCGAGGTCCGGCGTATGGGCGGCGGCTTCGGCGGCAAGGAGACGCAGGGCAACCAGTTTGCGGCACTCGCCGCCATCGCCGCCAAGAAGCATCGTCGCGCAGTCAAGATCAGGCCCGACCGCGACGACGATATGATCGCCACCGGCAAGCGGCACGACTTCGTCATCGACTACGAGGTCGGCTTCGACGCGGACGGCAACATCCACGGCGTCGACTTCATGTTCGCTGCGCGTTGCGGGTTCTCGTCGGATCTCTCCGGTCCCGTCACCGATCGGGCGCTCTTCCACTGCGACAACGCCTATTTCTGGCCGGCGGTGCATGCGAAATCGGCGCCGCTCTACACCAACACCGTCTCCAATACCGCCTTCCGCGGTTTTGGCGGGCCGCAGGGCATGGTGGGGGCCGAGCGCGTCATCGAGGAGGTGGCCTTCGCCGTCGGCAAGGATCCGCTGGAGATACGCAAGCTCAATTTCTACGGCCCGATGGGCGACAAGGGTGGCCGTGACGTCACGCCCTATCACCAGACGGTCGAGGACAACATCATCCACCGCATCGTCGCCGAGCTGGAGGAAAGTTCGGACTATGCGCGGCGGCGGCGCACCATCGCGGCGTTCAACGCCAACAGCCGCTATGTGAAGCGCGGCATCGCTCTGACGCCGGTGAAGTTCGGCATCTCCTTCACCGCCACGCAATACAACCAGGCCGGCGCGCTGGTGCATGTCTATACGGACGGCTCGGTGCATCTGAACCATGGCGGTACCGAGATGGGGCAGGGGCTCTATCTCAAGGTCGCGCAGGTCGTGGCGGAGGAATTCCAGATCGACCTCGACCAGGTGAAGATCACGGCAACGACGACGGGAAAGGTGCCCAACACCTCCGCCACCGCCGCCTCATCTGGCACGGACCTCAACGGCATGGCGGCGCAGAACGGCGCGCGCCAGATCAAGGACAGGCTGATCGATTTCGCCGCCGACAAATACCAGGTGCCGACGGATCAGGTGGTGTTCCTGCCCAACCGGGTGCGCATCGGCAACCAGGAGATCGCCTTCGCCGACCTCGTCAAGCAGGCCTACATGGCGCGCATCCAGCTTTCCGCGGCCGGTTTCTACAAGACGCCGAAAATCCACTGGAACCGCGACAAGGGCGAAGGCAGGCCGTTCTATTATTTTGCTTACGGCGCGGCCTGTTCGGAGGTGTCGATCGACACGCTGACGGGCGAATATGTGGTGGAGCGCGCCGACATCCTGCACGATGCGGGCCGCTCGTTGAACCGCGCGATCGATCTGGGCCAGGTCGAGGGCGGTTTTGTCCAGGGCATGGGCTGGCTGACGACGGAAGAGCTGTGGTGGGACGCCAAGGGAAGGCTGCGCACGCATGCGCCGTCGACCTACAAGATTCCGCTCGCCTCGGATCGGCCGAAGATCTTCAACGTTAAGCTGGCCGACTGGCCGGAAGCGATTGAGCCGACGATCCATCGCTCCAAGGCGGTCGGCGAGCCGCCGTTCCCGCTTGCGATCTCGGTGTTGCATGCGCTGTCGGACGCGGTCGCCAGCGTGGCGGACCACGAGATGTGCCCGCGCCTCGATGCGCCTGCAACGCCGGAGTGCGTTCTGATGGCGGTGGAGCGCCTGAAGGCTGAGGCGGCCCGGCGCTGAAGCGGGCGGAGCAAATTCAGGCCCGGAAGTGTTATGTTCGGGCAGGGTGCATCATGGCCACGATCACGGATCGCCTGAAAGCCTTCCTCGACGCGAGCGACCGGGTCGCGCTGGTCGAGGTTGCGCGTGCGAAAGGCTCGACGCCGCGCGAGGCCGGCGCCTACATGCTGGTCTCGCGTTCGGCGATCCACGCCACGATCGGCGGCGGCCAGCTCGAGTTCATGGCGATAGACCAGGCAAGGCAATCGCTGGCCGATGCGCGTGCGCCACATGAACTCATGCTCGACGTCCCGCTCGGCCCGGAGATCGGGCAGTGCTGCGGCGGCCGCGTACAGGTGCTGATCAGGCTTATGGACGAAGCGCTGATGGCCGAACTGATCGAAACCGCGAAGGCCGAGGAGGCGCGCATGCCTCATGTCTATATCTTTGGCGGCGGCCATGTCGGGCTCGCCCTGGCGAATGCGCTGTCGCTGCTTCCGGTGAAGGCGACCCTCGTCGAGACACGCGCCGAGGCGGTGGAGGGCATGCCGGACGGCGTCGAGGCGCGGCTGACCTCGATGCCGGAGGAGATGGTCCGTTCGGCCGCCGCCGGCAGTGCCTTTGTTGTCCTGACGCACGACCACGCGCTCGACTTCCTGATCGTCGCCGAGGCGCTGAAGAGGAAGGACGCCGCCTATGTCGGCATGATCGGCTCGAAGACCAAGAAGGCGACGTTCCGCAGCTGGTACCTCAAGTCCGCGGACGGCAGCGAAGCTGATTTTGCGCGCCTTGTCTCGCCGATCGGCGGCGATGCGGTGAAGGACAAGCGCCCTGCCGTTATCGCCGCGCTCGCTGCAGCGGAGATCATGACTGCGCTTGCCGCCCATTCGGTTGCGGCAAACGCCAAGGCTGCCGTCGACTGACTATTCCCTTTCCTGCGTATGCGCTTCCAGGAACCAGAGCGACTTGTCGAGCGAGCGCGAGAAACCGGTGAAGATGTCTGCCGTGCCGGCGTCACCTGCCTCGTCCGATTCGTCGATCGCCTTGCGGACGGAGTTCGCCACGGCGGCATAGCGGTCGATCAGCGCTGCGAGGTGATCTTTGGTCTTGTGGATGTCGGTCGGATAAGGCTTCAGCGTCGTCGCCTTGACCACTTCCTGCGATGTGCCGTGGGCCGTGCCGCCGAGCTGCACCGCGCGTTCGGCCATAGTATCGACATAGCCGTCCAGGTCGGTGCGGAAGCCGTCAAGCATCTCGTGGATAGCGATGAATTGCGGTCCTTTCAGGTTCCAGTGCGCCTGCTTGGTGATCAGCGCGAGATCGATCGCGTCGGCCAGCCGCGCGTTGAGCAGCTCGATCGAAGCGGTCTTGGTGTTGGACTTCAGATCGTTCTTGGTGGAAATGCCGGCCATGGGAAGCTCCTGGCTGTTACGGAGGGACGACCCAGACTACTCGTCTCGATGCCCAGGTGGTAGAGGCCGTCGACAGACGCATACCGACGGAGGAAGAACAGGGCCGCCGGTAGCCATCATTTCCCAGCCAGCAGATCCTTGATCAGCCGCTGGCATCGCTCCGCCATGAAGTCCAGCAACAGGCGGACTTTGGGATCCTGCAGCTTCTTGTGCGGGTAGACAGCGGCGAGTGGTACGGGCGTCGGCGGCGTCTTCGGCAATATGACTTTCAGCCGGCGGTCGCGGATGAATGGCTCGACCTCGAAGCGGGGTTTGTTGATGATACCTCGGCCGGCCAGCGCCCATCCCGTCAGCACGTCGCCGTCGTCGGAATCGAACGGCCCGCGGACTTCGAATTTCGCCGGCCCGGAGGGCATCTTCAGCGTCCAGAAATGCTCACGCATGCCGGGGTAACGCAGCATCAGGCAATCGTGCCTTTTGGTAATCAGCTCCCTTGGGTCGGCCGGCTCGCCTCGCACCTCGAGATAGGAGGGCGCGGCGACGAGCACGCGTTCGCAATCCATGATGCCGCGCATCCTCAAGCTCGAATCCTCGAGCAGGCCGAGCCGGAAGGCGACGTCGATGCCTTCCTTCATCATGTCGACGTCGCGGTCGGAGAGGCGCAGCCGAACTTCGATATCCGGATATCTGTCGTGGAATTCGGGGATGCCCGAGGCGATCAGGCGCCGGCCGAGACCGAGTGGCGCGGTGACTCGTATCGTGCCGCGCGGTTGGCCCGAGAGTGCGCTGACCGCCGCTTCCGCCTCGGTGATCGCCTCCAGCACCTGCTTGGCGCCAGTATAGAAAACCGTGCCGTGCTCGGTCGGCATCAACTGTCGGGTCGTGCGGTTGAACAGCCTGACGCCGAGATGCTTCTCCAACTCCTTGATGCGGTTGGATGCAACTGCCGGCGAGATGCGCATGTCGCGCCCGGCGGCCGACAGGTTGCCGAGTTCGACCACCCGAACGAAGACTGCGATGTTGTCGAGATAGGCCACGCGGCCCCGCCCCTCTGCCGTTTACGGTAAGGCCGGTACTATTTTACATATTTTTTTGAAAGTCATCGCGCATGTCCCCTCTTTCCGTTTGGAGCGGAGCTCGTAAAGTTCGGGAGACGAGAGGGCTTCGATGTTGGATTTTGCCATTGCCTGGGACTGGCTGAGCTTTGCCGTGCGCTGGTTGCACGTCGTCACGGCCATCGCCTGGATAGGCTCGTCCTTCTATTTCGTCGCACTGGACCTCGGCCTGCGCCA
>DATDJN010000080.1:0-13614 GCA_036520515.1 Rhizobiaceae bacterium
CGCTGCGCCGCCTTGGACTGCACCGGATCGTCGTTCAAGGTCGCACGCAGCAGGATATTTGTGTCGAGACCAATCAAGCGCCTGTCCCGTCCTTGCCTTTCTTCGGACCTTCGACATGATCGCTGACGCCTTCGCCTGCGGCGCGATCATAGTCCTCAATGGTTGTGCCCGGTATCGCATACTCGGCCAGCGCCCCGAACAGGATGTCCACGGGGCGATTGCGCGGAATGATCAGATAGCCTTGCTCCATCTCGATGAACGCTATGCGGTCACCGGTATGAAGCCCAAGCTTTTCCCTCACCTCCGCCGGGATGGTGGTCTGGCCCTTGCTCGATATCCTTGCTTCAATGCCCATCGTAAGGAATTCCTGATAGCTCCTTACTTTATAGCGACGAGCCGGAAATAGCGCAAGGCGGCGGGCTCACCGCGCCAGCTCCTTCAGCCCCAGCCTGATCAGCTTCGAGGAATCCGCGCCTTCGCCCGCCGACTTCAGCGCGGCGGCAACGGCGTTGGCGGCGATGTCGCGCGAATAGCCGAGATTGACCAGCGCCGACACCGCGTCGGCCACCGGCATGGGCGCGACGCCGTCGCCGAGCTCCTGCTTCAGGCCGATCGTACCCGACGCCGTCCCCGCATAGGCCGGCGCCTTGTTCTTCAGCTCGGTGACGATGCGCTCGGCGACCTTCTTTCCGACGCCCGGCGCGCGGCTCACCGTCGCGATGTCGCGCAGCGCGATCGCGTTGGCGAGGTCGGGGGGCGACAGCGTCGACAGCACCGCCAGCGCCACCTTGGCGCCGACGCCCTGCACGTTGTTCATCAGCAGGCGGAACCACTCGCGTTCCAGCGCCGACTGGAAGCCGTAGAGGCGGATCATGTCCTCGCGGACATAGGTCTCGATGTAGAGGGTCAACGCCTCGCCCGTATCAGGCAGCTGGGCCAGCGTGCGCGCCGAGCAATGCGCGACGTAGCCGACGCCGTGCACGTCGACCGTGCAATGATCCTCGCCGATCTCGTCCAGCGTGCCCTTCAGCTTGCCGATCATGCCGTCGCCCCTGCACCCGCCTTCAAGCAACCGCCCTTGCCAGCCGCGCCGCCGGGCTCTGCATGTGGTGCGCGTGGCAGATGGCGATGGCCAGCGCGTCGGCCGCGTGCTCGCTGTCGATCACCGCCTTCGGCATCAGCACCTTCACCATCATCTGGATCTGCCGCTTGTCGCCATGGCCGACGCCGATCACCGCCTTCTTCACCGCGTTGGGCGCATATTCGGCCACCTCGAGGCCGGCCAGCGCCGGCACCAGCATGGCGATGCCGCGCGCCTGGCCGAGCTTCAGCGTCGCCACCGCGTCCTTGTTGACGAATGTCTGCTCGACGGCCGCCTCGGCCGGCGCCTGCGCCGCCATCACGTCGCGCAGCCCGTCATGCAGCTGTCTCAGCCGCACGGCGAGCGGGGCCTTATCGTCGGACTTCACAGTGCCGGCGGCGACGAAGCGCAGCGAATTGCCCGCCGTCTCCACGACGCCCCAGCCGGTGCGCCTCAGCCCGGGGTCGATGCCGATGATGCGAATCGCCTGGTTCATGGTCTCACTCTAGGTGCGGGCCAGCACCATTGACAGCGGAATGTGAACAAATCAGAAACATAGGCGAAGGCCGCCGGGACCGAAGCGGCGGCCTGCGGGAGGAGAGGCGCTTACGGCATGGGCGTGGATTTTCCGGCGTTCGACGCTCCGTTCATCGTCCTCGTCGTGACGGTGGTCATCGCCGGCGTGGCGCGCGGCCTGTCCGGCTTCGGCAGCGGCATGATCATCGCCCCGGTCGCGGCGGCGATCTATGGCCCGCAGGTGGCCATCCCGATGCTGGCGATCCTCGAGACGCTGCCGACGATCCCGGTGACGATCCCCGCCTTGCCGCTGGTGCGCTGGCGCGAGGTCCTGCCGGTGACGGCCGGGCTTGCGGTGTTCCTTCCGCTTGGCGTCTACGTGCTGAGCAACAGCGACGCCGACATGCTGCGCTGGATCATCTGCGCGGCGATCCTTGTCTGCGCCGCCGTGCTGTGGACCGGCTGGCGCTATGGCGGTCCGCGCGGCCTGCCGATCTCGTTCGGGGTGGGCGGCGTGTCGGGCGTGCTCACCGGCATCGCCTCGATCCCGGGGCCGCCGGTCATCTTCTACTGGATGGCGTCCGATCTGCCGGGGAAAGCCATCAGGGCCAACCTCCTGGCTTTCTTCCTGCTCGGGGATTTCCTTTCGATCATCAGCTTCTGGATCGCCGATCTGTTCAACGCCGGCGTGCTCGGCATCGGCATTGCCGCCATGCCGTTCTATTTCGCTTCGCTGCTGGTCGGGTCGAAGCTGCACGGCATGGCGTCCGACGCGACGTATCGGCGCGTCACCTTCGTGCTGATTGTGCTGTCCGCGATACTAGCGTTGCCGCTCTTGTAGCTCGTCGGACGCCGACGCCCGCCGCGCCTGCGGAGGATTGGCGGGACTCAGCCGCGCGCAAACGCGGTGTTGAGCAGCATGATCTGGTCCGACACCGGGTTGGGGATGCGTCCCCCCGGCAGCGCGACAATCTTGCTCTTGCCGTAGATCTCGTCGTCCATGCGGCGCACCAGCGCCTGCAGGCTGAGCGAGCGGTTCACCAGATCGATGAAGGGGTCCGGCAACTCGGCCCAGCCGGTCGCATCGGAATGCGCCGAAGCGGTGTCCAGCCTGACCTTGGCCTTCTCGGTGGCAACCTGGTCGCGGCTCATCTCGCCGGAATTGGCGGCCCGCTGCAACAGCAGCCAGGAGGCGATCTGCATCAGACGCGTGGTCAGCCGCATCGACTCGGCCGCATAGAGGGTCGCGGCCAGCCGCGACAGCTTCTTGGCGTCGGTGCGGCCCTCGCCGTCCAGGTAGTCGGCGGCCTGCTCGACCAGCGTCATGCCCTCGTTGTAGAGCGGCTTGAACGACTGCGAGAAGACGCGGCGCTCCGCGAGCTTGATCGTCTTGCTATCGGTCGACGGCTCGCTCATTTCCGTATGCCCCTGCATCTTCGTCTTGCGGATTCGGCCATCCCTATAGCCCGACCCGCCGCGTTATTCCGCACCCCCTGTGACGGGCGCATCGAAAATGCGCCTCGATACCCAGCAACGCAAGCTTATGTTTAATAAAAGGTTAATGACTGTCCCTGGCATCCCGGACCAACTGCCGCAATGAGCGCGGCGACGGCACAAAAAAAGAGCCGCGGATGGCGGCTCTCAGGAGTTTAACAGGGAGGCGTCAAACGAAGTGGCTCCAGCCACTCGGTAAGAATCCAGATCACTGGATACACACAGTAAACGCCCGTAAAGCTTAACGGCGGGTTACCCGCCCGCCGCAAACATGCGAAAAATTTTCGTCAGCGCGCGGCGGCGTTGCTCGTCGCGTGAGCCGTCTCGCCGCCCCATAGCGCGCGCAGCGCGATGAACGCGAAGAGCGCCGTGGCGGCGACGAAGGCCATGGCGCTGACGCCGAGCACCGGCTCGATCGATGGATTGCCGCCGTAGAGGACAAAGAGCCCGATCATCATGACGATGCTGCTGATCGCCGAGAGCCAGAAGTGGACGACGGCGAGCCTCGATGCCCGCGCAGCCGGCACGAGATGGTAGAAGAAGGCGAATACGGACGACGTCACCCAGCCGAGAACCATGATGTGCGCGTGGGTCGGCGTCTGCGAGTGGTCATGGGTCATGGCCATCGACAGGCCGAGCAACATGCCGACGATCGCATAGATGACCGCCAGGGTGAAGAAATTACGTGCTACGCCTTGCATTGGGTCCCCTCCAGATTGAATCGATGCATAAACGGAAGCATTTCCCGTGAAAAGCGGGAAACGGCTTGCAGTCCGCAATCGTAAGACTTTCCGCGGGCCGTTCTGCAATCGATCCGTTTCGAGAGAATGTCGCTGTGACCGGCCGACGATTCATCCATGATACGCGAGTGACCGTCTGCCGCGCGTGATGCACGCCCCAGCTTGCCCGTGGAGGTCGGTTCCGATCCGGCGAAGGGCTGGAGCGGCCGCTCCGGCACGGCTCAGCCCGGCTTGGCCATCTCGCGCAGCTTGAACTTCTGTATCTTGCCGGTCGAGGTCTTCGGGATTTCCGCGAAGATCACCGCCTTCGGCACCTTGAAACGCGCCAGCAGCGAGCGGCAATGCGCGATGATCTCCTCTTCGTCGGCGCTGGCGCCCGGCTTCAGCTCGACATAGGCGACCGGCACCTCGCCCCACTTTTCGTCCTCGCGCGCCACGACGCCGCAGGTCTGGACGGCGGCATGCTTGTAGAGCGCGTCCTCCACCTCGATCGAGGAGATGTTCTCGCCGCCCGAGATGATGATGTCCTTCGAGCGGTCCTTGAGCTGGATGTAGCCGTCGGGGTGCATCACGCCGAGGTCGCCCGAATGGAACCAGCCGCCTGCGAATGCCTGGTCGGTGGCTTGTCTGTTCTTCAGGTACCCCTTCATCACGATGTTGCCGCGGAACATGACCTCGCCCAGCGTCTCCCCGTCGGCAGGCGTCTCCGCCATCGTCTCGGGGTCCCTCACGGTCAGGCCTTCGAGCGCAGCGTAGCGCACGCCCTGGCGCGCCTTCTTCGTGGAGCGGCCGCTGCGGTCGAGCGCATCCCAGGCGTCGTGCCATTCGTTGACGACGGCGGGCCCGTAGGTCTCGGTCAGTCCGTAGAGATGGGTGACCGCGAAGCCCGCATCGGCCATGCCGGCGAGCACCGCTTCCGGCGGCGGCGCGGCGGCGGTGTTGAAGGTCACGGTCTGCGGGAACGCGCGCTTGTCATCCGCCTTGGCGTTTATGAGCACCGACATGACGATCGGCGCGCCGCAAAGATGGGTGACGCCATGCTCGGCGATGGCGTCGTAGATGGGCTTCGGCCTGACCCAGCGCAGGCAGACATGCGTGCCGGCTTGCACCGCCAGCGTCCACGGAAAGCACCAGCCGTTGCAATGGAACATGGGCAGCGTCCAGAGATAGACGGCGTGCTTCGCCATGCCGGCATGGATGGTGTTGGCGTAGGCCATAAGGGCCGCGCCGCGATGGTGGTAGACGACGCCCTTGGGGTTGCCCGTCGTTCCCGACGTATAGTTCAGCGAAAGCGCGTCCCATTCGTCGTCGGGCATCGACCATGAAAAATCGGGGTCGCCACCGGCGACGAATTCCTCGTAGTCCAGCGTGCCGATGCGTTCTCCCTTCGGATAGGGCGCATCATCAGCATATTCCGGATCGTCATAATCGATGACAAGCGGCCTGACCTTGGCCAGCGCCAGCGCTTCCTTCATCACGCCGGAAAACTCGCGGTCGACGATCAGTACCTTGGTCTCGGCATGGTCGAGCTGGAAGGCGATCACCGCCGCGTCGAGCCGCGTGTTCACCGAATGCAGCACCGCCTTCACCATGGGCACGCCGAAATGCGCCTCCAGCATGGGCGGCGTGTTGGAGAGCATCGCCGTGACCGTGTCGCCCTTGCCGATGCCCTGCCGGGCCAGCGCCGAGGCGAGCTGCAGCGAGCGGCGCCAGAAGTCGCGGTAGCTGACGCGCTGGTTGCCATGCACGATGGCGAGGTGCCCGGGATAGGTCTTGGCCGTGCGTTCCAGATAGGTGATCGGGGTCAGCGGCTGGAAATTCGCCGGCTGACGATCGAGATCCTGTTCGTAGGGATTGGACATATTTCCTCGCCAAACCTTCAACCCTGGTGCAGGTTCTTAAAGCAATTCGGGGAAAAGTGGGAACCGCTTTCCGTGCGGATTGCCAGATGCAGGGGCCTACTGGAGCACGTTGAGACCGCCGTCGTAAATCAGCTTCACCGCGATGATGGCGAGCGTGCAATAGGTGAATGCATAAAAGACCTGCGGCCGCATCCGCTTGACCAGCCAGGCGCCGGCGAGCGTCGCCAGGGGTGCTGCGGGCATCAGCACCGCCGAGGCGGCCAGGTTGGTGGCGTCGAACTGGCCGAGCAGGAAATAGGGCACCAGCTTGATCGCGTTGGTTATGGCGAAGAAGATGACGCTGGTGCCGGTGAACAGCGCCGGGCTCATCCTCAGCGGCAAGGCGTAGACCTGGAATGGCGGGCCGCCGACATGGGCGACGAAGCTGGTGAAGCCGGCCACCAGACCCCAGAAGGAGCCGGCGGCGGCGCTGGGCCTGGCGACATGGTTCGCGCCGTGGCGGGCGAGCTGGTAGAGCCACCGCCCGACGAAGGCGATGGCGATGGCGCCGACGATGAAACGCACCATGTCGGGCGTCACCATGGTCGCGGTGAACCAGCCGATGCCGATGCCGGCCAGCGAGCCCGGCAGCATGATGGCGAGCGTCGTGCGGTCGTAGATGCCGCGCCAGGTCCACAGCGACACGATGTCCATCAGCACGAGGATCGGCAGCATGATCGCCGCCGCCTGGATTGGGCTCATCACCAGCGACATCAGGGGGACGCCGACGAAGCCCATGGCGCCGCCGAGCCCGCCTTTCGACAGGCCGGCGAGAATCACGGCCGGCAACGCGGCCGCATAGAACCAGGGGTTGGCGAGAAGGTCGTACATCGAGGGAAGGTTGCAGAAGGACGTGCTGCAATAGCCGGAAATCGCCCGCCATGCGACCGGATTGTGCCAGCGCCGGCAGAATCCCCCTTCTGTTCATTCCTTCAGGCTTCGTCTATGCCGCAATCCAACCAACATCGCCCGGCATAGGCCGGACACTGGATAGACGCCATGACCGAACAGAACCCGCCGAACCGTTGCCGCATCGTCCTGATCTCGCCCGCCGGAGAGACGGCGGAGAGCTTTGCCGATAAATTCTCGGCGGCGATCTCCGGCGGCGACATCGCCTCGATCATCCTGCCTGCGAACGGCATGGACGAGGCTGCCTTCCAGTCTTTCGCCGAGCGCATCGTGCCGATCGCGCAGGCTGCCGGCATCGCCGCCATCATCGTCGACGACACGCGCATCGCCGGCCGGGTCAAAGCCGACGGCATCCATATCGAAGGGGGCAAGCAGGCGCTTGCCGAGGCGATCGAGAGCTTCCAGGCGAAAATGGCCGTGGGGGCCGGCGGCGTGAAGACCCGCGACGACGCGCTGGCGCTTGGCGAGGAACGTCCCGATTACGTTTTCTTCGGCCGATTCGGCTACGACACCAAGCCCGAGCCGCACCAGCGCAACCTGTCGCTCGGGAGCTGGTGGGCCGAAATGATCGAGATACCGGGGATCGTGATGGCAGGGTCGGACATCGCAACCGTGGAGACGGTGGCCGCGACCGGCGCCGATTTCGTCGCGCTGTCGGCCGCTATCTTCGGCGAGGGCGTCGATCCGAAAGAGGCGGTTCAGCGCGCCAACGCGCTCCTCGACGCAACCGCGCCGCGTTTCGAGAAGGCCGGATGAGGCGTACTCGGCTCGCCCTGCCGTTCCTCGCCGCGCTGCTTGCGGCGGGTTCCGCCCATGCGGAAGACAAGGCTCTGCCACCCGCTGCGCCGTCAGCGGAAACGACCGGAGCGACGGACGCCACAGGCGAGACACCCGCGGACGGCGTCAGCCAGGAACGCTTCGGCGGCCCGCCGGCGGACGCCGCCTACGGCGCCTTCCAGCGCGGCCTCTACATGACGGCGCTCAACCTCGCCATGCCGCGCGCCGAAGCCGGCGACGCCGCCGCGCAGACCCTCGTCGCGGAAATCCTGTCGCGCGGGCTTGGCGTCAAGCGCGACGAGGCCGCGGCCGCCAAATGGTATCGGCTCGCCGCCGAGCAGGGCGTGCCCGAGGCGCAGTTCCAGTATGCGCTGATGCTGCTCGACGGACGTTTCGTGGAGAAGGACACGCACGGCGCCTATGCGCTGATGCAGGCCGCCGCCGAGGCGGGCAACCGGCTGGCGCAGTTCAACTTCGCGCAGCTTCTCGTGCAGCGCGAGCCGGGCAACGCGGGCATGACCAAGGCGGTCGCCTATTACCAGCGCGCGGCGGATGCCGGCCTTGCCGACGCGCAATATGCGATGTCGCAAATCTATGCCAACGGCGCAGGCGGCAAGAAGCGCGACGATGTCGAGGCGCGCCGCTGGCTCCTGCTTGCGGCGCAGCAGAATTTCGACACCGCGCAGCTCGACCTCGGGACTTGGCTGATCGACGGCCGCGGCGGTCCGCGCGACCTGAAGTCCGGCTTCGGCTGGATGTCGCGCGCGGCACAGGCCGGCAACGTCGCGGCGCAGAACCGGCTGGCCAAGCTCTTTATGGGCGGCATCGGCACCGAGCCGAATTCGATCGAGGCCGCGGCATGGTACTTCCTTGCCCGGCGCGCCGGGCTCAGGGACACCGAGATGGAGGATTTCCTGAACGGGCTGACCGAAGAGGAGCAGAAACAGGCGCTGGCGCGGGCCAACCGGCTGCGCTAGGCGCGGCGCCGCATCGACTGCCTCCCGTCCCTTGCCTACGGCAAGCTTTTGTGGTCATGGAGGCGCGGAAAAGCGCCCGATTGGCGCTGCACCCCCTTCCGAAAGTTCCTGCATGGCCAAGATAAACGGCAATGAAATCCGTCCCGGGACCGTCATCGAGCATCAGGGCGGGCTCTGGGTGGCGGTGAAGACGAACACCGTGAAGCCGGGCAAGGGCGGCGCCTACAACCAGGTCGAGCTCAAGAACCTCGTCACTGGCACCAAGCTCAACGAGCGCTTCCGCTCGGACGAGAAGGTCGATGAGACGCGGCTCGATCTCAAGGACTTCTCCTTCCTCTACGAGCAGGGCGACCAGCTCGTCTTCATGGACATCGAGAGCTACGAACAGCTCGAGCTCGCCAAGGATTTCGTCGGCGACCGCGCCGCCTTCCTGCAGGACGGCATGATGGTTACCGTGCGCCTCTACGGCGAGAAGCCGATCGGCGTGGCGTTGCCCGACCAGGTGACGCTTGCCATCACCGAGGCCGATCCGGTGGTGAGGGGCCAGACCGCGGCGTCCTCTTACAAGCCGGCGGTGCTCGAGAACGGCATCCGGGTGCTCGTCCCGCCCTTCATCTCGTCCGGCGAGCGCATCGTCGTCGACACCAACGAACTCACCTACGTCCGCCGCGCGGACTGAACAAGTCGAGGCAATCGGCAATAGGCAGCAGCGAGAATTGCATATATGCCGACTGCCTACCGCCTTTTGTCCGCCGCCTCGACCTGCAAACGATAAAGCGACTACGCCATGGCCCGCTCAGCTCTTCTCAACGTGATGGTACAGGCCGCCATGAAGGCCGGCCGCTCGCTCGCGCGCGACTTCGGCGAGGTGCAGAACCTGCAGGTGTCGCTCAAGGGGCCTGGCGACTATGTCAGCCAGGCTGACCGCAAGGCCGAGGAGATCATCCATGCCGAGCTGTCGCGCGCGCGGCCCGGCTACGCCTTCCTGATGGAGGAGCGCGGCGCGGTCGCGGGCGACGACGACCAGCACCGCTGGATCGTCGACCCGCTCGACGGCACCACCAACTTCCTGCACGGCATCCCGATCTTCTCGATCTCCATCGCGCTCGAGCGGCAGGGCCAGATCGTCGCCGGCGTCATCTACAATCCGGCGATGGACGAGCTCTACACCGCCGAGCGTGGCGGCGGCGCCTTCCTAAACGACCGCAGGCTGCGCGTCGCCGGCCGCAGCAAGCTGTCCGACGCCGTCATCGGCACCGGCGTGCCGCATCTCGGACGCGGCCATCACGGCAATTTCCTCGTCGAGTTGCGCAACGTCATGGGCGAGGTGTCCGGCATCCGCCGCCTCGGCTCGGCCGCGCTCGACCTCGCCTATGTGGCGGCCGGCCGGATGGACGGGTTCTGGGAGCAGGGGCTGTCGCCCTGGGACATCGGCGCCGGCATCCTGCTCGTTCGCGAGGCGGGCGGCTTCGTGTCCGACAAGGCCGGCGGGCAAGGCATGTTCGACAGCGGCGACCTGGTCGCCGGCAACGAGGCGATCCACCGCGCGCTGCTCAAGGCGCTGAAGAAGCCGATCCCGACGCGCTGACGCTTCCGGCTGGCGGAGCGCCCAAAAGCGCCGCGCGTCCTTTGGAGGCGAAACGACGCTCCAATATGCGTCGCAGCCGTCAAATTCTCGCCAAGCCTTGCAATTTCCATCGGCAGGCCCCCAGATTGGGGGCGTGCAGGTGTTTGATGGATAAGGGTGCCGGACATAGCGACATCCCGTTCTGGGGCCGCTTCGACTACTCGCGCGCCGAGGTGATCGCCGACGGCGTCGTCCACGCGGTCGGCATCGTCCTTGCGATCGTCGCCGGTTCCGCGCTGCTTTCCTTGTCCGCCTTCCACGCCGGCCCCGGCGAATACATCGCCACGATCTTCTACGTCGTCTCGCTGCTGACGGTGCTGTCGATCTCGCTCGCCTACAATCTCTGGCCGCTGACGCCGGCCAAATGGGTGCTGCGACGCTTCGACCACGCCGCCATCTACCTGCTGATCGCGGCGACCTACACGCCCTTCCTCGCCCAGCTCCACGACGCCGCCATGACCGGCTGGATGATCGCCGTCGTCTGGGGCGCGGCGATAGCCGGCATGGCGATCAAGCTCTTCCTGCCGGGCCGCCTCGATCGCCTGGCGGTCGCCTTCTACCTCGCCATCGGCTGGAGCGGCATCGTCGTCGTCCGTCCCCTGCTCGACACGCTGCCGCCGGTGACGATCTGGCTTATCCTGGCGGGCGGCATCGTCTATTCGGCCGGCGTCGTGTTTTTTGTCTGGCGGGGGCTGCGCTTCCAGAACGCGCTCTGGCACGGCTTCGTGGTCACCGGGGCCGGCCTGCACTGCGCGGCCATCATGGACTGTCTTGTCGTCGCGCGTTTTTAACGCCCCTCCCGACGGCTTTAAAAGCCTTACGGAAGGTCAGGGCGTCTTCCAATTTCGTCATAATTCCGCTTAGAGTCGCGGTCATTGCATCGGGAGGGGAATCGGGGCGCGAATGGGGATATTCAGGTCCTTGGGATTGGTCGGTTCATCGGATGTCATGGAGTACGACCCGCACAGGCTGTCGAGCCCGCAGGTCTTCGTGCTCTCCATGCTCGTGTTCCTCGCCATCGTCGCCTTCATCGCCGCCATCCTCACCCGCCAGATCTCCTCCGCCTTCGCCAGCAATCCCGGCCTCAACGGCCTGATCCTCGGCGTTTTCGTGGTCGGCGTATTCCTGACCTTCCAGCAGACGGTGCGGCTCTTCCGCGAAGTGCGCTGGATCAACTCCTTCCGCGCCGGCTCCGAGGTCACCGAGCCGGTGCTGCTGGCGCCGATGAAGGCGCTGCTGTCGCGCTCCTCCACGATGTCGCTGTCGACGGCGTCGATGCGCACCATGCTGGACTCGATCGCCACGCGCCTCGACGAGAGCCGCGACATCTCGCGCTATCTCACCGGCCTGCTGATCTTCCTCGGCCTGCTCGGCACCTTCTGGGGCCTGCTCGCCACGATCGGCTCGATCAGCGACACCATCCAGTCGCTGGACGTCGGCACGGGCGACAGCGGCGCCGTGCTCGACGCGCTGAAGTCGGGCCTCGCAGCGCCGCTTGCCGGCATGGGCACCGCCTTTTCGGCATCGCTCTTCGGCCTCTCCGGCTCGCTGGTCCTCGGCTTCCTCGATCTGCAGGCCGGCCGCGCGCAGACGCGCTTCTACACCGAGCTCGAGAACTGGCTCTCCTCCGTCACCGACCTTTCGTCCGACATGGTCGTTTCCGATGGCGGCAGGGCCGAGACCTCCGACGAGATCCGCGCGCTGTCGGAGCGGCTGCGCAGCCTGCAGGAGCACGGCGGCTCGAACCCGCGCGTCGCCACCGCCATGGCCAACCTCGCCGACGGCATTTCCGGGCTGGTCAAGAACATGCGTTCCGAGCAGCAGATCATGCGCGACTGGGTCGAGGCGCAGTCGGAGGAGCAGAAGGCGATGCGCCGCACGCTCGACCGGCTTGCCGACCAGCTGAAGAACCGGGAACTCAATTAGGCATGATCCCGAACCTGAGGTCCGCGCCGGCGAAAAGTAGGAACCGGTTTTCGGACGGGATCATGCCCGGCAAGAAGTCAGAGCCTCGTTCCATGCGACTGAGGCAATCTGACGGGATGAGGTTCTAATGGCGCTCGCGAGGGGACGGCGCAGCAACCGGCACGTCGACTACTGGCCGGGCTTTGTCGATGCGCTGTCGACGCTCCTGATGGCGATCATGTTCCTGCTGTCGGTCTTCGTGCTGGCGCAGTTCCTGCTCAGCCGCGAGATCAGCGGTCGCGACGAGGTGCTGGCCCGCCTCAACTCGCAAATCAACGAGCTGACCCAACTGCTGGCGCTGGAGCAGACCAACACGCAGGACGCGCAGGATTCCATCGTCAACCTGCAGGCGTCTCTGAACGCCGCCGAGAGTGATCGCTCGCGCCTGCAGCAGTTGCTCGACCAGGGGGCGGGCGCGGGTTCCGAGGCCAACGCGCGGCTCGGTGCCGTGTCGGGCGAGCTCGACGCCGAGCGGCAGATCAGCCAGCGCGCGCTCAGCCAGGTGGAGTTGCTCAACCAGCAGATCTCGGCGCTGCGCAAGCAGATCGCCGCACTCGAACAGGCGCTCGACGTGTCGGAGGCGCGCGACCGCGAGTCCAACACCAAGATCGCCGATCTCGGCCGCCGCCTCAACGTCGCCCTGGCGCAGCGCGTGCAGGAACTCAACCGCTACCGTTCCGACTTCTTCGGCCGCCTGCGCGAAATCCTGTCGGATCGCGAGAACATCCGCATCGTCGGCGACCGCTTCGTCTTCCAGTCGGAAGTGCTTTTCCCGTCGGGCTCCGAAGTCATCAACGATGCCGGGCGCGTCGAGATGAAGAAGCTCGCCGACGCCATCATCGAGTTGCAGCGCGAGATCCCGCCGGAGATCAACTGGGTGCTGCGCGTAGACGGGCACACCGACAACGTGCCGGTAACGGGCGCGCGGCGCTGGACCGACAACTGGGAGCTCTCCTCGGCCCGCGCGACCTCGGTGGTGAAGTACCTGATCGCCAACGGCGTGCCCGCGAACCGGCTTGTCGCCGCCGGTTTCGGCGAATATCAGCCGCTCGACGCCGCCGACACGCCCGAGGCGCGCGCCGCCAACCGCCGTATCGAGCTCAAGCTGACCGAGCGGTGAGCTATCGCGCGAGCTGTACCTTCAGGCCGGGAATATCCAGCTTCGCCCAGGCCCGATTCGTCGTGAGGGCAGGGACCCCAAGCTGAACCGCCAGTGCCATGCAGGAGCGGTCGCCCAGGCCGCGCCCATATTTTGGGGTGACTTGCGCCAGCTCGGCCGCCTCGAAGGCGTCCTCTTCCGCGTGCGCGCGGACATCGAGGTGCAGGTCCGCCAGCATTTGCCTTACGACCGGCATGGGGATGCCGGTGATCAGCAATTCCTTTGCGATCTCCTGCAAGTTTACCGCCGATATAGCGGCATCGCCTGCATGTCGGGCAACGGTTTCGGCGCCCGGCTCCTCACGCAGCAACGCTATGACAGCCGACGCATCAAGGACGACCGCCGCCACGACTAGTCGCGCTCGCGGTCGGCAAGGAAATCCTGCGAACTCCGCTTCACTTTGGCGTGCTTCCGGTAGAGCGCCTGAGCGCGGGCGACGCCGTTCGCCATGGGGGAAAGACGAAGTTC
>DATDJN010000081.1:0-15106 GCA_036520515.1 Rhizobiaceae bacterium
GCCGTCGCCCGACCAGTGGAGCGCCGTCACCTCGTCCGCTCCGCCGTCGTCGGGAAGACGCAGGCTGCCGTCATAGGCGACCTGCGTGCGCGCAAGCCATGCCTGCAATGCGAAGGCAACGGCGACCGGGATCGCCAGCAGGGCAATCGCGAGTGCGAGGCGCGGGAGCAGCGCGCCAAGCCCAGGCGGCAGCCAGGCCGCTTCGGTGCGCGGCGGTTCTGACCGCGGGGCCTTGCGGACAGGTGTCGGCGACGCGGTCGCGGGAGCGATCGCCGCGGTGCTTGTTTCCTGCGGGGGCGGCGCCTGCTGGCCGTATTCGGCGGCTTCCGTTTCGCGGCGTTCTGGCCGGTCCGGTGCGTCGGAACCGATCATGGCGGCGCCTCCGCAAGCCGGAATCTCGTTTTGCCGGGCAACCTCAGATGACCGAAGCGGCGCCACGCGAAATAACCCGCGACCACCAGCGCCGTCGCGGCCAGATAGAGGATGAGCGGCAGCCACGCGCCCTGCGCATGCGGGGCATCGGCCGGCCGCGGCCAAATCCACCAGGCGGCGGCGCACCAGGCGAGCACGCCGGCCATGGCGAGGAGCCGCACGGTGAGCGCGCGCCGCATGTGCGGCCCGAAGATGCGCTCGAAGGCGTCGCCCTTCACCTGCGGCGCGGTCTCGTCGCGCATCATCAGGTCGGCCATCACCGCGTCGGGCGGCACGTCGAGCCCCTCCGTCTCCGGCCGCCAGACCGGCAGCCGCGCCTCCGGCGGCAGCACGATGCCCTCGGGCAGCACGGGCTTGCCGTTCAGCATGGCGTCGACGGCGGCGCGTATGTCGGCGCGTTCCGTCTCGGGCAGGGCGTCGATCAGCGCCCTGCGCAGCCAGGGCGGCATGTGGCCGGAGCGGAACCACGGCAGCAGAGTGAGCTGCGCCAGCAGCCTCTCGGAGAACAGCGGCGCCTGGTCGGCGCCGTAATAGCCGGTGATCTTCAGGCCGAGATAGACGGTCACGCCGAAGCGCAGCTGCGGATAGACGGCGCAGGCGGCGAGCCAATGGAAGCCGCGCGGCCCGAGCCAGCGATAGAGGTCTTGCAGCAGCGCCCTGATCTCGGCGTCGGGCGGCGGCGCGTCGGAGCGCAGCATCGGATCGTCGAAGCGCACGGCCGGCGGGCGGGCGGCGACCTTGTCGACGATGCCCAGCCGGCGCTCCGTCTCGACCAGCCAGGAGACGACGCGCTGGATCATGCCCCGCTCGCCGCCCGGCAGGCGCGACGCCGGGGCGGGGCGGGGCGGTTGCTTCGGGCTGTCCCCGAAGGCGGTGGCGAGGTCGCGGAAACCGTCAGGCGTCGCCCGGCCGACGAGGCCGGCCAGCGCGTCGGCGATGTTCATCTCGCGCTCGCCCCATTCGGCCATTGGCACCGGCGTCAGCAGCATGCGGGCCGGCCATTTCGCCAGCTCCTCGGCGACGAAGGGCAGCGGCTTCAGCGTGAAATAGTCGACCAGCTCGGTACCGTCCGTGACCAGCACCAGCCGCGCCTCGGGATGCCGTTCGCGCAGGCCCCTGAGGTCGAAGGACGGCGAGAAGCTTTCGTCGCTGCGGCGCGGCATCAGGCTGCGCGGATCGGGGTCGTAGTCATAGGCCTGGAGCGACAGGCCGCCGCGCGCCAGCGCATCGATGAAGCGGCTCACCCGGTCGCGCTCGTGGTCGTCGATGCGCCGCCGCGGCACGAGGAAGACATATTCGGCAAGCCGCCGCCGCCGCCGCATGATCGGCGTCAGGAAGCCGCCGCGTGTCAGCGTTGCGTGTATGCTCTTCTCGCCATGGATGCGGCGCCCCGCGACAGGCTCCCGCCAGGCGATCTGGCGCGCCAGCCTGCGCTCGGGCGCCGGCGCCGAGACAATCAGCCCGTCGAGCGGCAGTTCGATCGGCTTGCCGCGCGCCCCTGCTTCGGGATTGGTCAGGCTCGCCCGCACGGCTGGCCGGAACGTCGCTGCGGCCACCAGAAGCGCCGGCAGCAGCGGCAGGAAGGCCAGCCACGGCAGCCATGTCGGCCAGGTCTGCGCGGCGGCCGGCCTCGGCGGCCCGGCGGCGGCCCCGGAGTTGAACAGGCCGATCTGCTGGCGCAGGAAATTGTCCTCGTCCGTCTCGCGCCCCAGCGGACGGACCGATACCGGTCGGCCGCTTTCCAGCGTCGCGAAGGCGGCAGCATATTGCTGCAGCCCGTAAACGCCCGTCGGGTCGTGGGTCAGCGGCGTGTCGGGGTCCTCGGGCCAGCGCTTCAGCATGGCGGTGAGGAAGGTCTCTGCGTCGGCGATGAAATCAGACTCGCCGGCATAGATCTGCGCCAGCGCGCGTGGCGTGATCGAGCCGTTGTGCTGCTCGACCGCGGCGACCGTCACGGCAAGCGCGGCGCGGTAGTCGTCGCCGGTGGGATCGTCGGGGTTGGGCGCGGAGCCGGGCACGTAGGGCCGCACCACGGGACCGCCGACGTTGTCCGTGCCGTCGATCGGGCCGACCGTGCCGCAATTGGCGACGCAGACGCCCGTGAGCCGGTTCCACAGATCATGCGCAAGCGAGCCGAGACCGAGCGGCCAGGCGACGACCAGGCCGATCAGCGCCACCGCCGCCAGCGCCAGGGACCGCGCGCGCCAGTCCGCCAGCGCATTGCGCAGCCGCTCCACCCTTTCGGCAAGCCGCAGCCGCCACAGCGGTGGCGGCGGCCTCCTGGCCTGCAGCGTTTGGGTGAGTGCGAACAGGGCGGCAGGAGGCTGTGGAGGAGTGGGTGGCGGAAGCGGGTCGATCGGCGGCTCGAACGCGCCCGGCAGGCCGCCGTCCAGCGCAAAGGCCAGCGCCGCGGCCGACTCCCGCGTCTCGGCCAGCACCGGCGTCAGATAGCGCAGCCACAGCGCCTCGGCGCTCTCGCCTTCGGCCCTGCGCCATCCGCGCGAGGCGTTCAGCCCGAGTATGGTGACGATCGTATCCACACGCTGGCTTGGCGAGACGCGCAGCAGCGCTTCGGCCATGCCGCCCTGCGAGCGCTCCTCCTCGTAGCGTCGGAAGAGGGCCATCAGGCCTTCCGCGCTTGGCACGAAGCGGTAGCTGCCGGCATGAACGACGCTGGCGTCCATCGTCTCAGCCCGTCGTCGTCGCCAGCCGGGTGATGGCGCCGTCGATCAGCCCGGCAAGCAGGTTGCGGTCGTTGCGCAGCTTGGCGAGCGCCGGCGCGACCAGTGGCAGGCGCTCGGAGAGCGGCGGCGAGGGCTGGCTGCGCGGATAGGCGAGCAGCGTGGCGGCGTCGATCGCCTCGGAGATGCCCGGCCGCTTGTCGAGGCGCATGTCGCGGAACTCGGCGAGCAAGCCGAGCAGGATCGCGCCGTCCTGTGGCGGAAGGTCGTAGCCGTCAGGATCATTGGGATCGCCCGGCTTCTTCGAGGGCAGGCGCTTCCTCAATCCGCTCTCCACGATCTGCATCAGCGTCGCATCGTCGGGGAAGGCGATTTCGTGGAAGACGCAGCGGCGCAGGAACGCATCCGGCAGCTGCCGCTCCTCGTTGGAGGTGACGACGACGATCGGCCGCCTGTCGGCCGGGATGCTGCCCGGCGTCTCCGGGTCGGCCTGGCCGCTGCCGCGCCGCGACAGCTCCGGCACGCGGAAGGCGAGGTCCTCGATCTCGCGCAGGAGATCGTTGGGGAAGTCGCGCGAGGCCTTGTCTATCTCGTCGAGGATGATCACCGAGCGGCCGGGCCTGCCCGGATGCCTGTAGGCGCCGCGCGGGTTGATGAGGTGCGCGACGTCCTTCTCCTCATGCGCGTCGAGGATCGCCTTGCCGAGCGCCTGGAATTCTATGTAGTCGGTGGCGTCCGACTGCGCGCCTGCCACCGTATCGGTGACGGCGCGCGCCGTCTGCGCCTCGCGGAAGCGGCCTATCGCATCGTAGGTGTAGAAGAGGTCGCGGGCTTCCGAGTTCGACTTGGTCGAGAAGAAATGCACGCGCGGTATGCCCATGCGCCGCGCGATCGCGTAGCCGAGCTCGGTCTTGCCGCAGCCCGGCTCGCCCGACACCAGCAGCGGGCGGCCCAGCCCGATCGCCACGTCGATCGCCGCGATCAGCTCCCTGGTCAGTATGTAGTTGCGGCCCTTGGTGGGCACCGGGCGGCCGTTCTCCTCGATCTCGACGATGTCGCCGCCGTCCTGCGGGAAGCTGTTGAACCACATGGGCCGTCCCCCTCCTTTGCCTATTGCCCCATTCTCTCGACATAGGGCCGCACGATCGGCACCAGCGCCTCTTCCGCTTGCAGCATCGGCACCCGCTTGCCTTCGGGCAATGCGGTGTTCACGCCATTCCGGATGGCGTCCTGGTCCACCTTCAGCGCACCTTGCAGCGCGTCGCACCAGCTGCTGAGGTCGAAGCTGTTGACGTCGTCGAGCGCCAGGCAGACGCCACAGCCCGGCGGCCGCTCGTCGAGCGACCAGGTGCCGGCGAGGCTGTCGCGCCGCGCCTTGTACTGGTCCGGTTTGCCGCGCTCCGTCGCGTCGCTGTAGACCACGAATATCTGCATGCGGTCCGACTTGATCTTCTGGTCGACCAGCGTCCCGGCAAGCGCCCGCATCAGCCCGCGGTCGCGCGCCGGATCGCATTCCTCGATGAAGACCGCAGCCTCCAGGATGACGCGCCGTCGCGACTGCAGGTGCTCCTTCAGGTCGGCCATGATCATGCCGAGGGCGGCGCCCGCCGGGAAGGATTTCGCTGGCCAGCGCAGGCTGGCCTTCGCCCAGGGCTGCTCGCCGGCCGCGCCCGCTGCGCCCAGAAGCGCTGCCTCGCGCTTCCTGCGCGCGTCGGCGCCGAGCTTCTCCAGCGACAGATGCGCCAGCCGGTCGAGGAAGTTCTGGTGGCTGTCGACGTGTCGGCAGGCGAGCAGGTGAACGATGCCGGGGTTCTCCTGGTCGCGGTACCAGTTGATCAGGTTCTCGGGATCGTCGCGGTCCATCAGCATCCTGGCCGCGCGCAGCCGGCGCTGCACTTCCGCCTCGGCGACGGTGATGCCGCGCGCCTCGGCCGTCGGCTTGCGCACCGCCTTGCGGCGCGGCGGCGGCGCCTTGCCCACCAGATGGCCGAAATTGTTGAGCCGCATGTGGCGCACGATGGCGACGATCGGGATCGCCTGGTTCCACTCGGCCGGCTTGCCGGGCAGCACTTTCTGCCCGGACTGGTGCAGCGCGACGAAATTGTATTCCAGGTCGAAGCACGCGCCGCCCGACGAGCCGCCGAAGGTCGTCGCATCGTGACGCAGCCTGAGATCCGTGTCGATGAGCTTCAGCACCTTGCCGCGGCTGCGCTTCAGCGGCTGCGCCGTCTTGTTGTCCGGTCCCGCCGGGTGCTGCCAGATCCAGATCGGAGCGTTCAGTTCGGGCAGGCCAAGCGCATCGGGGATGGTCAGCCAGCTGCGCTGCGGCGCTTCCGCATCGGTGGGGTCGTCGACGCCCTGGTCGCCGACCGGCTCGGCGAGGCGGATGACCGCGTAGTCGAGGAGGTCGACCTCGAAGCCGGTCTCCGCGCCGTTCTCGTCCTTGTCGCTGTAGCGGCTCTTCGGCAGGTTCTCGCTCCAGGTCGCCGCCAGCCTGACGGAGCGGCCCTCGGAAAGCTCGCTGAAGAGAAGGTTCTGCTTGTAGTTGAAGCGGCAGCGGGCGAGCCCGTAGTTCTCGGGCCTGGCGTAGAGCTGCTCCATGACGTGGTAGTTGGTCAGCACGAGGTCGGCGCCCACCAATATCCCGGTGCCGAACTTGCCGCAGCCGTCCTCGATCGCGCAGACCCAGTTGTTGCGGTCCGTCTGCTGCATGACGGACTCGTCGGCATCCTTGATCAGCGATCTGGGATCGACTGCGCCTTCAAGAGCCATGGCCTGCACCGGGACAGTTCAACCGACAAACATTATGGCCGCACTCCAACCAGGCCGCAATATTGCAGCGGAACAGGCCAAGGTATCGACCTCCGGCTTAACTTACGAAGGCCGGGGACCAAATGGCCATATCAATGCAACCGTTCGATGCCGCGACTTCAAAAAAATGTGGCACGAGGTTATTATCGTCGCTGCAAGCTGATTTAGTTACATTACTTTATCATTTCTTGGGCCGGTGGAACGGTTCCTGTTCGGAGGCATGGTCATCCGGCGAAACCGCCAGCGGCATCCCGCGAGGAGGGGTAGCGATGGTGCAGGAAAATCCCGATCGTCTGAAACAATATCTCGACATGATCTCGAAAAGGGAGGGCGGGATCGAAGGCGTGATGCACAAGCTCGCGACGGGGCGGCAACCGCAGGAGGAAAG
Source organism: Rhizobiaceae bacterium (assembly GCA_036520515.1). Classification (GTDB taxonomy): domain Bacteria; phylum Pseudomonadota; class Alphaproteobacteria; order Rhizobiales; family Rhizobiaceae; genus Mesorhizobium_K. The sequence goes on from DATDJN010000081.1 coordinate 6,313, forward strand.
CCTCGAGAGCCTTCGTGTCGGCCGTGCGGCCCCGCGCGCAAAGCCGGTGACCGCCGCGCTCGAGTCCGCCGCGCGCGGCAAGGAGATCCCGCCGCAGGACCAGGAGCTGCTCGAGGCGATAATCTTCGAGGACATCCGCCCGGCGATCGACATCGTCGACGGCGCCTTTACGGTCACGCATCCGCTGTGGACGCACCTTTCCACTGACGCGAAGACAAGGAAGCGCATCGAAGCCGCGATCCCGCTGGTCGGCCGCATCGAGCTGCCTGGCCAGACGCGTATCCCCTACGGCGGCACCGGATTCGTCGTCGGACCCGGGCTCGTCATGACCAACCGCCACGTCGCCGAGCTCTTCGCCGAAGGGCTGGGAGACAGGCGGCTTTCATTCAAGAACGGCGCCGCGGCCGGCATAGATCTCAAGCGCGAGCACGGCCGGCCGGACGGCACGATGCTGTCCGTGAGCAAGGTCGTGATGATCCATCCCTACTGGGACATGGCGCTGCTTGCCGTCGAAGGTCTGCCTGCGATCGAACCGCTCAAGCTAGGTCTCGCCGACGCGCGCGAGCTGGCGCGAAGTGACATCTTCATCATCGGCTATCCGGCCTTCGATCCCCGCAATCCTGCCTCGGTCCAGAACGACGTGTTCGAGGGGCGCTACGGCGTCAAGAAGCTTCAGCCCGGCCAGCTGCAGGGCGGCGTCGAGACGTCGAGCTTCGGCAAGCTGGTACCGGCGGCAACCCACGACGTGTCCACGCTCGGGGGCAATTCGGGCTCGGCGCTGTTCGACCTCGCCACCGGCGAGGTGCTCGGCCTGCATTTCGGTGGGCGCTTCCACGAGCGCAACTATGCGGTGCCCGCCGCCGCGCTGTCGCGCGACGACCGCGTCGTCTCCGCCGGCGTCAGCTTCGCCGGCAAGCCGCCGGGCGGCCAGACGGAATGGTCCGGCTGGTGGCTGCGCGCCGACAGCGCCGAGGGAGTGGGAAGCGCCGACGCCGGGGCCACTCGGTCGAACGGCTCCTCCGCCAGCCCGGCCGCTGCCTCCGCGCCGGCCGGGCTTTCCGTCTCCACCCGGGATGGCAGCGTCGTCATCGACGTGCCGCTGCGCATCACCATCTCGCTCGGCTCGGCGACGGCGGCCACGGTCGCCCAGGCGGCAGCCGGCGAGGCGATCACCGAGGCGCTGCGGGAGCCCGACCACGACACCGACTACGCGACGCGCAAGGGCTACGATGCCAGCTTCCTCAACGACCCCGCGCAGAGGCTTGCCAAGCTGGACGTGCCGATGCCGAGGGCGGCTAGCGCCAAGGTGCTCGCCAGGACGCGCGACGGCGGCACGGTCCTCGACTACCAGAATTTTTCGCTCTCCATGCATGCCGAGCGGCGGCTGGCGCTCTTCACCGCCTGCAACGTCACCAAGGCGCCGGAGCTGAAGAAGCCCGAGCCTGGCCGGGACTACACGCGCCGCGGCCTCTCGGGCCTCGGCGAGAACGACCAGGAGCGCTGGTTCATCGACCCGCGCCTGGATGAAAAGCTGCAGCTTCCCGACATCTTCTTCACCAAGGACCGCAAGGCCTTCGACAAGGGCCATATCGTGCGCCGCGACGACGTTGCCTGGGGCCATACCTATGACGAGCTGAAGCGCGCCAACGGCGACAGCTACCACGTCACCAACTGCTCGCCGCAGGTCGGCGACTTCAACCGCTCCGCCGACGGCAAGGACAATTGGGGCGACCTCGAGAACCACGTTTTGTCGGAGGCACCGAACGAGCGCGTCTGCGTCTTTGCCGGGCCGGTCCTCGATCCCGACGACACGGTCTTCGTCGGCGCCGGCGGCGGGGGCGTGAAGCTGCGCGCAAAAATCCCCGAGCGCTACTGGAAGGTCATCGTCGCGCGCGTCGACGAGGGACTTGCGGCCTACGGCTTCGTGCTGGAGCAGGACCTCGCCGACGTCGACTTCGAGTTCCAGGTGCCGTCCGAGTTCATGCCGGCGCTGGTGCCGCTCTCCGAGATCGAGCGGATCGCCGGGGTGCGCTTCGACCGGGCCGTCCTGCAGGGCGACCAGTTCGCCTCGCTGCGCGGCGACGAAGTGGTGCTGCGCCAGGGCATCAAGCGCAAGATGAAGGTCAAAGCATGATCCCGAAAAGTTGCAGACTTTTCGGACGAGATCATGCGTCGAAAAGGTTTGCTGGATTTGCGCGGCGGCTCAGCCCGCCAGCCGCCGCTCCAGCCTTGCCATCAACTGGTCTAGCTCGACATGGTCGGCCTTGCCGAGCTTCGGGCCGGGGTGGCGCATCGCCGCCGAGCGCAGCGCGCCGCGCCGGAACAGCACTTCCTTACGGATGGCGAGGCCGAAGCCCATCTGCTGCTCGTGGCGCAGGATCGGCAGGTAGATATCGAAGAGGTCCTCCGCGCCTTCCGCGTCGCCGGCGTGGAAACGCCGGCATACCTCGACCAGCATCTCCGGATAGGCGAAGCCGGTCATCGCGCCGTCCGCCCCGCGACGCAATTCCTGCGGCAGATGCAGGCCGCCATTGCCGACGAGGATCGACACGCGCCGCCTTTTGCCGTCCGCCGAGGCCGCGCGCAACGCGGTGATCTTGGGCAGGCCGGGCGATTCCTCGTGCTTCAGCATCACGAGGTTGGGGAAGGCGTCGATGAGCCGGTTCAGCACCGCGACCGAGGTCGAGACGCCGGTCGTCTGCGGAAAATCCTGGTAGCAGACCGGGACACCCGGCCCCAGCCGCTGCAGGATCTCCGCCCAGTAGCCGAACACCTGCTCGTCATGCTTCAGCCCCTGGATCGGCGCGATCATCAGTCCTGCCGCGCCGGCATCCATCGCGGCCTTCGCGAAACGCACCAGGCTGTCGGTGCCCGGATTGCTGGAGCCGACCACCACATTTCTCCTGCCGTCGACGCGCTTCAGCACCTTCTTCATGAAGGCGTCCGACTCGCCTGATGTCAGCTTCGCCGCCTCGCCGAGCACGCCGAGGATGGTGATGCCGTCGACGCCCTTGTCGAGGAAGAAGTCGACGAGGCGGTCGGTCCCGTCCAGGTCGAGCTCGCCCGCATCGGTGAAGGGCGTCGGCGAGATGATGTAGACGCCGCGCGTGGCCTCGCTGATCCTGCTCATTGCTCTCTCCCCACCTCGGTGCCGATCCAGTCATGTCGCCCAGCACCGGTAGGCCAAAGCGGGCTGTTCGTGAAGTACCGGGAGGGGGCAACCGCCGCCCAGGGACGATCGGGTTGGATTCCGCAAGGTAACGAAAGTCTTTCCGCCAGACATAATGGCGTTACAGCCGCCAAAATAGGTTAGGCGCCCTCAAACATGCCCAAGGAGGGGTCCATGAAGTCACTGCTGAGAACAGCAGTTGCGGCAGCCGTCATCTTCGGTTGCGCGGCGCTTCCCGCCGCTTCGCAGGAGCAGGTCGGACAGGCGACGTTGATCAGGACCGTGGTCACGGGCGCCGGCGGTCCGCTGGTCATCAAGTCGCCTGTCCATCGAGACGAGCGCATCCGCACGTCGAAGAGCGGACTTGGCGAGTTCGTCTTCCGAGACGGCGCCAAATTCGCCATCGGCGGCAATTCGTCCGTCGTCATCGACCGTTTCGTCTATGACGACGCCAAGACCTTCAACAGGCTGACGCTCAACGCGGCGCGCGGCTCGTTCCGCTGGATCAGCGGCAAGTCGAAATCCAACGCCTACGAGATCGTCACGCCCGCCGGCACGATCGGGGTGCGCGGCACGCGCTTCGACATCTTCGTCGGCCCGGGCGGCATTACTTCGGTCGTGCTGCTCGACGGCTCCGTGCGTTTCTGCGGCGCCAACGGATGCCGGGATTTGCGCCGCCGCTGCGACGTCGTCGTCGCCACGCCCGGCGGCGGCGTCAGCGACCCGTCCCGCGTCAACCGCGATATCTTCGCGACCGTCGGAACCGACGCGGCTTTCCCGTTCCTGTCGGGCCGGCAGAGGCTGTCGCGCGGCTTCAACAGCGCTTTCGGCGGCACCTGCGGCCTCGCCAGCGCGTCGATGGGCCTGCCAAAGGAACGCGGCGGCGGATCTCAGGGTCGCGCGTCGCCCTCCAGCAGAGGCAATGACGGCGGCGGTGGAGACGGCGACGGCGGTGGAGACGGAGGCGGCGGAGACGGCGGTGGAGACGGAGGCGACGGCGGCGAGGGTGACAATGGCGGTGATGACGGGGGATGCGGTGGCGATTGCCGATAGCCTCTGATCAGTCGAGTTCCAAGCCGGCGCGTTGAAAGGCGCGCCGGCTTGCTTTGTCCCTACTCGGCCGTGAAGTCGGCGCCGAAACCCACCTCGCGCCTCCGCCAATTCTCGTCAGCCGGGAGGCTTCGGCCTTTTTGGCACCGCGGCGAAAATCTCTTCCGAATGCTCGCCGAGCCTGGGCGGCGGCGAGGCGGGCAGGTGCGCCCGCCCGTCGACCAGGAAGCCGCCGCGCACCACCGTCAGCGACCTTCCCTCCGGCAGCACCTCGTCAAAACGCCTCGTCATGTCGCGCCCGGCGACCTGCGGTTCCGCCAGCACCTCGGGGATCGTCAGCACGCGGCCTGCCGGCACGCCTGCGGCGTTGAATGTCTCCTCCCACACCGAAGCCGGCCGCACCGACAGCGCTTCCTCGATCGCCGCGTTGAGCTCGGCGCGGTTCCTCTTGCGCATTTCGCGCTCGGCGAAGCGCGGGTCCTCGACGAGGTGCGGCCGCCCGATCAGGCCGCAGAGCCTCACGAACTGCTCCTGCTTGTTGGCAGCGATGTTGAGCAGCCCGTCGCCGGTGCGGAACGTGCCGGAGGGAGCTGCGGTCATGTTTTCGTTGCCCATCGGCTTCGGATCGACGCCGGCGGTCAAAAAATTCGATACCGGCCAGCCGAGCGCCGAAAGCGTGGCCTCCAGCATCGAGACGTCGAGGAACGCGCCTTCGCCCGTCGTCCTTTGCCTCAGCAGGGCTGACACGATGGCGAACGCGCCGGCCAGCCCGCCGATCGTATCGCAGACCGGGTAGCCGACGCGCAGCGGCGCGACGTCAGGCGTGCCGGTGATGCTCATTACGCCCGACAGGCCCTGGATGATCTGGTCGTAGGCTGGGTTGTCGCGCAGCGGCCCCGTCTGGCCGAAGCCGGAGATGGCGCAATAGACGAGCCCCGGCCGCACCGCCTTCAGCGCGTCGTAGCCGAGCCCCAGCCGCTGCATGACGCCCGGCCGGAAGTTCTCCACCAGCGCATCGGCTGTCGCGACGAGATCGAGGAAGCGCTCGCGGTCGGCGTCCTTCTTGAGGTCGATCGCGACGGAGCGTTTCCCGGCGTTCTGCGCCAGGAAGGACGCGCCCATGCCGGCGCTGTTCAGTTCCGGCGAGGCGCCGAGCTGCCGCGCCAGGTCGCCGCCCACCGGCTGCTCGACCTTGATCACGTCGGCGCCGAGCAATGCGAGCTGGTAGGCGCAATACGGCCCCGCCAGCACGTTGGTCAGGTCGAGCACGCGAATGCCGGACAGAAGTCCGGAGGATTTCCCCTCAGGCATCGCCAGGCACCGGCTCCTGTCCGCGCAGCCGGCGATGCTGGACGACCTTCCAGATGCGGGGCGCCACAAGTCCTGCCAGCGCCAGCAGCAGCAGGATCAGCGACAGCGGCTGCGTGACGAACACCGTCCAGTCGCCGTTGGATATGGTCATGGCGCGGCGGAACTGCGCCTCCGCCAGCGGGCCGAGGATCATGCCGATGATGACCGGCGCGGTCGGGAAATCGAAGCGCCGCATCAGGAAGCCGACCGCGCCGAGGATGTAGAGCAGCACGAGGTCGATCGGCGACTGCGAGATGCCGTAGCTGCCGACGGTGGCGAAGACCAGGATGCCGGCATAAAGCTGCGGGGCGGGTATCTTCAGGAGCCGCACCCACAGCCCGATGAGCGGCAGGTTGAGCACGACGAGGAGCACGTTGGCGATGAACAGCGAGGCGATCAGGCCCCAGACGAGGTTTGCCTGCGTGGTCAGCAGCAGCGGGCCTGGCTGGATGCCATAGCTCTGGAAGGCCGACAGCATGATCGCCGCGGTCGCCGAGGTCGGCAGGCCGAGGGTGAGCATGGGCACCAGCACGCCGGCGGCCGACGCGTTGTTCGCGGCTTCCGGCCCCGCAACGCCCTCGATGGCGCCGGTGGTGCCGAACTCTTCCTTGTGCTTCGACAGCTTCTTCTCCGCCGCATAGGAAAGGAAGGTCGGGATCTCGGCGCCGCCGGCCGGCAGGGCGCCGATCGGGAAACCGATGAGCGCGCCGCGGATCCACGCCTTCCACGAGCGCGACCATTCCTGCGCGGTCATGTAGAGCGAGCCTTTCAGCGGCACGATCTCGTCCTTGCCGGCATAGCGCCGCGAGGCGACGTAAAGCGTCTCGCCGACGGCGAAGAGCCCGACCGCCACGATGATGACGCTCACCCCGTCGAGCAGTTCCACCAGGCCGAAGGTGAAGCGCGGCTGGCCGGTCTGGATGTCGACGCCGATCAGGCCGAGGAAGAAGCCGAAGAAGAGCGAGGTCAGGCCGCGCACCGAGGAGGAGCCCAGCACGGCCGAGACCATGACGAAGGAGAGCACCATCAGCGAGAAATATTCGGCCGGCCCGAAGGCCAGCGCGAAGCCGACGACCACCGGGGCGAGGAAGGTGACGCCGAGCGTGCCGAGCGTGCCGGCGACGAAGGAGCCGATCGCGGCGGTGGCGAGCGCCGCGCCGCCTCGCCCGGAGCGCGCCATCCTGTTGCCCTCGAGCGCCGTGACGATGGTCGCGCTTTCGCCCGGCGTGTTGAGCAGGATAGAGGTCGTCGAGCCGCCATACATGGCGCCGTAGTAGATGCCGGCGAAGAGGATGAACGAGGACTCGGGCGCCACCTGGTAGGTGATCGGCAGAAGCAGCGCGATGGTGAGGGCCGGGCCGAGGCCGGGCAGCACGCCGATCGCGGTGCCGAGCGTCGTGCCGACCAGGCACCACATCAGATTCACCGGCGTGAAGGCGATGGCGAAACCGTTGGCCAGGGCTGACAGCGTGTCCATCGGTCAGTTCCTCAGCCCAAGCAGGAAGTCGACGGCGACGTTCAGCACGTTCTCGACGTAGCCGGCGCCGATGTTGACGCCGAGCGCCCGGGCGAAGCCGAAATAGGCGGCCAGCGCCAGAACCAGCGCGATGAGTGCGTCCCGCAGCGGGCGACGGCTGCCGAAGCCGAAGCAGACGAGCACGAACATCACGACCGACGCTGCCGTGAAGCCGAGCGGCTGTATGAGAACGACATTGGCGACGAGCCCGGCGGCGACGAAGCCGAGCGCCTTCCAGTCGGTCGGCGTCTCCTTCTCGTCCTCTGGCTGCCAGCCGCCGCGCGCACCCGCCACGATGAGCAGCACGGCGAGAACGGCGAGGCCCGCCGCGGTCATGTAGGGGAAAACGGTCGGCCCGACCTTGGAATACATGGGCGACACGGGGATCGCCCATATCTGCCAGAGCACCGCCGCCGCGACGGCGAGCAGGCCCACCCCGATCAGGAGTTCAGGCACTGCCTGGCGCCGCGCTCCGTCCTCACGGTCTTCGCTGGTCATCTCGTCCCCTCCGGCATGGTTTCACGCCGTTCATCCGCCGTCGCCAGGCGTCTCCGGTGAAGAGAGGAGCGGCCCCCGCCATGCGCCGCGGGCCGCCCGCGTCGTCAGGCGAGGCCGAGATCCTTGAGGATCGCCTCGATGCGCTTGGTGTCCTCCTCGACGAACTTGGTGAAATCGTCGCCGGTCAAGAGGATCGAGGTCCAGTTGCGGTTCTTCAGTTCTTCCTGCCAGGAGGGGCTTTCCGCCATCTTGGCGACCAGCGCGATCAGCGCCGCCTTGTCCTCGTCGGTGATGCCGGGCGGCGCGAAGACGCCACGCCAGTTGAACAGCTCGACGTCGACGCCGGACTCCTTCAGCGTCGGAGCGTCGATGCCTTCCTGCCGCTCGTCGGCCGAGATGGCGAGGAGACGCAGCGTGCCGGCCTTCACCTGCTCGGCGAACTCGCCGTAGCCCGAGATGCCTGCCGCCACCTGGTTGCCGAGCAGCGCGGCCAGCGCCTCGCCGCCGCCGGCGAAGGGCACGTAGGAGAGGCTGGTCGCCGGCACGCCCGCCGTCTGGCCGATCAGGCCGAACAGGATGTGGTCCGAGCCGCCGGCCGAGCCGCCCGCGACCGGCACCTTGGCCGGGTCGGCCTTCAGCGCCGCGACGAAATCCGCCACCGTCTGGAAGGGCGACGCGGCCGGCACGACCAGCGCCTCGAACTCACCGGTCAGCCGCGCGATCGGCGTCACCTGGGTTAGGTTGTTGGCCGATTTGTTGGTCAGGATCGCGCCGACCATCACCATGCCGGCGATCATCAGGGCGTTCGGCCGGCCTTTCCACTGGTTGACGAATTGCGGCAGTCCGACCGCGCCGCCGGCGCCCGGCACATTGGTCACCTGCGCGCCGGAGATCAGATTCTCCTTGCGCAGCACCTGGTCCATGGTGCGCGCCGTCTGGTCCCAGCCTCCGCCGGGCGCGGCCGGAACGAACAGCTGGATCTGCGGCGCGTCCTGCGCCAGTGCACCGAAGGGGAAGGCCGCCGCGAGCCCGACGGCTGCTGTGGTCGCCAGGAATTCACGTCTGTTGAGCATCCGATTTCCTCCAAATCCGCATCCCTGCGGCGCTTGCGGTGAATTAGGGCATCAACGAGCCATGCCAAGCATTGCAGGGAATTCGGCGGGTGTCATGGGGAAAGTGGCGCGCCTAACGGCCCGCTCCTGTGCGCCGCG
>DATDJN010000082.1:0-10419 GCA_036520515.1 Rhizobiaceae bacterium
CGTTCGGCGAGGGTTCCGACCCGATGCATTTCGAAGCGGCGCTTGCCGTCTCGGCGCTGTCGCTGCTCGCCGGCGAGGCCTGGAAGAGGATCAGGATCTGCGGCAATTGCCGCTGGCTGTTCCTCGATCGGAGCCGCAATGCCAGCCGGCTGTGGTGCGACATGTCCGTGTGCGGCAACCGCCACAAGGCGCGGCGGCACTACGAGCGCCGCAAAAAGGCCGAAAGGGAGGACGTGCTTGTTTAAGCCATCCGTAGTCCCGAGAGGAATTCTTGCCGTTGCCCTGCTCGGTTCGCTCGGCGTCGCGGCCTGCCGCGAGAGCGGCGGGGAGGGCGAATATTTCCGCATCGACGGCAAGATATTCGTCTTCAACTACCGGGTTGCGACGGCGACCTATCTCGTCAATCTCGCGCCGTTGCGGCCTGTCGAGGCCGGGCAGACGGCGGTGGTGAGCTTTGAGGATCCGGCCGGCGGCGAGCCGCTCGTCGTGCGCCAGAAGATCTGGCCGAAGATGCCGAGGACGACGATCGAAAGCCCGCCGCTGCGCTGCGTCGTCAAGGGCCGTCCCTACGCCATCTCGATCAGGATCGAAGGCTCGGACGGGGCGGTCAGGCAGACGATCGAAACGACGCTGGCATCGGTCGATGACCAGAGCATCCTGCCCGACAGGCCGCTGGTCGTCGGTCCGCTCTATACGCCAAATCCCGAGCTTGCCGGCCATCCCGACGGCAAGCTGCCCGACGCTGGCGCGCCACCTTGCCCGGCCGCTCCTCCCGCCGCCAGCGGCTGAGCCGTTCCGACAGAATCGTGCGCATACGTCTCCCAGGACGATATTTTCTTGCCGTATTGACGGCCGGAGCGGCTGGGCGTTGCTCTTTTCGACCTCTCCGCAAATTCATTTGACCTGATCTCCGCGCGAGGAAACACTGCCGTCACGCAACCCACGTTGGCCTGCCTGAGTTTCCCGATAGGGTTCCTGGGCCGGCCTCCGAAGAGGATTTGCCGATGACGCTTCACGACGTTACGCTCGGCGACAAGTTCGATCTCGGCAAGCAGCGCATCTTCCTTTCAGGATCGCAGGCGATCATCCGCATGCTGCTGATGCAGCGCGAGCGCGACCGGCTTGCCGGGCTGAACACCGCAGGCTTCGTGTCAGGCTATCGCGGCTCGCCGCTCGGCGGGCTCGACCAGCAGTTCTGGCGCGCCAGGAAGGAACTCGCCGAAGCCGACATCGTCTTCCAGCCGGGCCTCAACGAGGAACTGGCGGCGACTGCCTGCTGGGGCTCGCAACAGACCGAGCTGCTCGGCGAAGGCAAGCATGACGGCGTGTTCTCGCTCTGGTACGGCAAGGGGCCGGGTGTCGATCGCTCTGGCGACGTCTTCCGCCACGCCAATCTCGCAGGCTCGTCAAGGCACGGCGGCGTGCTCGCGCTGATGGGCGACGACCACACGGCGGAATCCTCCACCAACGCGCATGCGACGGAATTCCTCTTCGTCGACACGATGATCCCGATCCTCAACCCGGCGGGCGTGCAGGAGCTCATCGACTACGGCCTCTATGGCTACGCGCTGTCGCGCTTCGCCGGCACCTGGACGGCGATCAAGTGCGTCAAGGACAACATCGAATCGACGGCGTCCGTCGACGCCTCGCTGGAACGCCTCGACATCATCACCCCGGAATTCGACATGCCGATGGGCGGGCTGAACATCCGCCACGAGATAGACTTCATCGGCCAGGAAGCCAGGCTGCACGAGTTCAAGCGTGCGGCGGCCGCCGCCTTCGTGCGGGCCAACGGCCTCAACCGCACCGTCTACTCCGGAGGCAGCAAGCCCAGGCTCGGCATCATCACGGTCGGCAAGAGCTATCTCGACGTGCGCCAGGCGCTGGAGGACATCGGCATCAACGAGGAGCGCGCCAACGAGATCGGCGTGCGCCTCTTCAAGGTCGGCTGCCCGTGGCCGCTCGACATCGAGCACATCAAGGATTTTGCGCGCGGCCTCGAGATGATCGTGGTCGTCGAGGAAAAGCGCTCGCTGATCGAGGTGCAGGTGCGCGAGGATCTCTACGGCACGGCCATGCAGCCGGCGGTGGTCGGCAAGAAGGACGAGCACGGGCGCTGGCTGTTCCCGGTCAAGGGCGCGCTCGACCCCAACGACATCGCGATCGCCCTGGGAGAGCGCGTGCTGAAGGTGATCGGACACTCGGAGGAGATCGCCGCCCGCGTCAGCCGGCTGAAGCAGTACCAGGCCATGCTCGCCGACGCCAAGGACATCGGCGCGCGCACGCCCTTCTTCTGCTCGGGCTGTCCGCACAACACCTCGACCGTCGTCCCCGAAGGCTCGATCGCGGGCGCCGGCATCGGCTGCCACTTCATGGCGCTCTGGATGGACCGCGACACGGTCGGCTTCACGCAGATGGGCGGCGAGGGCGCCCAGTGGATCGGCCAGGCGCCGTTCTCCAAGCGTCCGCACATGTTCCAGAACCTCGGCGACGGCACCTACAACCATTCGGGCATACTGGCGCTGCGCTTCGCACTCGCGGCCGGCGTCAACATCACCTACAAGATTCTTTATAACGACGCCGTCGCCATGACCGGCGGGCAGCCGCACGAAGGCGGGCTTACCGTCGACATGATCGCGCGCCAGGTCGATGCCGAAGGGGTTGGCCGGCTTGCCGTCGTGTCCGACGAGCCCGGCAAGTTCGACCGCCGCAAGTTCCCGGCTTCCGCGACGTTCCACCATCGCGACGACCTCGATGCCGTGCAGCGCGAGCTGCGCGAGGTGCAAGGCGTCTCGGTGCTGCTCTACGACCAGACCTGCGCCGCCGAGAAGCGGCGCCGGAGGAAACGCGGCACGTTCCCCGATCCCGACAAGCGCGTCATCATCAACGAACTCGTCTGCGAAGGCTGCGGCGATTGCGGCGTAAAGTCGAACTGCGTCTCGATCCAGCCGGTCGAGACCGAGTTCGGGCGCAAGCGGCGGATCGACCAGTCGAGCTGCAACAAGGACTTTTCCTGCCTCAACGGCTTTTGCCCATCCTTCGTGACCGTGCACGGAGCCAGGGTGAGGAAGGTCGAAGGGGTCGCCGGCAAGGCCGATCCGCTCGCAGGCGTCCCGACGCCCCCCGAATTCCCGCTCGACAGCGACGGTTGGGCGGCCATCATCGACGGCGTCGGCGGCACCGGCGTCGTGACCGTCGGGGCGATCCTCGGCATGGCCGCGCATCTCGAGGGCAAGGGCTGCGGCATGATCGACATGGCGGGCCTGGCGCAAAAGGGCGGCTCCGTCTTCAGCCATGTCCGGATTGCGAAGACGCCGGAGGACATCCACGCAATCCGCGTCTCCGCCGGCAAGGCCGACCTCATCCTCGGCTGCGATCTCGTCGTTTCGGGCGCCCGCAAGGTGCTTGCCGCGGTGCGCGAGAACCACACGATCTTTCTTGCCAACACGGCCGAGATCATGCCTGGCGAATTCGCGCGCTCGGCCGACTATTCGCTTCCCGTCGAACGGCTGAAACAGGCGATCCGGAAGGCCGCCGGCGAGGAGAAGTCGCATTTCTTCGACGCCACGCGCGCCGCGTCGGTGCTGTTCGGAAACTCGCTCGGCGCCAACATGTTCATGCTCGGCTTCGCCTTCCAGCATGGCGGCCTGCCGCTGTCGGCCGAGGCCGTCGAGAAGGCGATCGGCCTGAACGGCGAGGCCGTTCCCATGAACATCGCGGCCTTCCGCTGGGGGCGCCGCGCCGCGCACGAGCCAGATTTCGTGCGCGGGCTGGTTACGCAATCGGAGGGCACGGGCCTCGAGCCATCGGCTCGCAGCGTCGATGACGTCATTGCGCGCCGCGCCGAATTCCTCGCAGCCTACCAGGACGCCGCCTATGCACGGCGCTACCTCGACCGTGTGGCGGCGGTCCGCGCGGCCGAGACGGCCGCCGTTCCCGGTTCGACGGAGGTCACCGACGCGGTCGCCAGGAACCTCTTCAAGCTGATGGCGATCAAGGATGAATACGAGGTCGCCCGGCTCTACACGGACGGCTCCTTCGCGAAGCAGATTTCCAAGGAGTTCCAGTCGTTTGACCGGCTGGAATTTCACCTCGCCCCGCCCATCCTCGGGCGCAAGGGCACGGACGGAAAACCGCGAAAATCGAGCTATGGTTCCTGGATGATGACCGGTTTCCGGCTGCTTGCGGCGCTGAAGGGATTGCGGGGCACCGTCTTTGACATCTTCGGCTATTCAGACGAACGGCGTTTCGAGCGCCAATTGCTGCAGCAATACGAGCAGGATCTCGACCTGATAGAGCGCCTGTCGACGCCGGAGCGGGTGGAGGCAGCGGCTGCCCTTGCCTCGGTCCCGACGCTCATCCGAGGGTACGGCCACGTCAAGCGGGCGAGCGCCGACACGGCTTCGGCCGAGCGCGCACGGCTTCTCAAGCGGCTTCAGGACGTGCCCGCCGCGCCGGTCATGCAGGCTGCCGAATGACGGATACGGCTTGTTTACCGGAATACCGGAATCCTTGGGTTTGCTGGATTCCCACGACTTCCCGCGGGCTGTCGGACGTGCTGTACTAAACCTTTCTTAAGGCAGCTTGTGGCACTGCTTGGCACCCAGCGCGGGAACCAAGTGTGACGGCACGACGAAAACACGAGCTTCCGGACGACGTGTATATTCCGTTCGTGGAAACCCTTTTCCGCGACGGTTTCACGCTCGCCATCGGCATTCTCGCGCAGTCGGCCCTCATAGGCCTCGTCTGGGTCAAGACCGACAATCTCGCCTTCCTATCGATCCTGATCTGCCTGCTCGCGGTGGGCGTCATCCGCGTGCTCGACATGCGCAAATTCGCCTCCCTGCCGCCTCTGGCGACGCGGGAGCAGGCGCGAAAGCGCGAGGACCGGTACATCATCTACGGCGCCCTGCACGGCTTCACGCTTGGCACCTTCAGCCTGGTCGCCATCTACACCGCGCAGGACAGCTTCTCCGAGATTGCCGCGGTCTGCATATCGCTGGCGACTGCGACCGGCATTGCCGGGCGCAACTACGGTTCGCCGCGAATGGTCATCATCCTGATCGTCGCGCTGACCTGCCCGATGTCGCTCGGCTTCATCCTGCGCGGCGACTTCTACCATGTCGCGCTCGGCCTGTTGTCGGCTCCGTTCCTGCTGGCTATCCACCGCTATGCGATGACGGTGCGAGACGTGCTGTTCACGGCCATCTCCGCCGAGAAGCGGGCAAACCGCATCGCCCAACGCTTCAACCGGGCGCTGAACACCATGTCGCACGGCCTGGTCATGCTGGGGCCGAACGGCCGCGTCGTGGTGGCGAATGCGGAAGCCGCCCACCTCATGTCGTTCAAGTCGCCCGAAGCGCTGCTCGGGCGCTCCATGCACTCGATGCTGATGCGCGGCGTGGCGGGCGGCATGCTCGCCGCCAAGGACTGCAAGTTCATCGAGGGCCAGCTGACCCGGGCGTTGCGCGAGGGCAGGGACCGCAAGGTCCTCGTTTCACTGTCCAACGGCCAGCATTTCGAGTTCTCGGCCCGAGAGGGCAGCCAGGAGCTCGGCGTCATCACCTTCGAGGACGTGACGCAGCGCGTCGAGGCGGAGGAGAAGATCCGCTCCATGGCGCGCTACGACAATCTGACCGGCCTGCCCAACCGCGCCTATTTCCACGAGCTGGTCGGTGAGACCATGTCGACCGGCGACCGCGACCGCTTCTGCGGGCTCGCCGTGCTCGATCTCGACGATTTCAAGAGCGTCAACGACACGCTGGGGCACCCGGTCGGCGACGGCCTGATCTACGCGGTCGCCGAGCGGCTCGCTGCCTTTGCCGGCGACACGGTCAAGGTCAGCCGCTTCGGCGGCGACGAGTTCATGATCTTCATCGACCATGTCGAGGACGAAAGCCATCTGACCGGCATCCTCGACCGCATCTTCGCCGGATTGCAGGGCGAAATCGACATCGCCGGGCATGCGTTGCGCATCCAGGCGAGCGGCGGCGCCGTGCTGTCGCGCGTCAGGGACACCGACGTCGACGCCATGACCGTCAAGGCCGACCTCGCCCTCTACAAGGCCAAGGAACTCGGCAAGAACGACTGGCGCCTGTTCGAGGCAGCCATGGATGCGGCCTTCCGCAACCGCCAGATCATGAAGGCGGACCTGCGCGCGGCTATCGAAAGCAACGCGCTACGCGTCGTCTACCAGCCCATCGTCACCATGGCGACGATGCGCATCGCCAGCTGCGAGGCGCTTTGCCGCTGGGATCATCGGGACCTCGGCCCGATCTCGCCGGCGGTCTTCATTCCGCTTGCCGAGGAGATGGGCGTGATCTCGGAGATCAGCCATTTCGTCCTCGAGGCGGCCTGCGCCGACTGCGTCCGCTGGCCGGAGCCGCTCAGCGTCTCGGTGAACCTGTCGGCCAAGGATTTCCGCAGCCGCAACGTGGTCGAGAAGGTGCGCAACGCGCTCAACGGCTCCGGCCTTGCGCCGCACCGGCTCGAGATCGAGGTCACCGAAACGGCGCTGCTCGACGACAAGTCGCTGACCCGGCAGTATATCGAGGAGCTGAAGCAGCTCGGTGTGCGCATCGCCCTCGACGATTTCGGCACCGGCTATTCGAGCCTCAGCTACCTGCACAAGCTGCCGCTGGACAAGGTCAAGATCGACCGCAGCTTCCTCATGGACGTCAGCCAGAGCCCGCGTTCGCTGGAGCTGCTGAAAGGCATCGTCAGCCTCTCGCGTCCGCTCGGCCTCGCGGTCACGATCGAGGGTGTCGAGACCTTCGAGCAGTTGAAGATCCTTTCCCTCGAGGTCAAGCCGGACCTCGTCCAGGGCTTCCTGTTCGGCGCCGCGCTCACGGCTTCCGGCATTGCGACGATGTCCAGCACCGTCTGGCCCTTCGCCAAGGACATTCACGGCACTCCGCGCGCCGCCGGCCGGGGCTGACGCTCCGCCAGCTTCCCGGCTGCTTCCGAGCTTGCGGCTGCACCCACGGGTGCAATGTTTGATCATATTTTATTCAATTTACGATTTGTTAAGGTTAACGCGCCGTAAATACATTGCATGTAATTTAAAACTTTACATATTTTGCGATTGCCCTAGCCTTCTCGGACAGGTTGCGGGGTTTTAAGCATGGTTGGGCAGTCGGGGGCGGCGCGCGTCGAGGATGAAGGCGCATACGCAGGGGTTTCTTCATTCGCCCAAAAGGTGGAGGAGCTGCTCGAGCGCACGGAATACCGACGCTGCGACAAGGGCGAGGACCTCGAAGACATCTATCGCCTCCGCTACAAGGCTTACCGTTCCAATGACATGGTGCCCGACAGCGAGACCCATGCCATCCACGACGAACTGGACGAGACGCCGAACGTCTATCGCTTCGGCATCTATGTCGACCAGCGCCTCGTCAGCACGCTGCGCGTCCATCACGTGACGTCGGAGACGCCGCTTTCGCCTTCGACCAAGGCGTTCGGCGATGTCGTCCATCCGATGCTGGAGGCCGGCGACACCTTCGTCTGCCCGAGCCGCTTCGCCTCCGATCCGGAGTGGACCCGCGTCTACCCGCAACTTCCCTATGTGGCGCTGCGGCTGGCGCCGATGGCCTGCTTCCAGTTCCGCGCCCAGTACGGCCTGTCGACCGTGCGCGAGGATCATGCCGGCTTCTACAAGCGCATCTACTATTCGGAGCGGATCAGCGAGCCGCGCTCCTATCCGGGCGTCTACAACAGGGTCGTGCTTTACCGGACCAATGCGCACGCCAACAAGGAGCGCTTCTTCAAGCGCTTCCCGTTCTTCAAGTCGACGCCGGTGGAGCAGCGCATGCTGTTCGCCAAGCCGGCAAAGGGTGAACTTGCGCCGCTGACCATCCTGCCGACCGCGAAATATTACCGCGACGCAGCCTGAGCGTATCGGCCGGGAGCGCGAAGCAGCTTCCGGCCTTCCAGTTTCTGCCTCATTCCGATGATGGACTTGCGCGCCGCGATGCCGCTGGCATTATGGCCGCGACGTCACCGCCCATGGCAATTCCGGGAAAGCAGGACCGGTTTCCCTCCGGAATTGCGCCAAGGCCAGGCGGGACGGGAGGAGAATGCACATGCTTGCCTCGGCCCTGGCCGGCGACATGGACACATTCCCGAAACTCCTGCTGCGCAATGCCGAAAGGCTGGGCGACCGCCCGGCCATGCGCCACAAGGATCTTGGCATCTGGCAGAGCTGGACCTGGCGCGAGCAGCTCGATGAAGTGCGCAGGCTTGCGATAGGGCTCCAGGCGCTGGGGCTCGGCAGGGGCGACCGCATCGCCGTCATCGGCGCCAACCGTCCCAGGCTCTACTGGACCTTTGCCGCGGCGCAATCGCTCGGCGCCGTCCCGGTGCCGGTCTATGCCGATGCCGTCGCCGACGAGATGGCCTATGTGCTCGACCATGCCGGCGTGCGCTTCGCCGTCGTGCAGGACCAGGAACAGGTCGACAAGATCAGATCCTGCGCGGCAAAGATTCCCGGCCTGACCGACGTGATCTACGACGAGCCGCGCGGGCTGGCGCTCTATCCGCCGGCCGGGCTGCACGCCTTCTCGGAGATCCAGCGCAGAGGCGCCGAACGCCTTGCCGCCGATCCCGCGCTCGGCCGCGCCTGGGAAGAGCGCATCCGCGCGGCGAGCGGCGAGGACATCTCGGTCATCCTCTACACTTCCGGCACCACCGGCCGCTCGAAGGGCGTGATGCTGAAAGCCGGGAGCGCTGTGCGGGCCGCGAGCGACACCGTCGCCTTCGACCGCCTGACCGAGCAGGACAGCGTGCTGGCCTACCTGCCGCTCGCCTGGGTCGGCGACCACTATCTCAACTACGCGCAAGGCTACGTCGCCGGCCTCTGCATGAACTGCCCCGAAAGCGCCGACACCGTGCCGCAGGACCTGCGCGAGATCGGGCCGACCTTCTACTTCGCGCCGCCGCGCATCTTGGAGTCCCTGCTCACCCGGGTGACCATCCGCATGGAGGATGCCGGGTGGCTGAAGCGGAAGCTGTTCCAGTATTTCATCGGCGTGGCGAAACGGCACGGCGAGGCGATCCTCGCGGGACGGCCGGCGCCGCTGTCCGGCCGCATTGCCTATGCGCTTGGCGAACTGATCATATACGGACCGCTGAAGAACGTGCTCGGCTTCTCCAACATCCGCGTCGCCTACACGGCCGGCGAGGCGATCGGGCAGGACCTCTTCTCCTTCTTCCGTTCGCTCGGCATCAACCTGAAGCAGCTCTACGGCCAGACAGAGGCATTCCTCTACGTGACCTGCCAGAAGGACGGCGCCGTGCGCGCCGACGCGGTCGGACCGGCCGCTCCGAACGTCGACATCCGCATCTCCGAGTCCGGCGAGGTGCTGTTCCGCTCGCCCGGCATGTTTGCCGGTTACTACAAGCAGGACGAGGCGACGGCTGAGGCGATGACCACCGACGGCTATGTCAGAACCGGCGATGCCGGTTTCTTCGAGCCCGACGGGCAGCTCAGGATCATCGACCGCGCCCGGGATGTCGGCCGGCTGGAGGGCGGCGCGCTGTTCGCGCCGAAATACATCGAGAACACGCTGAAGTTCTTCCCCGAGATCAAGGAAGCGGTGGCCTTCGGGGGCGGGCGCGATTTCGCGACGGCTTTCCTCAACATCGACCTGCAGGCCGTCGGCAACTGGGCCGAGCGCAACAACATTGCCTACGCGTCCTACCAGGAACTCGCCGGCCATGCCGAGGTTGCCAAGATCCTGGCCGCCCATGTCGAGGCGACCAACAAGCGGCTGTCGCGCGAGCCTGTCATGGCTGGCGCGCAGATCGGCCGCTTCCTCATCCTGCACAAGGAGCTCGACGCAGACGACGGCGAGCTGACGCGAACATTGAAGGTGCGCCGCGCCTTCGTCGCCGAGCGCTACGCGCCGTTGGTCGAGGCGCTCTATGACGGTTCGGCGGAGAAATATGTCGAGACGGAGATGACGTTCGAGGACGGACGCAAGGGCACCGTGCGCGCCACGGTGCGCATCCATGACGCCAGGACCCATCCCGTGATGGCGCCCGCACTCGAGGCCGCCGCATGACCATGCCGGCTGCGTCAGCCCGGGGAGTGTCAGCCCGGGGTGTTGCGGCTGACGACGGCATCGCACCGGGCGAGCTTTTGATGGATGTGCGCAACGTCTCGCTGTCCTTCGGCGGGGTGAGGGCCGTCACCGACGTCTCCTTCGACGTCAGGAAGGGCGAGATCCGCGCCATCATAGGCCCCAACGGCGCGGGCAAGACGTCGATGCTCAACATCATCAACGGCTTCTACACGCCACAGAAGGGCACGATAGTCTTTAGCGGCAAGGAGCGCCGCTCGATGAAGCCGCACCACGCCGTCGGCCTGGGCATCGCGCGGACCTTCCAGAACGTCGCGCTGTTCAAGGGCATGTCGACGCT
>DATDJN010000083.1:0-8956 GCA_036520515.1 Rhizobiaceae bacterium
CCCCTTCAATCCGCGCATCCCTCTGTCAATCTTCATCCTGACGCACCAGGACAAAACACCGTCCTTGCCCGTCGCGGCCTTTTGCGACACCGCCCGCCATCTCATCTTTCGGGCAGTCATGAAGCTTCAGGAAAACCAATCACAGGCTTTCTAGTCGAGGCCGCGGCCCCCTTATGAAGGCGCGGGACAGTTTCCGACCGCAACTCCTACCCCCGCTTCGGCGGGTTTTCATGTGGCGGTCGCGTTATCAGGCTTGCGGTTATGACCAGCTCGGGATTTAGCCTTAGGTGATTGTTTTTGTCAGCGGTCTGGCGGAGAGAGCGGGATTCGAACCCGCGTTACGGTTTCCCGTAAACACACTTTCCAGGCGTGCGCCTTCAACCACTCGGCCACCTCTCCGCATGCGTCGGACCCCTGGAACTTTTTGTCCGCGCGCGGCTCATCTAGTCGATCCTGCCGCGAATGCCAAGGCCACCCGGCGTTATTGTCCGCGCCCGCCGTCCGATCTGCCCACGGCAGGGCAAAACCGGGCGGCCGGGACGCGCAAAATCGCCGAAGACGATTGCAGAAGACGCGGCGACACCATATCTGTCGGCCAGCAAAGACGAAGCGAAGGGTCGCAATGTTCCGCTTCCTGTTCCGGCTGATGGCGACGTTCTCGCTGGCGGTCGCCACGATCATGGCGGTGCTCGACGTGACGCGCACGATCGCCGCATCCCGGCTGGTGCTCACCCCGCTCGGCGACAGCTGGCGCAGCGTCTCTCCCGCCACGCTGGAACGGACGCAGTCCTTCATCGTTGAAAACGCGCATCCGCTGGTCTGGAACCCGGTCATGGTCTTCATCCTCGACATGCCGGGCTTTGTGGTCTTCGGCGTGCTCGCCTTCCTGCTCTATGCCATCGGCCACCGGCCGGAACGGCGGATCGGCCGCTTCGCGGTCGAACGCTGACTTGCCTTGCGGACGCCACCCGCGTCCGACCCAGGGCGTGATCGCCAACCGCAGGACCGCATGACGACAGGCGGAGCCGGCTTTCGGGAGATCATGCCGCAACAACAAAGGAGAAATGCATGTTTTTCCTCGGCGACCAGCTGAACAAGAAGATCCAGATGCCGAAACCCGGCGAGGCGCTGCCCGGCCGCGACCGGCCTATCCCCACCGCCGCCAACCATTTCGTCTCGAAACGCCCGCTGAAGGGCCCCTATCCCGACGGCCTGGAAACCGCCCTTTTCGGCCTCGGCTGCTTCTGGGGCGCGGAACGCCTGTTCTGGCAGACGAAGGGCGTGTGGGTGACGGCTGTCGGTTATGCCGGCGGCATCACCCCCAACCCGACCTACCAGGAGACCACGACGGGGCTGACGGGCCATGCCGAGGTGGTGCTGGTGGTCTTCGATCCGAAGATCGTCTCCTACGCCGATCTCCTGAAGATCTTCTGGGAGGAACACGACCCGACGCAAGGGATGCGCCAGGGCAACGACGTCGGCACCACCTACCGCTCGGCGATCTACACGTTCGGCGAGGCGCAGCAGCAGGCGGCCATCGCTTCGCGCGACGCCTACCAGGCGGCGCTCGGGGCCGCCGGCCGCGGCGCCATCACCACGGAGATCTCGCCGGCGCCCGACTTCTATTTCGCCGAAGAGGAGCACCAGCAGTACCTGGCGAAGAACCCCTACGGCTATTGCGGCCTCAAGGGAACCGGCGTCGCCTGCGCCATCCCGCGGGGCGCCGACCAGGCGTCCGTCCCCGCACAGTGACGGGTCGTGCCCGGCGGCAGGCGTCGCCGGCATGACGTTTCTCATCTTTCCCTCCCGCCGGGATGGTTTTTCCGGATGGTCAAGATTCCGCGTGAATTTTGTCTTTGCCCATGCAAGATTGACCGTGAGCGGAGGGTAAAATCCCCCTGCCATGTGCCAGGACCGAGCCGGACAACCCGGCCGTGCGGGCATCCAGTAAGAACAACCGACAGGGTGTGGATCACATGAAACGTATTTTCCTCGGCCTCCTGGCCGCAACCGCGTTGTCCTTCTCGGCCTACGCACAGGACATCAAGCCGGCGCTGCTCTATGATCTCGGCGGCAAGTTCGACAAGTCGTTCAACGAGGCCGCCTTCAAGGGCGCCGAGAAGTTCAAGTCCGAGACCGGCATCGAATATGCGGAATTCGAGGTCTCCAACGCCTCGCAGCGCGAGCAGGCGCTGCGCCGTTTCGCAGAGGACGGCCGCAACCCGATCGTCATGGCCGGCTTCTCCTGGGCCGAGGCGCTCGACAAGGTGGCGCCCGACTTCCCCGAGACGCAGTTCGCCATCGTCGACATGGTCGTCGACAAGCCGAACATCCGCTCGACAGTTTTCAAGGAGCAGGAAGGCTCCTACCTCGTCGGCCTGCTCGCCGGCATGGCATCGCAGACCAAGAAGGTCGGCTTCGTCGGCGGCATGGACATCCCGCTGATCCGCCGCTTCGGCTGCGGCTATGTCGGCGGCGCCAAGGCGGCCGGCGCCACCGAGGTCATCCAGAACATGACCGGCGACACG
Source organism: Rhizobiaceae bacterium (assembly GCA_036520515.1). Classification (GTDB taxonomy): domain Bacteria; phylum Pseudomonadota; class Alphaproteobacteria; order Rhizobiales; family Rhizobiaceae; genus Mesorhizobium_K. Next base: position 2,529 of record DATDJN010000083.1, read on the forward strand.
CCGGCGGCCTGGAACGACCCGACCAAGGGCGGCGAGATCGCCAAGACGCAGATCGACCAGGGCGCGGACGTCATCTACGCGGCTGCCGGCGGCACCGGCGTGGGCGTGCTGCAGGCGGCGGCTGACGCGGGCAAGCTCGGCGTCGGCGTCGATTCCAACCAGAACGGCCTGCATCCCGGCAAGGTGCTGACCTCGATGCTGAAGCGCGTCGACACCGCCGTCCACGGCGCCTTCATGGATGCCAAGGACGGCAAGCTCGCCGGCGGCATCAACAATCTCGGCCTCAAGGAAGGCGGCGTCGACTATGCCCTCGACGAGAACAACAAGGACCTGATCACGCCGGAGATGAAGGCGGCAGCCGACAAGGCGAAGGCCGACATCATCGCCGGCACCGTCACCGTCCATGACTACATGTCGGACGACAAGTGCCCCTACTGATCCGACAGGCAGCAATGTGACCGAAGCCGCCGGACGACCAGTCCGGCGGCTTTTTCTTTTTGCGGAGCATCCGTCGTGCAGCCTGCAATCGGATTCATGCGCGAGGCGGAGGTCGACGCCGTCGCCAGGTTGCGCTTCGACGCATTCTTCCGCGGGAGCGCACGGACGCTTGAAGAAGATGCCGCCGGGCTGCGCGCGCTCATCGGCAGCGACGGTGCGGAAGCCGCATTTGTCGCCCGCGTCGACGGGACGGCGGTGGGATCGGCCCTCTTGGTCCGCCGGGAACTGGAGCCGGCCCACGATCTGACGCCGTGGCTCGCCGGCCTTGTGGTCGCGGAGCCGCAGCGGGGCAAAGGCATAGGCGAGGCCCTGGTGCGGGCCGTGGAAAGGCGTGCGGCGGCGGCCGGTTTCGCCGCGCTATACCTCTACACGTGGGAGGCACAGGGTTTTTACGGGCGATTGGGCTGGCACCCGGTGGAGACGTTCAGGCAGGAGGGCGAGCCGATGATGCTGATGTCACGCGGCGATCTTCACAGCCTGCCTGCCACATAACCCAGCACGAAGGCTGCGATCAGGCAAAGCGCCAGCACCAGCGCACGATGGCCGGGCATCGCATGCAGGCCGATCCCGACGGTCTTTGCCGGCTTCTCCGGAACGATTTGACCGCCCATCCTGTCGGAGCGCCGCCTGCCGAAGGCCGCCGGCGGCCCGCTTGGCATCGATTCCGGCGGCGTCGGTTCAACCGACGACGGCGTCTCCCGCATCTGCGGCATCGCCTGGATCTTCTCCTTGATCAGCGGCCAATAATCGCGCCGCGCGACGCCGGCTGGCTGCCCGACAGCCTGCTCCGGCGCCGGCATGCGGTCGAAGACATGCATGCGCTCGGCGATCTCCACCATGGCGGCGCGGAAGGCGGGATCGATCTCCAGGTCGCGCTCGGCGCGTTCCCGCTCCTCGTCGTCCATCAGCCCGAGCACGTAACGGCCCGCCCGGTCCATGCGATCGCCGAATTCGCCCGTGGCCATATCGCCCACCCCTCAGCCTTCTTACCAGTGCGGCGGCTTCGTCACCGGCACGTCCGGCGCGGTCTGCTCCTCCAGTGCCAGGAAGCGGTCGGTCAGCGCGGCCAGTCTCTTCTGCAGCGCCTCGATCGTCTTCCATTGTTCGGCGATCTGGCCGGACAGTTCTTCTATCGTCTTCTCCTGCTCAGCCGCCCGAATTTCAAGCGTGGTCAGGCGGTCGTCGGCAGTTCCCATGTGTCTTCCCTGCGCCAGAGCAATTCAAGGAAAGGCGTGTAGCGGCTTTCCGTCCGCAATTGCCACAAACATCGGCCGCCCCAGCCGCGATCCCCATTGAAATTGACAAGCGGCGGTGGATTTGTCGAGATGCCGGCGGGGAGCGCGCAATTGGCATGCGAAAGGCGGCATGCTAGCGTTTTGACCGGGTGATAAAGAAAATAATGTGGGAACCGGGCCGCATGGCTGAGGCTGCTATCGAGCTCATCGGCATCGACAAGAGTTTCGGCGCCGTCAGGGCCAATCGCGACATCAACCTCGTCGTCGAGCGCGGCAGCATCCTCGGCATCGTCGGCGAAAACGGCGCCGGCAAGTCGACGCTGATGTCGATCCTCTACGGCTTCTACCAGGCCGACAGTGGCGAGATAAAGGTTGGCGGCAACCCGGTCTCGATCAAGACGCCCAACGACGCCATCGCGCTCGGCATCGGCATGGTGCACCAGCACTTCATGCTGGTGGAGAATTTCACTGTCATCGAGAACATCATCCTCGGCGCCGAAAACGAGGCGCTGCTGAAGAAAAGCATCGCCAACGCCCGCTCCGAGCTGGAGCGGCTGGAGCGAGAATACGGGCTGGAAGTCGACCCGGACGCCGTCATCGAGGAACTCCCCGTCGGCCTGCAGCAGCGCGTCGAGATCCTCAAGGCGCTCTACCGCGGCGCCGAGATCCTCATCCTCGACGAGCCGACCGGCGTGCTGACGCCGGCCGAGGCCGACCACCTCTTCCGCATCCTCAAGCAGCTCAAGGACCAGGGCAAGACGATCGTGCTGATCACGCACAAGCTGCGCGAGATCATGGCGATCACCGACACCGTCTCGGTCATGCGCCAGGGCACGGTGGTGGCGACCCGCGAGACGGCCAAGACCACCGTCGAGGAGCTCGCCGAGCTGATGGTCGGACGCCGCGTTCTCCTGCGCGTCGAGAAGGGCGAGGCCAATCCCGGCGCCGTGAAGCTGGCCGTCCGCAACCTGACCGTGAAGGATGCGCGCGGCGTCACCATGGTCGACGACGTTTCCTTCGACATACGCGGCGGCGAGATCGTCGGCATCGCGGGCGTCGCCGGCAACGGCCAGTCGGAACTGCTCGAGGCGATCTCCGGCATCCGCAGGGCGGTGTCGGGCACGGTGCTGCTCGACGGCACGCCGATCGACGTGACCGGCCATGCGGACCCCGGCGACTTGCGCGACCGCGGCCTCGCCCACGTTCCCGAGGATCGCCACCATGTCGGGCTGGTGCTGGCCTTCGAGGAGAACGAGAACTCCATCCTCGGCTACCACGACAAGCCGCAATATCTGAAAGGCCCGTTCCTCGACATCGAGGCGATCCGGGAGGACGCCAGGAAGAAGATCGAGAAATTCGACATCAGGCCGGCCAACGATCGGCTGAAGACCGCCAATTTCTCCGGCGGCAACCAGCAGAAGATCGTGCTCGCGCGCGAAATGGAACAGGACCCCGGCGTGCTCGTCGTCGGCCAGCCGACGCGCGGCGTCGACGTCGGCGCCATCGAATTCATCCACAAGCAGCTGATCGCCATGCGCGACCGCGGCAAGGCGGTCCTGCTCGTCTCCGTCGAGCTCGACGAGATCCGCTCGCTGTCAGACCGCATCCTCGTGATGTTCGACGGTCGCATCGTCGGCGAGCGCGGGCCGGAGGCGACCGAGGGCGAACTCGGCCTGCTCATGGCCGGCGTCGAGCGCCAGGAGGCCGCGGAGTGAGCACCCCCTACGCAAAGCTTCCGGCCTGGGCCGACTACGGCCTCATCCCGCTGATCAACCTGGTCGTCGCCTTCGCCGTCGCGGGACTGGTCGTGCTGCTGGTCGGCGAAAACCCGTTCCGCGCAGCCGCCATCCTGGTCGAAGGCGCCTTCGGCAGCGGCACCGGGCTCGCCTACACGCTCTACTACGCGACCAACTTCACCTTCACCGGCCTCGCGGTCGCAATCGCCTTCCATGGCGGCCTGTTCAACATCGGCGGCGAAGGCCAGGCCTATATCGCCGGGCTCGGCGTCGCCCTGGTCGCCCTCGCCTTCGACCATGTGCTGCCCTGGTGGCTGACCTTCCCGCTCGCCATCCTCGCCGCCGCCGCCGTCGGCGCGTTGTGGGCGCTGATCCCCGCCTACCTGCAGGCCAAGCGCGGCTCGCACATCGTCATCACCACCATCATGTTCAACTTCATCGCGGCGTCGACCATGGTCTATCTTTTGGTCGACGTCCTCAAGCCGCGCGGCTCGATGGCGCCGCAGACGCGCCAGTTCGCGGAGGGCGCGCAACTGCCCAAGCTCGACTGGTTCCTGTCGGAATTCGGCTTCACCGTGCGGCCGTCGGCGCCGCTCAACGTCTCCTTCCTGCTCGCGCTGCTGATGGCCTTCGTCGTGTGGCTGATCATCTGGCGCACCAAGCTCGGCTACGAGATCCGCACCATGGGCTTCTCCTCGAAAGCCGCGCGCTACGCCGGCATCTCCGAGGTGCGCATCATCATCGTCACCATGCTTATCTCCGGCGCGCTTGCCGGCATGATGGCGCTGAACCCGATCATGGGCGACCAGCACAACGTCTCGATCGACTTCGTCTCGGGCGCCGGCTTCGTCGGCATCGCGGTAGCGCTGATGGGCCGCTCGCACCCGGCCGGCATCGTGCCGGCTGCGATCCTGTTCGGCATGCTCTACCAGGGCGGCGCCGAGCTCGCCTTCGAGATGCCCAACATATCGAGGGACATGATCGTCATCATCCAGGGCCTCGTCATCCTCTTCGCCGGCGCGCTGGAGCACATGTTCCGGGCGCCGGTCCAGGCGTTGTTCGCCAGCTTCAGCCCGCGTTCGGTCGGGGTGTCCCAGCCGAAAGGGGAGCGCGCCTGAGATGGAATTCATCGACGCCCTCATCAACGTGCTGAATTCCACCATCCGCGTGTCGGTGCCGCTGCTGCTCGCCTGCCTCGCCGGCCTCTATTCCGAGCGCGCCGGCGTCTTCGACATCGGGCTTGAAGGCAAGATGCTCGCCGGCGCCTTCGCCGCCGGGGCGGCGGCCGCCGTCTTCGGCTCAGCCTGGATCGGCCTGCTGATGGCCGTCTTCGTCTCGGTCGGGCTGGCGCTCGTCCACGGCTTCGCCTCGATCACCCACCGCGGCAACCAGATCGTGTCCGGCGTCGCCATCAACTTCATCGCCGCCGGTTCGACGATCATCCTCGGCCAGGCCTGGTTCAGCCAAGGCGGCCGCACGCCCTCGCTGGCGGCCGAGAGTCGTTTCGGCGCCATCACGCTGCCGTTCGCGAACGAACTGCGCGGCGTTCCCGTGGTAGGCCAGCTCTATTCCGGACTGCTGTCGGGCCATTCCCTGCTTGTCTATGTCGCCTTCCTTGCAGTTCCTTTCACATGGTGGGTGCTATTCCGCACGCGCTTCGGCCTCAGGCTCCGCGCCGTCGGCGAGAATCCGGCCGCGGTGGACACGGCCGGCATTTCCGTCAACTGGCTCCGCTACCGCGCCGTCATCTGCACCGGCATCCTCACCGGGCTGGCCGGCTGCTACATGGCGCTGTCGCAGAATGCAGGCTTCGTGAAGGACATGACGGCCGGCCGCGGCTACATCGCGCTCGCCGCGCTCATCTTCGCCAAGTGGAGACCGGTGCCGGCCATGTTCGCCTGCCTGCTCTTCGGCTTCCTCGATGCGCTTTCGATCCGGCTGCAGGGCACGCCTCTGCCGCTGGTCGGCAAGATCCCCGTGCAGTTCATGCAGGCGCTGCCCTATGTGCTCACCGTCATCCTGCTCGCCGGCTTCATCGGCAAGGCCATCCCGCCGCGCGCCGGCGGCGTGCCTTACGTGAAGGAGCGGTAGTGGGTCTCGACCGCGCCCCCTCCACCATGCGTCGCATGGTCCCCCTCCCCCGCTTCGCAGGGGAGGAACCAACGTCCCAGCCACCTCCGACGCGAATCCTCCCCCGTTTACGGGGGAGGGGGACCGCCGAAGGCGGTGGAGGGGGCGGCTTTCCCGACACTTCTTGCAGGTAAACAAAGATGTCCCACGACCTCTTCCTTGCGGCCAGGACCGCGATGGCCAAGGCCTACGCGCCCTATTCGAAGTTCCCGGTGGGCGCCGCGCTGCGCTGCGACGACGGCCGCGTCTTTTCCGGCGCCAACATCGAGGTCGCCTCCTATCCGGAAGGCTGGTGCGCCGAGACCACCGCGCTCGGCCACTACATCATGGCCGGCGGCGGCACGATCACCGAGATCGCCGTAACGGCGGAGCGCATGGCAAGGATCACGCCCTGCGGCGGCTGCCGCCAGCGGCTCGCCGAATTCACCAGGCCGGACACCAGGCTGCACCTCTGCGACGCGAACGGCGTCGTCGAGACCGTCACCATGGGCGAGATGCTGCCCTACGGCTTTGCCGGGGACATCTTGAAGTGAGTGCCGCCGCCGACGTGCTGAGGGAGAAACTTGGCGAGCTGAAACCCGACATCGCCATCGTGCTCGGCTCCGGTCTCGGGCCGCTCGCGGGAGAGGTGACGAACGCGATCCGCATCCCCTATGGGGACCTGCCGGGCTTCCCGAAGAGCGGCGTCAGCGGTCATGCGGGAGAGGTCGTCGCCGGGCGCTTCGCCGGCCGTCCCGTGCTGCTGCTCGCCGGCCGCGCACATTATTACGAGCATGGCGACGCCGCCGTCATGCGCCCCGTCCTCGAGGCGCTCGCCGGCATCGGCATC
>DATDJN010000084.1:0-2099 GCA_036520515.1 Rhizobiaceae bacterium
GGCGTGATCAACAGCTCGGCGAGTACAACGCCGACGAAGCCTGCCGCGACGCCGAGGCGCAGGCCAGCGAAGATGACTGGGCTGGCGTCGGGCAGGATGATCTTGGACACGATCTGCCAGCGGGTGCCGAGAAAGGACCGGCACATCGAGATCAGCGATAAATTGACGTTGCGCACCGCCTTGTAGGTGTTGAGCACGATGACCGGCAGCGCGAGGATCATCACGGCAAGCGTCTTTGCGGTCATGCCGATGCCGTAGATGAAGGTGACCATCGGGATAAAGGCGGCGACGGGTGCTGCCTGCAGAACGATGAAGACCGGGACGAGAAGCCACTCCCCCGTCCGCCAGAGCCCGCACACCGTGCCGATGCCGACGCCGAGGAAAGCCGACAGCACGACGCCGAGGATCAGCGGCTGCAGCGTCGACAGGTAGGCTTTCGGCAGGCTGCCGTCGGCGATCAGCCCGGCGAAGGCGATCACGGTGTCGACGAAGGTCGGAAACGCGAAGCTGACCGGGATCATGCCGGCGACCTGCCAGATGGCGGCGAAGAGCACGACCGAGAGGAAGCGGAGCAGCGTCGGGTTGTCTGCCCATCTCCTCGTGTCGCTCCGCCCGGCCGAGGGGGCGAGGCTGATCGCCCCGCCCTCCGTTCTCAAGCTGGCCATGCTTATTTTTTGCCCAGCTTCGCGGTTGCCCGGTCGAGCACGGAGACGTCCCAGAAATCCTCGACCTTGAGCGTCGCCGGATCGCCTTCGATCTGCCCGGCGAGGCTGAAGAAGGCGAAGTCGTCGCCGGCGGCGTCGGCGCCGCCGCCATTCAGCGCCAGGGCGCCTGCCTCGGCGGTCTCCTTGTAGTATTCGGCGATCTCGGCGTCGGCTTCGGCGCCGAGGTCGGGCAGCAGCTTGTACTTGTTGCGCAACTCGACGGCGGCCGTAGGATTGGCGGTGATCTCGCGGCCGGTGCTCAGCAGTTCCTCGACGAGGATGTCGACGTCGGCGGCGTTGTTCTTGAGATAGTCGGCCGTGGCGAACACCGCCTCGTCCGTCGCCTTGAGGTTCTCGACCGGCAGCACGATGAACTTGCCGGGGGCCTCGGCCTCGAGCGCACGACGGTTGGCGGCATCGACGATCGAGGCCTTGATCGTGCCCTGGAGAAGCGCGTTGCGGCGAACCTCCGAGCCCGGAACATAGCTCACGGTCCCGTAGTTGATGCCATGGTTCTTCGCCATCAGCAGCATCACCGCCTCGGTGCCCGAGCCGCGCGCCTGGACGGCGATGTCCTGCCCGTCGAGGTCCTTCCAGCTCTTGTAGGACTCGGCGTTGACGACCGGGAAGAAGCGCAGCGTGGAGATCTGGCCGAACATGCGGATGGGCACGCCGACCTTCTGGATGAGCGTATAGGGTGCGCCGATGCCGACATCGGCCTGGCCGCCGACGATCGCCTGCGCAGCGAGGTCCTCGTCGTTCAGGATGATCAATTCCACATTGACGCCACGCTCCTTGGCGCGCTCGATCGCCGCCAGCGTCTGGATGGACTCGATACCGGGCAGGTCGCCGAAGGCGATCCGCATGTCTCCGGCATGGGCTGCAACCGACGCGCCGGCGCCCATGAAGGCAGCCAGTGCGGCTGCGAGAATCGTACGTCTGGACAGTCTGGTCACGTTGCTTCCTCCCGTTATTCTTGTAACCAATGCGGTGATTGGTTAAGCTCTGCGGCAAGATTGGTCAAGCGCTTTATGCCCATGGACCGTGCTTGCGCGCGATTGACGGGCTCGCGCCTTTCGGTCTAGTACGCGCGCCGGAACGGAGGTTTCGCGATTGGTTGAACCAATAGACAAGACTGGCAGCGACAGGATTGGCAATGGGGGCCATGCTGCCCTCGTGCAACTTCAAGCCTATCTCGCGCAGATCGATTTGCCGAGCGACGGCCGCCTGCCGCCCGAGCGGGAGCTTTGCGAAAGCCTTGGCGTCTCGCGAGGCGACCTGCGCAAGGCGCTGGACGTTCTGGAGCGCGACGGTCACATCTGGCGCCATGTCGGCAAGGGCACCTTCGTCGGCAGCGGTCCCGTGGAGGAGACGATCGGCATCTCGGAGATCGCC
>DATDJN010000085.1:0-10641 GCA_036520515.1 Rhizobiaceae bacterium
GAGAAGCGCGGCCGCAAGGCCTATGCCCAGCTCGGTCCGGTATTTTCCGACCGCGTGCGCCGCCGCAAGCAGGATTTGTCCGCTGAAATCGCCGCGCTGGCCGCCAAGGCTGGCGTGTCCGGCCGCGAGCCGATCCTCGCAATCTCCGGCGTCTCGGGCGCACACGCGGCGACGGCCGCCGAGCAAAAGGCCTTCGAGGCAATGCCCGACGTCGCCCTGCGCGGCTTCTCCAGCCTCGTCGGCCACCTCAAGGAGGCGCAGTTCCCCTTCGCCGTGGCGCTCGCCGCGCTCGCCGTCCACAACCGCGCCGCCTATCCCGCCTTCGACGCGGAAGCGGAGAAGCCGTTCAGCGGCGACACCAAATCCGTGCTTGCAACGACCATCGGCTATCACCAGTTCGAGGGCATGGCGCAGGTTCTGGCCGCGGACTGACCGACGAGGACGACAAGATGGCGAAATTGACGGATCACTTCGGGCGGCCGGTCGTCGCCGTCACCGGCATTGGCGTGATTACCTCGCTAGGCGTCGGCAAGAAGGACAATTGGGATGCGCTGACGTCGGGGCGTTCCGGCATCCATCCAATCACCCGCTTCCCCACCGACCACCTCAACACGCGCATCTGCGGCACGGTCGACTTCCTGGAATCGAGTTCCAGGGGTGCGAGCCCGCTGACCTACGACATGGCTGAAACGACCGCCCGCGAGGCGATCGGCGAATCCGGCCTGTCCTCCGACGATTTCGGCGGACCGCTGTTCCTGGCCTCGCCGCCCGTCGAACTCGACTGGGCGGATCGTTTCAAGCTCTATGCCGCCGGAAAGGAAGGGCCGGCCGCCGCCCGCGTGCTGGAGACCGCCCGCAGCCTGAACGCGCTCGACGTGTTCGAGACCGCGCAGTTCGGTTCGATCGCCGATCGCCTGGCCGACGAATTCGGCACACGCGGCCTGCCGATCACGCTGTCCACGGCCTGTGCCTCGGGCGCCACCGCCATCCAGCTCGGCGTCGAGGCGATCCGGCGCGGCGAGTGCGACCGTGCCCTGTCGATCGGCGCAGACGGCTCGGTCACCGCCGAGGCGCTGATCCGCTTCTCGCTTCTCTCGGCCCTGTCTACCCAGAACGACGTGCCCGAAAAGGCATCAAAACCCTTCTCGCGCGACCGCGATGGCTTCGTCATCGCTGAGGGTGCGGCGGCGCTGGTGCTGGAATCGCTCGAAAGCGCGCTTTCCCGCGGCGCCAATGTGCTTGGCATCCTGCGCGGCTGCGGCGAACGCGCCGACGACTTCCACCGCACCCGCTCCAAGCCAGACGGCTCGCCGGCCATCGCGGCGGTGCGCGCGGCTCTCGCGGACGCCGGCCTCTCGGAGGACGAGATCAGCTACGTCAACGCGCACGGCACCTCGACGCCGGAGAACGACAAGATGGAGCACCTGTCGCTGTCGACCGTCTTCGGCGAGCGCATCCGCAAGATTCCGGTGTCCTCGAACAAGTCGATGATCGGCCACACGCTGTCGGCGGCCGGCGCGGTCGAGGCCGCCTTCTCGCTGATGACGATGCGCGAGGGCGTCATTCCCCCGACCATCAACTACGACAATCCGGACCCGGCGATCGAGCTCGACGTGGTGCCGAACACGAAACGCTCGGCCGATGTTTCGACCGTTCTGTCCAATTCCTTCGGTTTCGGCGGCCAGAACACCTGCCTTGTCTTGGCGCGGGAACCCGTCTAAGCGAACCCCCTGAAGCGTCGGCCGAAACGCCGGATCCGGTTTCCGGACATTCCGACGCCCGACTACGTTGCCAGAGGGGTTTCGCCCGCACCATGCGCGCATTGCAACTGATCGACGATCGCAAGCTCGAAACGGTCGAGGTCGCGCCCCCGCCCGCGCCGGGCCTCGGAGAAGTGACTCTCAGGATCAAGGCGGTCGCGCTCAACCACATCGACGTGTGGGGCTGGCGCGGCATGGCCTTCGCCAAGCGCAAGCTGCCGCTCACCATCGGCGCCGAGGCTTCCGGAGTGGTCGAGGCCGTCGGCCCCGGCGTCTCCACTCTCCTGCCCGGCCAGCTCGTGGCGATCTATGGCGCGCGCACCTGCGGGCTCTGCCGGGCGTGCCGCGAAGGCCGCGACAATCTCTGCGAACACGTCTCCGGCGTGCACGGCTTCCACCTCGACGGCTTCGCGCAGGAGAAGATCAACCTGCCCGCGCGCCTCCTGGTCCCCGCCCCGCCAGGCTGCGACGAAGTCGGCGCGGCCGTCACGCCCGTCACCTTCGGCACCGTCGAGCACATGTTGTTCGACAATGCGAAGCTCCAGCCCGGCGAGACGATCCTCGTGCATGCCGGCGGTTCCGGCATCGGCACGGCGGCGATCCAGCTCGCCAAGAAGATGGGCTGCACCGTCATCACCACGGTCGGCTCGGCCGACAAGATGGAAAAGGCCGCGGCCCTCGGCGCCGACCACGTCATCAACTACCGCGAGGACCGCTTCGAGGGCGTCGTGCGCAAGCTGACGAGGAAGAAGGGCGTCGACGTCGTCTTCGAGCACGTCGGCGCGGACACCTGGGCCGGCTCGATGCTATCGCTGAAGCGCGGCGGCCGGCTGGTCACCTGCGGCTCTACCTCCGGCGTGTCGACGCAGATGAACCTGATGCAGCTCTTCCAGCAGCAGCTGAAGATCTTCGGCTCCTTCGGCTGCCGCATGGAGAACATGGCGAACGCCATGCAGAAGATGGCGGCAGGTGTGGTCACGCCGGTCATCGACACCGAGGTCGACTTTGCCGGCATCGGCGAAGCGCTGAAGCGCATGGAAACACGTGACGTGTTCGGCAAGATCGTGCTCCGCGTCGGCTGAGGAATATCTATCGTTGAAACGCGGTAAACTCGCCTTCCTTCGCTACCGCGCCCTGCGGGTGGCAACGCGGGCCAACCATTGGCTGGTCGCACGCTTTGCCTTGGGCGCGATGTGGCTGTTGCGGAAACTGCCGCCGGACACGGCGCTGGATTTCGCCGCCGCCGCGGCAAGGAAGATCGGTCCCTGGTTCGGCCGCCACCGCACCGCCCTCGACAACCTCCGGCAGGCCTATCCGGAAAAGTCCGAGCCGGAGATCGAGGCGATCGCGCTCGAAATGTGGGACAACATGGCCCGCCTCGCGGCCGAGTACATATTTCTCGACCAGCTTTTCGACTTCGACGCTGGCAATCGCGGCAGCGGCCGCATCGAGATCGTCGGCGAGGAGCTTTTCAAGCGCCTTGCCGACGAGAAGAAGCCGCACATCCTCTTCACAGGCCATCTCGGCAATTTCGAACTCTTGCCCATCGCCGCTTCCGTGCACGGGCTCAAGGTGACGGCGCTCTTCCGTCCGCCGAACAACCCCTACATCGCCGACTATGTGCTCTCGACGCGCCGTTCCACCATGGGCGAGCTGATGGAGACGCACGCCGGCGCCGCCTTCGCGCTTGCCGCCATCCTCGAGAAGGGCGGCAATGTCGGCGCGCTCGTCGACCAGAAGTTCAGCGGCGGCGTCCTCACGACCTTCTTCGGCCGCCCCTGCGAAACCAATCCGATGGTGCCGATGCTGGCGCGGCGCTTCGACTGTCCCGTCCACCCGGCCCGCTGCATCCGCCTGCCCGGCAACCGCTACCGGCTGGAGATCCACGACGCGCTGGAACTGGCGCGCGACGCCGACGGCGACATCGACATCGAGGCCTCGACCCAGCTTCTCAACGACGTCGTCGAAGGATGGGTGCGCGAAAGCCCCGGCCAGTGGATGTGGTTCCACAAGCGCTGGACGCTGAGCGGCAGGAAGCGCACCAGGCGCTGGAAGGCCAAGTCGGGTTCTCGCGCCGGAACGGCGCCGAAGGCGGGCTGAAGGCTTCGGCCCGGGCCCCAGCTCAGTTTACGACGGTGATCCGCGTGTTGCCGCGGCCGACCTGCTGCACCAGCGAATAGAATTGCGCGGCGTTGCCCGTCTGCAACCTGATGCAGCCGTGCGAGACCGGACGTCCCAGGCTCTTCACGTAGTTGGTGCCGTGAATGGCGTAGCCGCCGAGATAGAACACCGAATAGGGCATCGGCGACATGTCGTATTTGCGCGAATACCACATGCGCTGCAGCCGCTTCGGCGTCCACGTGCCGCGCGGCGTCCGGTAGCCCGGACGGGCAGTGGACACCTTCCACCGGTGGATGACGCGGCCGTTCTTGGTGACGGTCATCGTCTGGCTGGAAATATCGACGCGCGCCACCAGGCTGGCGCTCCAGCCCTGCGTGCTCGCGCCGAACAGCATGCCGGCCAAAGCCATCACGATGAGAACCGGGTTTTTCATGAGACCGACCCCTCCTGCCCGAACCTGACGGGCGCTGACCGGCGCGGGACGTGACAGGCATGATTTACACCCGAACTCCGGGGTTTTGGCCAACCCGCTCGCGCAAATCCGAACAATTTCGCGTGACAGTTGCATTGCCGCGACGTCATCCTTGCCAAGCGCCCGGCAAGCCTGCTCAACTCGGCGCATGGACGAGCGCCTTGCCAGGACGATCGAGGACCGGACCGACGAATTGGCGGCGCTGACCGCTGACCTCATCGGCTTTCCGACGATCAATCCGCCCGGCGACGCCTACCGGCCCTGCGCCGAATACATCGCTGAGCGGCTCAAGAAGCGCGGCTTCGGCATCGAGTTCATCCGCGCCGAAGGAACGCCGGGCGACAGCGACCGCTATCCGCGCGTCAATGTCGTCGCCCGCTTCGACGGCCGCACGCGCGGCGCGACCGTGCATTTCAACTCGCATATCGACGTGGTCGAGGCCGGCACAGGCTGGACCGTAGATCCCTTCGCCGGCGTGATCAGGGACGGGCGGGTCTACGGCCGCGGCGCCTGCGACATGAAGGGCGGCCTCGCCGCCTCGATCGTCGCCGCCGAGGCCTTCATGGACGTCAATCCGGACTTTCCGGGCGCAATCGAGATTTCCGGCACGGTCGACGAGGAATCCGGCGGCTTCGGCGGCGTCGCCTATCTGGCCCGCAAGGGCTATTTCTCGAAACCCAGGGTCGACCACGTCATCATCCCCGAACCGCTGAACAAGGACCGCATCTGCCTGGGACACCGGGGCGTCTGGTGGGCCGAGATCGAGACGAAGGGCGAGATGGCGCATGGCTCGATGCCTTTCCTCGGCGATTGCGCCATCCGCCACATGGGCGCGGTGGTCCGCGCCTTCGAGGACGAGCTTTTCCCGGCGCTCGACCAGAAACGCACCAGGATGCCGGTCGTTCCGGAAGGCGCCCGCCGCTCGACCATGAACATAAACGCCATCCATGGCGGCCAGACCGACGACTATTCCGGCCTCCCCTCGCCGAACGTCCCGGACACCTGCCGCTTGGTGATCGACCGGCGTTTCCTCTTGGAAGAGACGCTGTCGGAGGTGAAGGACGAGGTCGTCAGCGTGCTCGACCGGCTAAAAGGCAGCCGCAGGAAATTCGACTACACGATCCGCGACATCATGGAGGTGATGCCGCTGATGACCGAGCGCGAGTCGCCGGTCGTCACGGCCGTCGCCGAAGGCATACGCGCCGTGTTCGGCCGCGAGCCGGAATATGTCATCTCGCCCGGCACCTACGACCAGAAGCACGTCACCCGCATAGGCCACCTGCACGATTGCATTGCCTATGGCCCCGGCATCCTCGATCTAGCCCACCGGCCGGACGAGTGGGTCGGCATCGCGGACATGGTGGAGTCCGCAAAAGTGATGGCGGTCGGCCTCGACCGGCTGCTGCGCGGCAAGGGCAGGTAATCGGCATGCCGCAGTGCAACAACGATCTAACCGTTTGAAGCGGAAAACTATTTTCCTCCGCTTCTCGCATTCGCGATAAAGCCGATTTACTCATCTCGCATTTCGCGCTATCCGCGCCTTACGTAACGGGAGAGCCGACATGAACGCTTGGAAATCAGTTGCCGCAGCCGCCGTCCTGGCGCTCGCCTCGAGCACGGTGGCAATGGCCGCGCGGACCGATCTCGTGCTCGGCGTTCCGCTCGAGCCGCCGCATCTCGATCCTACGGCCGGTGCGGCGGCCGCCATCGACGAGGTGCTTTACGCCAATGTTTTCGAAGGCTTGACCCGCATCGGGCCGCGCGGCGAGGTGCTGCCGGCGCTCGCCGAAGCCTGGACCGTGTCTGACGACGGCAAGGTCTACACCTTCAAGCTGCGCAGCGGCGTCAAATTCCATGACGGCACCGACTTCAACGCAGACGACGTGAAATTCTCGCTCGACCGGGCGCGCGCCGACAATTCGACCAATGCGCAGAAAGGCCTCTTCGCCGCGATCGGGACGGTCGAGGTCGTCGATCCCGCGACGGTCAAGGTGACGCTGAAGACCCCCCAGGGCTCCTTCCTCTACAATATGGGCTGGGGCGACGCGGTGATCGTGGCGCCTGAATCGGCCGAGACCAACAAGGAAAAGCCCATCGGCACCGGGCCCTTCAAGTTCGGCAACTGGGCCAAGGGGGCGTCGATCACGCTCGTCAGGGCCGACAGCTACTGGGGCGAGCCGGCTGGGCTCGACAAGGCCGAATTCCGCATCATCCCCGACGCCGCGGCGGCCGTGCCGGCACTCTTGTCGGGCGACGTCCAGGCATTGCCCAATTTTCAGCTCGGCGACGCGCTTCCGCAGGTCGAGTCCGATCCGCGCTTCAAGGTCGTCGTGGGTGCGACCGAAGGCGAAACGATTCTCGCCATCAACAACAAGAAGCCTCCCTTCGACAATCTCAAGGTTCGCCAGGCAATCGCCCATGCCATCGATCGCAAGGCGATCATCGACGGCGCTTCCGGCGGCCTCGGCACGCCGATCGGCTCGCATTTCTCGCCGGCCAACGATGCCTATGTCGACCTCACCGGCACCTATCCCTATGATCCGGCGAAGGCCAGGGAACTGCTCAAGGAGGCCGGCTTGGAGAACGGCTTCAAGACGACGCTGAAGCTTCCGCCGGTCGGCTACGCCCGGGACGGCGGCCAGATCATAGCCTCGGAACTGCGCGACATCGGCATCGAGGCCGAGATCATTCCGGTCGAATGGGCCGACTGGCTGAAGCAGGTCTTCACCGAAAAGGACTACGACCTGTCGATCGTCTCGCACACCGAGCCCAACGACATCGATATCTATGCGCGCAAGGACTACTACTTCAACTACGACAACCCGGCCTTCGACAAGGTGATCGAGGAGTTGAACCTCACCTCGGACGAAGCCAGGCGCAAGGAACTGTACGGCCAGGCGCAGAAGATCCTCGCCGACGACGCGGTCGTGGGCTTCCTCTTCGAACTGCCGAAGATCGGCATCTGGGACGCCAGGGTTGAAGGCCTGTGGGAGAACTCGCCGATCCAGGCGAACGACCTTACCAAGGTCAGGTGGGTGGACTGACGATGCGGGCCGCCTTTTCGCGGGCCAGCTTGTCGCATATGAGTCCTGGAAACGTGTAAACCACCTCCGGCGTCATCCTCCGGCTTGTCCCAAGGATCTGCCGAGCTTGGTATGTCTTGGCAGTACGGAGGTCAGCGGCAATATCGATGTTGGTCGTGGCCGGTCGACTGGTGGCAGATCCTCGGGACAAGCCCGAGGATGACGGCGTTGGAGGGCGTTTCCCTGGCCCATGTGCGATAGTCTTGCTTTCACAAGAAGCGACGCCACGGTTTAAGCGGCCCGACAACGGCGCCTCCCGCCCGGGCCTCCGCAGCGTGAAGAAATTTTTTGCGTCCGAAAGTTTTTTCCATGTGAAGTCAAAGGCATATCGAATTTTTTTTCCTTTTGGACGCCCACTTTCCCAACACTCCCGCCTCTTCCTCCATACTTCGTCCCAGCAGCTTGCTTGTGGGAACGGGTGGCCACAACCTCCATTCAGGCAAGTGCGGCGCTGGAGTGACGCCCGCTGGGTTGCGCGGGTAGCTCCGGTCCCCTGTCGCCCTGTGCGCCCTCATTGTTGTCCGGAGGCCCCGGAAGCAACGATGGGCCGGGAGCCGGCAGGGGAGAAAACGCCGGCGGCGCATGGCAGCGCGTCAACTTTATACTTTGAAGACGTCGCTGCCATGCGCCGCTTCCCACATCTTCCAATGGCCAGATGCGAAAGCAGGCGTGGCAACGATGAAACGCGCCCTTTGCCGAAGAGATCGCATATGGCGACTGCCTCATGACCGCCTACCTCCTCCGCCGCCTCGCTTCCGGCCTGCTGACGCTGGTCGTGGCGTCGGTCGTGGTGTTCTCGGTTCTGGAAATCCTGCCGGGAGATCCGGCGCGGCTGATGCTCGGTTTCAACGCCACCGAGGACGCCGTGCAGGCGCTGCGCGTCCAGATGGGCCTCGACCAGGGTTTTCTCGCCCGATACCTCCACTGGACCGGCGGGCTGCTCAGCCTCGATTTCGGCCGCTCCTACACCTATTCGGTTCCGGTTATCGATCTGGTCGCGGAGCGCGCTGCGGTTTCTCTGCCGCTGGCTCTCATCTCGATCGCCCTCTCGACCGCGATCGCCATCCCCGTCGGCATATTTGCGGCGGCGCGCCGTGGCCGCGCGGCGGACACGCTGGCGATGGGGGCGTCGCAACTCGGGGTGGCCATTCCGAATTTCTGGTTCGCCCTGCTCCTCGTCTATGTCTTCGCCGTATGGCTGCGCCTCCTGCCTTCCGGCGGCTTCCCCGGCTGGGACGCCGGCATATGGCCGGCGTTGAAGGCGCTCATCCTGCCGGCCGTTGCGCTCGCCCTGCCGCAGGCCGCGATCCTGGCGCGCGTCACCCGCTCGGCGCTGGTCGAGGTGCTCGGCGAGGATTTCATCCGCACCGCCCGCGCCAAGGGCCTGCCGCGAAAGGCGGTGCTCTGGCGCCACGCGCTGCGCAACGCCATGCTGCCGGTCCTCACCATCCTCGGGCTGCAATTCGCCTTCCTCCTCGCCGGCACGGTCATCATCGAGAACGTCTTCTCCTTGCCCGGCCTTGGCCGCCTCGTGGTTCAGGCGATCAACCAGCGCGACCTGATCGTGGTCGAGAGCGTCGTCATGCTGCTTGTTGCCGCCGTCATCGTGATCAACCTCCTGGTCGATCTGTCCTACGCAATCGTCGATCCCAGGCTGAGGACGCGCGCATGAGCGATCACGCCGCCAGCCTGCCGGAAAAGGGCTTCATTTCGAAGGCTTTCGCGAACCGATCCTTCCTCGCCGGCTTCGTCATCACCGCCCTCGTTGCCGCGATGGCTCTGCTTTCCTTCTTCTGGACGCCCTACGACGTGACCAGGCTCATCGTCGCCGACCGCATGCAGCCGCCGTCCGCCACCCACCTCTTCGGCACCGACCAGTTCGGCCGCGACGTGCTCTCCATGATCATGGTCGGCGCGCGCAATTCGATTGCGGTGGCCCTGGTCGCCGTCTGCATCGGCGTCGGCATCGGTGTGCCGCTCGGCTGCTGGGCGGCTGCGCGCGGCGGGTTCATCGACAATGCGCTGATGCGCTTCAACGACATCGTCTTCGCTTTCCCTGCTCTGCTTTCGGCAATCATGGTCACGGCGATCCTGGGGCCCGGCGCCATCAACGCCATCATCGCCATCGGCATCTTCAACATCCCGGTCTTCGCGCGCGTCGCGCGGGCCGGCGCGCTGGCCATCTGGCCGCGCGAGTTCATCCTCGCTGCGCGCGCGGCCGGCAAGGGCCCGGCGCTGATAACCATCGAGCACATCCTGCCCAACATCGCCAACCTCCTGCTCGTCCAGGTCAGCATCCAGTTCGCGCTGGGCATCCTGGCCGAGGCCGGCCTTTCCTATCTCGGGCTCGGCACGCAGCCGCCCATGCCGAGTTGGGGCCGCATGCTCTTCGACGCGCAGACGCGTATGGCCGTCGCCCCGTATCTGGCGATCGTACCCGGCATGGCGATCGTCATCACCGTGCTCGGCCTCAACCTGATCGGCGACGGCATTGCCGATACGCTCGACCCCAAGCTCAGGCGTCAGCGATGAGCCTGCTCGAGATCGAGAACCTGTCGCTCCAGATCGGCGCCACGCCGATCCTCAAGAACGTCGACCTGTCCGTCGCGGCCGGCGAAGTCATGGGGCTGGTCGGCGAATCGGGCTCCGGCAAATCGATGACGGCGCTGGCGGTCATGCGGCTTCTGCCGCAGGCGGCGCGGGCATCCGGCCGCATCCTCTTCGACGGCGCCGATCTCCTGGCCGCGACCGAGGACGAGATGAACGCCCTGCGCGGCGACGACATCGGCATGGTCTTCCAGGAACCGATGACGGCGCTCAACCCGCTGAAGACGATTGGCGAGCAGGTCGCCGAGGGCATTCGCTGGCACACGCGCGCGAACCGCTCCGATGCCGAAGCGCAGGCGCGCAGGATGCTGGACCGCGTCGGGCTGCCGGCGACGAAATTTCCCCTCGGCCGCTATCCGCACGAATTGTCTGGCGGCCAGCGACAGCGCGTGGTGATCGCCATCGCCTGCGCGCTGCAGCCGAAGCTCCTGATCGCCGACGAACCGACCACTGCCCTCGACGTGGTGCTGCAGGCGCAGATCCTCGAACTCTTGCGCGATCTCGTCGACGAGAACCGCATGGGCCTGCTGCTCATCTCGCACGATCTGGCGGTGGTGACGGAAATGGCCGACCGGATCACCATCCTGCGCGGCGGCGA
>DATDJN010000086.1:0-8150 GCA_036520515.1 Rhizobiaceae bacterium
TCTTCGGCCACCGCTATGCGCGCTTCCGAGGCATGGCCCGCGTCGCCGTCCAGTGCCTGCTCGCCGCCGCAGCACAGAACATCAAGAAAATCGCGATGATCCTATGGCCCAAACCGGCGCCCAAAGCCGCCTGAGAGCCAAAGCGAAACCTCCCACCGGCCCGCCTACATAACCTCTCGGCCAAACACTGATCGCACAAAACAAAACCCCGCCAAAATTGACGGGGTTTGTCAGCGGTCTGGACCCGCCGGAGCGATCCGGCGGGTTTTTCTTTTGTGGTTTTTTGTCTGCCTGACCCAATGGCTGGGCGTTGCGGCGAATGTCGCTAGCTGGAATAGTATTCCAGACGGAGCAATCGCCGGCTGACCGGCGTGCTTCCCGGAACTGCTTCTCGAGCCAAGGGCCGGAACCGGCCGCAACGGAATGCCAGACCAGCCACGTCCCGTCCGCCCCGGCGCCCTTGCCCCCTTCGATTCCAGCGTCTACCGCAACGTCTGGTTCGCTACGCTCGCCTCGAATCTCGGCTCGCTGATCCAGGGCGTGGGCGCGGCCTGGATGATGACCTCGATCTCGACCTCGGCCGATTTCGTCGCGCTGGTGCAGGCCTCGACGACGCTGCCGATCATGCTGTTCTCGCTCGTCTCGGGCGCGCTTGCCGACAATTACAACCGCCGCACGGTCATGCTGATCGCGCAGTGCTTCATGCTGGTCGTGTCGGTGGCGCTGGCGCTTGTCGCCTATGGCGGCGCCATGACGCCGTGGCTGCTGCTCACCTTCACCTTCCTGATCGGCTGCGGCACGGCGCTGCACAACCCGTCCTGGCAGGCGGCGGTCGGCGACATGGTTCCGCGCAGCCACGTTCCGCAGGCGGTGGCGCTGAACTCGATGAGCTTCAACCTGACCCGAAGCGTCGGCCCGGCGATCGGCGGCGCCATCGTGGCCGCTTCGGGCGCGGCGGCCGCCTTTGCCGCCAATGCCTTCAGCTACGTCGCGCTCATCATCGTGCTGTTTCGCTGGAAGCTGGAGATACCGGCCTCCTCGCTGCCGCGCGAGCCGCTGGGGCTGGCCATCTCGGCCGGGCTTCGCTACGTCGCCATGTCGCCCAACATCGAGAAGGTGCTGCTGCGCGGCTTCGTCTTCGGCATCAGTGCGATCTCGACGCTGGCGCTGTTGCCGCTGGTCGCGCGCGACATCATAGAGGGCGGCCCGCTGCTCTACGGCGTGCTGCTCGGCGCCTATGGGGTGGGCGCCATCGGCGGCGCCTTCCTCAGCGGACGGCTGCGCGGCGTCGTCTCCAACGAATGGATCGCGCGCATAGGCTTCGTCGCCTTCGCCGTCTCCGCCACCATCCAGGCGCTGTCGACCACTGCCTGGCTTTCCTGCATCGGCCTCCTGATCGGCGGCGCGAGCTGGGTGCTGACGCTGGCGATGTTCAACGTCACGGTCCAGCTCTCGACGCCGCGCTGGGTGGTCGGCCGCGCCATGTCGCTCTACCAGATGGCGACTTTCGGCGGCATGGCGCTGGGCAGCTGGATCTGGGGCGTGATCGCGGAAGGCCACGGCCCGGCGGCGGCGCTTCTCGCCTCGGCGGGCCTCATGCTCGTCGGCGCAGCGCTCGGCATCTTCATCAAGCTGCCCGAGCACGCCGCGCTCAACCTCGATCCGCTCAACCGCTGGCGCGAGCCCAACGTCGCGCTCGACCTCAAGCCGCGCTCGGGGCCGATCGTGATCTCCATCGAATACCAGATCCGCGAGGAGGACCTGCACGACTTCCTCGACGCCATGGCCGAGCGGCGGCGGATCAGGCGGCGCGACGGCGCGCGGGAATGGACGCTGGCGCGCGACCTCGAGAACCCGCGGATATGGGTCGAGACCTACCACTCTCCGACCTGGCACGAATATATCAGGCACAATCTGCGCGCCACGCATTCGGATGCCGTGGTGGGCGACAGGCTGAGGCAGTTGCACAGCGGAGCCGAGCCGCCGAAAGTGCGCCGCATGATCGAGCGGCCTACCGACTGGGCGGCATTCCAGGATCAGCTCAAGCCCATGGTCGACATCCACGGCTCGTCATAGGGCAATCTGGCTCCTCCCTGCGAAGCGGGGGAGGGAAGGACGCAAAACCGCCGGATTCACGCCCTGCCGTAGATCGGCAGCAGCGCCCCGCTGACCGTGGCGTTCCCCGGCGAGGCAAGATGGACGATCGCTTCGGCCGCGGCCTCGAGGCTCACCCATTTGGAAAAGTCGGCCTTCGGCATGGCCTTGCGGTTCGCCGGCGTGTCGAGCGTCGAGGGCGCCACCGCGTTGACCAGGATGCCCCCGCCCTTCAGCTCTTCGGCGAGCGCGATCGTCACCGCCGCGACAGCCGCCTTGCTTGCCGTGTAGGCGGACATGGCAGCGCCCTTGCGAGGGTCGAGGCCGGGTCGCGCGGTGACGTTGACGATGCGCCCCGCCGTACCGGAGGCGAGCATGGCGCGCGCCGCGGCGCCGCAGCAAAGGAAGGCCGTCGTCGCGTTGGCTTGCATCATCGCGGCGAACGCGTCCGCGGTCGCCTCGCCGATCGGCGACATGGCGAAAGCGCCGGCCGCGTGGATGGACGCCCAAAGACCGGGGATCGTGGCATAGAAGGCGTCGACCGGGGCGGCGTCGCCGACATCGACGCCGGGCGCGAGCTTGACCCGGTCATGCCCGGCGAAGGCGAAATCCTTCGGCGCGGAGGCGTGGCTGGTCGGCACATGGCAGACCGCGCCTTCGTCCAGCAGCTTCGCCAGCACGGCGCTTCCCAGCGCCCCGGTGCCGCCCGTCACCACAACCGTCCTGCCTGCGAACGCGCCTGCCATGGCTCAATCCACCGCGATCTCGATCAGATAGGGAGTCTTTGCGGCGCTGGCGCGGCGCAGCGCGTCCGGCAGTCCATCAGGCGAGGCGAGCCGCTCGGCCGCTATCCCGTACGCCTCGGCGATCCTGGCGAAATCCGGCGGTGCGGGCGACACGCCGACCGGCTCGACGCCGACGTCGCGCATCGACGTCTCGATCTCGCGGTAGCCGAAATTGTTCCAGACGACGAAGATGACGGGCGCGCCGGCGTCTGCCGCCGACGCGAGCTCCGGCAGCGAGAACTGGAACCCGCCATCGCCCGAGAGGCAGACGACCGTCGCGTCGGGCACGGCGAGTGCTGCGCCGATCGCCGCCGGCGGGCCGTAGCCCAGCGCGCCGAAGCCGGTGGCGGCATTGAACCAGCCGCCCGGCCGGTCGTGGTCGTAATAGAGGTTGGCGGCATAGACCGGCTGCGTGGAATCGCCGACGATGATCGCGCCGGGCAGCGTGTCGCGGATCGTCTCGACGACATCGAGCTGGTCCAGCAATGCGGGCGACAGCTCGCTGCGGGCTGCCGCCCGTGCGGTGGCCGCGCGCCCGGCGCCATCCGCCTGCAAGGTTCTCCCGGAGAGCCCTGCGAGCAGCGCCTCGAGGCCGGCGCGCGCGTCGGCCTGGATGGCGACGGTCGTCCGGTGGCGCGCCAGCTGCCCGGCGTCGATGTCGATGCGGACGAATTTTTCGGGTATCCGGAATCCGCCGTCGCCATACATGTCGTAGTCGGTCGGCCCGAGCTCGGTGCCGGCGGCTATCACCAGGTCGGCGGCGTCGATGGCGGCGCGCACCGCCTTGAGGCTCGGGCTTGCCGGCACGGCGAGCGGATGCGCGTGCAGCAGCCCGCGCGCGTTGGCGGTCAGCACGACCGGCGCGTCGAGCGCCTCGGCAAGCTGCCTCAGCGCCGCCTCCGCCGATTTCGCGCCGCCCCCGGCAAGGATCACCAGCCGCGTCGCCCTGGCCGCCAGTGCCGCCGCCGCGGCGACCAGCCCCGCATCGGGTGCGGGCGGCGAGGCATTGGCGAGCTGCGGCGACAGGCCGTCGGCCGGCAGCGTCATCACGTCGGTGGGGATCTCGATATGCACAGGCCCCGGTCGTGAGCCGGCAAACAATGCGAAGGCGTCGGCCAGCGCGCCCGGCAGCTCTTCCGGCGTGGTGATGCGGCGCGACGAAAGCGCCACCTTCTCCATCATGCCACGCTGGTCGGGCAGTTCGTGCAGGTAGCCGAGGCCCTTGCCCAGCGTGTCCAGCGCATTGACGCCGGAGATGACGAGCATCGGCACGGAGTCGGCGCGCGCCTGTCCCATGGCGGTGATCGTGTTGGTGAGACCGGGTCCGGTGATGACGAAGGCCACGCCCGGCCTGCCGGAGGCGCGCGCATAGCCGTCGGCCATGAAGCCGGCGCCCTGCTCGTGGCGCGGCGTGACGTGACGGATCTTCGAGCCGGCGAGCCCGCGGTAGAGCTCGACCGTATGGACGCCCGGAATGCCGAAGACGGTATCGACGCCATGCGCCTCGAGCAGGGCGATCAACGCCTCGCCGAGCGTGCTCAACCCCGCCACACGGGCCTGGTCAGGCAGGTCGGGCCGCCTTCGCAGGCGATGCAAAGAGCGTCCGCCTCGAATGTCCGCACCGTGCAGCCTGCCGCTTCCATGGCGGCGGCCGTCTTCGGGAAGCCGGCGACCGCGATCACCTCGCGCGGGGCGGTCGGCAGCACGTTGAGGCTGAGCCCGAAACTGTCGTGGAATTCCTGTGGGTCGCCCTCGACCAGCCGGATGCCGCGCGCCTTGAGCAACTGGTAGAAGGCGGCCGGCAGGAGCGGCGAATGGACCAGCGCCAGATCGTCGGCCAGCGGGCTGATCACCGACATCAGGTGCAGGCAGGCCTCCTCGCCATGCCACAGCGGCAGGTCGTAGCCGAGCACCTCGATGCCGTGCGGGGCAAGCAGCGCGGCCATCTGGCGGATGCCGGCTTCATTGGTGCGCACGCCCCTGCCGATCGCCAGCGTCCTGGCGTCGACCCAGACGCAGTCGCCGCCTTCGACCGTGCCCGGCGCCTCGATGCGGCCGAGGATCGGCACGCCCATGCGCCGGTACGCCTTCTCGTGCAGGCCGGGTTCGAGTCGGCGCAGCGCCTTGCCCATGGACAGGATGATGGCGCCGTGGTCGGTCGACAACGAGGGATCGTGGGTGAAGACGGAATCGGCGAGGCCGTCATCCTCGTCGGTGAGCCATTCCACCTCGGCGCCGGAAGCTGCGACCAGATCGGCGAAGGCCTTGTGCTGGCTGGCCGCGCGGGCGGCGTCGAAGCCCGGCCCGTAGTGCCATTCGGCCGGCCTTGCATGGCGCATTGCGCTCGCCGCCGAGCGCATCAGCACGCGCCTGATCGGCGCTGCCATCGACTGCGCACCGTAGTGCTTGACCAGAACGTTCATGACACGGCCTCCCCGCCCCGTCGCGCAACGCAGAGGGTGCCTTGCCGGCGCGACGCCATCCCCGATTACTGAGCTACGCCGAGCGGCTTGCAGGTGCCGAAAGCATTGATGATGAAATCGTCCGATGCCGCGACGAAGGTCACCTCGTCATCGTTGTTCGTCGAATGCACCATCCAGCCGGTTCCGCCGTCCACGCCCTGTGCGATCACCATGTCGCCCGAGCGCGCGAGGCTGCCCATCCGGCTCACATGTGGCAGGCCGTCGGCGCTGACGCCGGCAAGCACCTGCTGGTCGAAATGCAGGAGGACGCGCGCCGGCAGCGGCAGTTCGCCGAGCGTCTTGGACGGCGTGCAGCTCGAGCCCGCCTTGCAGAGCACGGCCTCCGTCAGCGTGCAGTCGTAGGGCGGAAGATGCTGCTCCTCGGCGGGCGGCGCCGCCGGTGTCTCCTGCGCCTGGGCGAAGCCGGCAAGCACCGCCAGAACAGTGGCCGCTACCGGGATTCTCAACAGTTTGCTCATGTCACCACTCGCTTCTGCGGCCAAGCCGGGCCACCTCGGTGCTGGTTTCGATCCCGCCTGCCTACCGGTAGAAGCAGGGCGGATAGGGCGGGTAGCCGCAATAGGGCGGATGGGCGTAGCCGTAGTAGGGCGGCGGATACGCCGGGTAGGGCGGATAATAATAGGGCCGCGGATAGGTTGCCGCCGCAGCGGCTCCGCCGAGCACGGCTCCGGCCACCAGGCCTCCGACGAAAGCGCCTGCATTGTTGTGGTGGTGCGCCTGTGCGGGAAGTGCGCTGCAGATAGCCGCTGCAGCCACCGCGGCTGCGACAGCCGTGTGGATGATCTTCATGCCTTGGCCTCCGAATTGTAGGCGGAGAGTGCACCAACAGCCCGATCCGAATCAATAGGGAGGTTCCGCGACGGCAGGAGTTTCTGTCGGCCGGTCCGGGTTGACGGGAGCAAGCCGCCCGGTCCATCCTCACGGGCGTGAGCGTTTGCGACAGGGTGGGTTGGAGATTGCCAGGGACCACGCAAGGAGCGGGTAGGCTGCCGTGACGGGCGACGCCGTCAGCCTCACAACCACCAGCGACAGCCGCGCCGGCGCGGCCGAAGCCATCCACATCGAGAACCTGCACAAGAAGTTCGGCGAACTGCATGTCCTGAGGGGCGTGTCGCTGTCGGCGCGCGACGGCGACGTGGTCGCCATCATCGGCGGCTCGGGCTCCGGCAAGTCGACGCTTCTGCGCTGCATCAACTGCCTGGAGAACCCGACCAGCGGCTTGATCCGCGTCAATGGCGAGGAGATCAGGCTCAAGGCCGACAGCCATGGCCACACGGTCCCGGCCGACCGCCGCCAGATCGAGCGCATCCGCTCGAAGCTCGGCATGGTGTTCCAGAGCTTCAACCTGTGGAGCCACATGACGCTCATCGAGAACGTCATCGAGGTGCCGATCCACGTGCTCGGCGTCAGGCGCGAGCAGGCCATCGCCAGCGCCGAGCGGCTGCTGAAGCGCGTCGGCCTAGCCGAGAAGCGCGACGTCTATCCCGCCTTCCTGTCGGGCGGCCAGCAGCAGCGCGGCGCCATCGCCCGCGCGCTGGCCATCGAGCCGCGCGTGATGCTGTTCGACGAGCCGACCTCCGCGCTCGATCCCGAACTCGTCGGCGAGGTGCTTCGCGTCATCGGCGATCTCGCCCAGGAAGGGCGGACCATGATCCTCGTCACCCACGAGATGAAGTTCGCCCGCAAGGTGGCGACGCATGTCGTCTACCTCCACAACGGGCTGGTCGAGGAGGAAGGTCCGCCCGACCAGATATTCGGCGCGCCGCGATCCGAACGGCTGAAGCAATTCATCCACAACGCCCATTAGGGCCAAGAACCACGACAATCGGGAACGACAAAACAACTGGGAGAAAGTGCATGCTGAAAACTCTGAAAATCGCCGCCGCGGCGCTGCTCTTCGCAGCATCGGGCGCCGCCATGGCCCAGGCCGAGCCGCTGAAGGTCGGCTTCTCGCCGGAAGCCTATCCGCCCTTCTACATCGCCGACGCCGCCGGCAACTGGACCGGCTGGGAGGTCGAGATCGCCAACGCGATCTGCGCCGAGGCGAAGTTCGAGTGCGAGCTGGTGCCGATCCCGTGGGACGGCCTCATCCCGGCGCTCACCACCAAGAAGATCGACGCCATCATGAACTCCATGTCGATCACCGACGAGCGCAAGAAGACGATCGACTTCTCGGACAAGTATTACAACACGCCGACCGCCATCGTCGGCCCGAAAGGCGAGACTTTCGACGCCACGCCTGAAGGGCTGAAGGGCAAGATCATCGGCGTGCAGGTCTCGACCATCCACGCCAACTACGTGAAGAAGCATTTCACCGACGCCGCCGAGATCAAGGAATACCAGACGCAGGACGAGGCCAACCAGGATCTCGCCGCCGGCCGCATCGACGCCACCCAGGCCGACGCCATCGCGCTCGACGCCTTCCTCCAGTCCGACCAGGGCAAGGCCTGCTGCGACCTGAAGGGCCATGTCGCCGAGGATCTCGAGGTGCTTGGCCCCGGCGTCGGCGCCGGCCTGCGCAAGGAAGACACCGCCACCAAGGAGCGGCTCAACGCCGCCATCAAGGCGATCCGCGACAACGGCAAATACGACGAGATCACGAAGAAGTACTTCGCCTTCGACGTCTACGGCGACTGAGCCGAGCTTGCGTGCGGCCGCGCCGTTCCAGGCGCGGCCGCATGTCGTGCATGACGGGGAACCGGCGGACAGATCCTGCAAAGGGACGCCGCCGCGCATAGCGGGAACGAGCCGATCGACGCGATCATCCTCCAGCTCCAGGCGAATGTCT
>DATDJN010000087.1:0-3507 GCA_036520515.1 Rhizobiaceae bacterium
CGTCAGGCATGCTTCCCTCAACCATCCCTACCGGCCATCCCCGGGCATTTGCGCCGGGGGGCGGCGTACGGCATGCGGTTCGAGGGCCGGACCTGGGGGCTCATCACCCAGCCGCGCGACCTCTCGCACGACCGACCCGGCACCCGCCTGCCCGAATGTCGGTGCGCACCCGTTTCCCCGCGCAGGCAGGAGGGATTATGCGCGAGGTTTCGGGGGTGTGGAGAAAAGTGCGAAGATTTTTTTGGGGGCGCCCGCTGCGCCTGTCAGCATGGCACATGGGCACGCTTTTTTCCGGGTGATGGCGGCCGGCCTGCATGCTAATCATCCGCCCATGAAGATCGTGACCTGGAACATCAACGGCGTGCGCGCACGCATCGACAATTTGCTGCATTGGCTGCGGGAGGCCAACCCGGACATCGTCTGCCTGCAGGAGATCAAGACGCAGGACGAGGGCTTTCCGCGGCTGGAGGTCGAGGCGCTGGGCTATCATGTCGAGACGCTCGGCCAGAAAGGCTTCAACGGCGTCGCCATCCTGTCGAAGCTGCGCTTCGACGAGGTGAATCGCGGCCTGCCGGGCGACGACGCCGACGACCATGCGCGCTTCATCGAGGGCGTGTTCTCGACCGACCGGGGCGCGTTGCGGGTGGTGTCGCTCTATCTGCCGAACGGCAACCCGATCGATGAGCCCAGGAAATTCGGCTACAAGCTGGCCTGGATGGAACGGCTGGAGCGCTGGGCTGCCGAGCGGCTGGAACTTGAGGAGCCGCTGGTGATGGCCGGCGACTACAACGTCATCCCAGAGCCGATCGATGCGCGTTTCCCGGAGAACTGGGTGCGGGACGCGCTGTTCCAGCCAGCCACCAGGCAGGCCTTCCGGCGGCTGGAGAACATCGGCTTCACCGAGGCGGTGCGCGCCACGACGGATGCCGGCGTCTACACCTTCTGGGACTACCAGGCCGGCGCCTGGCAGAAGGACAACGGCATCCGCATCGACCACCTGCTGCTCTCGCCCGAGGCGGCGAACCTCCTGGCCTCGACCTCGATCGACAAGCATGTGCGCGCCTGGGAGAAGCCGTCCGACCACGTGCCGGTGGCGGTGGAGCTGAAGCTGGCAGCCGTGGCTGCCTAGGCGGTCCGCGTCAGGTCTGGCGCTTCACCGCGTCGACCGGGCTGATGCCCAGGAGGTCGAGCGTGCGGCGCAGAAGCCGGACCTCGTTCTCGGCGAGCTGGCTGTCGGCCTTGGCGATCTCGGCCATGTGGCGGGCGAGTTCCTTGCGGCGCCCGACGTCGAGGTCGCGGAACATCTCGATCGCCTGCGCGCCGTTGGTCTCATAGCCGAAATCGCTGAGATATTCGACGACGCCGTCGATCGACTCCGCGCCGATGCCGAAGGACTCGGCGCAGATGCGGCGGAACACCGCCATCTCGGCGTCAGAAACCTGTCCATCTGCAAGGATCATGCGGAAGAGAAGCAGGAGTTCCGCCGACAGGACGGGGTCGTCGGCGACCTTGCGCACGCCCGGATCGCCTTCGAAGATTTCCCTGATCTGGGCAAGCAGTCCTCTGGCCATCGACATCCCCGATTTGTCACTCTCTTCCGTCATGCGTCCAAGCTAGCGTGAAATGCGGCTTGCGCAAATGGCCAGCGTGTGGTGGAAGCCGGACTTTCCAGTCAAGTTCCGCCCCCTCCTCGCCCCGTGCCGGTCCGTGTCCGACGTCGCCATCCACATCATCCTTCTCCTGGCGCTCGCCGCCTTCGTCGCCGGCTTCGTCGATTCGATCGCCGGCGGCGGCGGGCTGATCGCCATTCCGGCGCTGCTGCTGGCCGGCTTCCCGCCGGTCGAGACACTGGGCACCAACAAGCTGCAGGGCCTGTTCGGCACGGCGTCGGCGGCCATGCACTATGCCTCCAAGGGACAGGTGAACGTGAAAAAGCAGCTGCCGTGGGCAGTGCTTGCCTTCATCGCGTCGGGTGTGGGCGCGCTGGTGGCGACCCGCATACCGGGCGACGCGCTGAAACTCGTGTTGCCGTTCGTGCTGATCGCGATCGCACTCTATTTCGCGCTGAAGCCGAACATGGACGACGTCGACCGCGCCGAGCGGATCAGGCCGGCGCTGTTCGGCGCGACGGTGGTGCCGCTGGTCGGCTTCTATGACGGCGTGTTCGGGCCCGGCACGGGATCCTTCCTGATGCTGGCCTTCGTGTCGCTGGCGGGTTTCGGCGTGCTGAAGGCGACGGCGCACACCAAGCTGATCAACTTCGCCACCAATCTCGGCGCCTTCGCGGCCTTCGCGGCGGTAGGCGTGGTGTCATGGAAGGTCGGGCTGGCAATGGGCGCGGCGCAGTTCGTCGGCGCGCGCATCGGCTCCGGCCTGGCCATGAAGAACGGCGCCAGGCTGATCAAGCCGCTGCTGGTCATCATCTGCGTTACGCTTGCAATCAGGTTTTTGATCGATCCGGCGCACCCTCTACGGATCATGCTTGGCGTTTGAGCGCTAGCTGAATAAGATAAGGCTCACGAATCAAGAGCTGAGCCCCTGGGTTCAGGGTAGCTCAGGCAACGGAAGCGCTCGGCCTCACGGCCGGGCGCTTTTTGCATGGCGGGACGGCGTCTGATACCCTCCAGGCGGGAGGGTCGCGATGAACAGCGTGCAGAGAAAACCCGTCATCCGTCTCGCCGGCGACGGCCGCGAATACCGGATGCCTACGATGCGCGCCGTCTTCCAGGCCGATGGCGAGGAGACGGGCGAAGCCTATTCGATATCCGAATGGTGGCTGGAGCCGGGGAGCGACGGCCCCGGCGCGCATGCGCACGAAACGAACGACGAGATATTCCGCATCGTCGAAGGCACCATGTCGGTGCTGGTCGGCGATGAATGGATAGACGCGCCGGAAGGCAGCGTGATCGTCGTCCCGGCCGGCACCATGCACGACTTCGCCAACCGCACCGACGCGCCTGCCGGCCTGTTCAACGTCTTCATGCCGGGCGGCTTCGAGCAGAACATGCCCGCCATCCTGAAGTGGTACGCGGAGAACGGCTAGTTCCCCGACCGAGGCATGTCGCGGCTATCGAGGCAGCCCCGCGCACGGCCGCGCGCAGGACTTCGGCGACGAATTCCGCCAACCACGGCCGCGACCTCAACCGCCCGTTGCGTCCGGGTGTTGCATGCGCGCAACACCCGACAACAAACCCGGATACCGTCTGCAAAGCCGGTTGCTCCCTTGCGTTGCGGACGTTACGCGCCGGACCGCAATTCAAGGAGAGCTTTCGTTTTGAAATCACTGATTCGAAAGGCCATTTTGGCCTCCACATTTATGACGATTGCGCCTGTTTTGGCGTTCGCCGCTGACCCCTCCGAGCCCTTGCAGGAGCGTTACGCGGTATCGGGCAACGTCGCGATCTGGGGTCAATATGTCACTCCCGCCAGCTATGGCAGCCAAGAGGAATACGACGACGACTACGACTACTATGTCTGCGACGGCTCGGGGAATTTCTGCGACGAGTC
>DATDJN010000088.1:0-3097 GCA_036520515.1 Rhizobiaceae bacterium
CACTACGACTACGAGGCCGCCGCCGGCGGCAGCCGTCACCATGTGCATGTCGCGCCGCAGACGATCGCCGGCGTGCAGCGCGTCGTCGCTTCATCGCTCTCCTTTTCTCCGACACCCACGGAGCGCTCCGACTTCCTCGACTTCTTCGGCAATGCGATGACCTCGGTGGCGTTTCGCAGCGTCTATGAGGCGCTCGACATCCGCATGAGCGCGCGCGTCTCGGTGGCGCGGCCGGAGCCCGGCCTCGACGTGTCGCCCACCCTTGCCAATCTCGGCGAGGAGATCGCCTCGGTACGGTCGCTGGCGCCCGAGGCGCCGCACCATTTCGTCGCCGCCAGCGAGTTTGTCGATCTCGACCCCGACATCACCGCCTACGCGCGCGAAAGCCTGTCGAAGACCTCCTCGGTGACCGGCATCGCCGCTGATCTCTGCCACCGCATCTACAGCGACTTCACCTATGATGGCGACGCGACGACAGTGGCGACCAAGGCCGCCGACGCGTTCAAGCTCCGGCGCGGGGTGTGCCAGGATTTCTCGCATGTGATGATCGCCGGCCTGCGCGGGCTCGGCATCCCGGCCGGATATGTCAGCGGCTTCCTGCGCACCATCCCGCCGCCCGGCAAGGAGCGGCTGGAGGGTGCCGACGCCATGCACGCCTGGGTCCGGGTGTGGTGCGGCCGCGAAGCCGGCTGGCTGGAATTCGACCCCACCAACGACATGTGGGCTTCGAACGACCACATCACCGTCGGATACGGCCGCGACTATTCGGACGTCGCGCCAATCGTCGGCGTGCTCAGGACGACCGGCAGCCATACCGGCGAGCAGGCGGTGGATGTGATCCCGGTGGGGTAGCGTTGTTCGGGCATATCCTGCGCCGAAACCGCCCGTTTCATGCTCTCACGGGCATCTTGCCGCAGAAGAGGGCGCTCGGTTTGCCGCGGCGTCAGGGCGTGGTAGGTCTTCCCCGAACTCGGGACAATCCATGCGGGCACACGGCAGGACCGGCATAGTCAGGCTCGCGGCTTTCGTCGCGGCGCTGGTGCTCGTCCTGCAATCGGCGTTTGCCGTCGCCGCTCCGCCGGTCCAGCGCGACATCTTCGGCAACGTCATTTGTGCCGAGGGCAGCACCGGCCACAGCCCGTCCGGCCAGGGCCATCACGGCGGCCAGATGCCCGACTGCTGCATGCTGTCCTGCGGCGCGTCCTTCCAGGGCGCCGCCGGTCCGCCGGCCGCTGTCGAATGGCAGCCCCGCCCTCTCACGGCGGAAGCCGTCGTCTATCCTCCGCCGCGGCTCGCCGCCCCGCACGAGCGGCGGACGCCCGCCAATCCGCGCGCTCCGCCCGCCGCCTGACGCCATCGCCGCTCCTCTCCGGAGCGCTTGTCAGCAGCAATCTTCGCCGACCGCGGATGCGGGGCGAACGCATTTTTGGAGCAATCCCATGAACGTCCCTTTCCGCAATGCCGGCCTGTCCGCGGCCGCCCTCGCCCTCGCTTTGGCCTTCACCCAGGCGGCGTCGGCGCATGAATACAAGATCGGCCAACTCGAGATCAGCCATCCCTGGTCGCGCGCCACGCTGCCCGGTGCCAAGGTCGCGGCCGGCTACCTGACCGTCAAGAACAATGGTTCGGAGCCCGACAGGCTGATCGCGGCGAGCGCCGACGTCGCCGGCACGAGCGAAATCCACGAGATGAGCGTCAAGGACGGCGTCATGACCATGCGCCCGCTTGCCGACGGCCTGGAGATCCCGGCCGGCGGCGAGGTGAAGCTGGAGCCCGGCTCCTATCACCTGATGTTCAAGGAGTTGAGGGCGCCGGCCGTCGAGGGGGTAAAATTCCCGGGCACGCTGACCTTCGAGAAGGCCGGAACGGTGAAGGTCGAGTTTGCCGTCGAGAAGGCCGGCGGCGCGGCGGACCACTCCGCGCACGGCGGCTGAAGCGGACGCCAGCGCCGGCCCCCGTCGGATTGACACTCGTACACGGCGCCTCCCGCCGGGCGGGAGGGTACTTTTCCTTGGAAATCGGGGCTTCCCGGGCCGGCCTTCATGGACAAGGTTTTCAAAGATGCTTAGGTTGCCGGTCTCTCAGCCGACAACGACGGATGCAGATGGCGACCAGCTTCAAGATCGCGGAATTCCGGGGGGTTGCAATGTCACGGATCGCTCCGCGCTCGCGGCAGAGTTGACGCGTGGCAATGGCCGCGAGCGGGTCGACGGCCCCGGCCGGGAAGCCGGGGCGCCGCCTGAGGATTCCGCTGTCGCTGAAATTCGCCACCGTCATGGTGCTGATGGCGGTCCTGCTGCTGTCGCTCGGCGGCGCGGCCGCCCTGTGGTGGGCCTATAGCAGCGCCGAACGGAACGCCTTCGCCACGCAGCAACAAAAGGCGGAGCTGCTTGCCGAGCGCATAGGCAGCGTGCTCGCCGAGTTGCAGGGCCAGCTTGCCTGGACCGCCCGCCCGGCCTGGAAAAACGCCGGCATCGACCAGCAGCGCGCCGATTTCAGCCGCATGCTGCAGCAATTTCCTGTCATCACAGAACTCTTCTACATCGACGCCAGGGGACTGGAGCAACTGAAAGTCTCCCGCTCCGCGCCGGACTCCGTCGCCAGCCGGATCAGCCACGCCAACGAGGCGCGCTTTACCGAGACGGTCAGCGCCAAGGCCTGGTTCGGCCCGGCCTATGTGCGCAACGGCGCCGAGCTGTGGACCACGGTCGGCCTGGCGCATCCCGACGGCGGCGTGACGGTCGCCGAGTTCAACCTCGCCTTCGTCGCCGAGCTGGTGAACGCCGCCGGGCAGGAAGACGCGACGGCCTTCGTGGTCGACACCGCCGGCCGCCTGATTGCACATCCCGCAAAGAGCGCGATCGCCGGCGACGGCGATCTGTCCGCGCTGCCGCAAGTGGCGGCGGCGATTGCCGCGCCGGGCAGCGGCACGCTGGCCAGCGCGCTGACAGACGACGGCGCCCCGGCGCTGGCCGCCTTCGTCGAGGTGCCGGGCGCCGGCTGGCGTGTGCTGGCCGAGACGCCGAAGAGCGCCGCGCTTGCGCCGTTCCACACGCTCGCTTGGCAATCCGCGCTGGCGGCCGCGGCCGGGCTGCTG
>DATDJN010000089.1:0-2046 GCA_036520515.1 Rhizobiaceae bacterium
ATGGACGTCAACGGCTCGCGCAACAACGACTGGATATTCATCTCGATCAACGACCACGAGACATCGGAATTCAGGCTGCTGAGCTCCGCCGGCCCGACGGCCGAACCGAAGCTGGTGGCGGCGCGGGAAGCCGGGTTGCAATACGATCTGGAGGAAGGGAACGACGTCTTCTTCATCCTCACCAACGCCGACGGCGCCAAGGATTTCAAGATCATGACGGCGCCGGTCTCCGATCCCACCCGGCCCAACTGGAAGGAGCTCGTACCGCACGAGCCCGGCCGGCTGATCCTGTCGCTGCTCGCCTTCAAGGACTTCCTCGTCCGCCTCGAACGCAAGGACGGCCTCCCGCGCATCGTGGTGCGCGACCGCGCGAGCGGCGAGGAGCACAACATCTCGTTCGATGAGGAAGCGTATTCGCTGAGCCTGTTCGGCGCCTACGAATACGACACCGACGTCATGCGCTTCTCCTATTCGTCGATGACGACGCCGGCGCAGGTTTTCGACTACGACATGCGCAGGCGCGAACGGGTGCTGCTGAAGACGCAGGAGGTCCCATCCGGCCACGATCCCGATCACTACGTGACCCGCCGCCTGATGGCCCCATCGCATGACGGCGAGTTGGTGCCGGTGTCGCTGATCTATCATCGCGACACACAGCTCGACGGCTCGGCTCCCGCGCTTCTCTACGGCTACGGGTCCTACGGGATCACCATACCGGCCGGCTTCAACACCAACATCCTGTCGCTCGCCGATCGCGGCTTCGTCTATGCGATCGCACATACGCGTGGCGGCAAGGACAAGGGTTTCTCCTGGTACGAGGACGGCAAGCGGGAGAAGAAGACCAACACCTTCCTCGACTTCATCGCCGTTGCCGGGCATCTCGTCAGCCACGGATATACGTCGCACGACCGCATCGTCGCGCAGGGCGGTTCGGCCGGCGGCATGCTGATGGGAGCGGTCGCCAACATGGCGCCGGAAATGTTCGGCGGCATCATCGCCGAGGTGCCCTTCGTCGACGTGCTGACGACGATGCTGGACGACACGCTTCCCCTCACCCCTCCCGAATGGCCGGAATGGGGCAATCCGATCGCCTCGGAGAAGGACTACCGCACGATCGCCGCCTATTCGCCCTACGACAATGTCGCCGCGCTCGACTATCCGCCGATCCTCGCGGTCGCCGGCCTGACCGATCCGCGCGTCACCTATTGGGAGCCGGCGAAATGGATCGCGCGGCTGCGCGCCCGCACGGCCAGCGGCAACCCGGCGCTGTTCAAGATCCATATGGATTCGGGCCACGCCGGGGCATCCGGCCGCTTCTCCCGGCTGGAGGAGATCGCCTATGTCTACGCCTTCGCCCTCAAGGTCACGGGCAGGATGGACAGCGACAGGCTCATCTGATCCTGCTTCACAACTCGGGCAATCGTCCTGCCGGGACAGTGTCAACCCTGCGTCGGAATCCGCAACATGCTCCTCATCGATACCTATCTCGACAAGTCGCCGATCCAAGGAATGGGCGTGTTCGCCAAGCACCCGATCCCGAAGGGCACGGTAATCTGGGAGCTTGACGAGCGCTTCGACCGGCTGATCGAAGTCGACGTCTACGAAGGCATGGCCGGGCCGGTGAAGAACTATCTTGACCGCTATGCCTATCCGCGTCGAAGCGATCCGCGCTACATCGTCTTCGAGGCCGACGACGCACGCTACATGAACCATGCGGACGACCCGAATTTCGGCTTCCGGTCCGAGAACGAAGCGGTGGCGCTGCGCGACATCGCGGCGGGCGAAGAGCTGACCTGCGACTACAACGTCTTCTTCGAAGACGGCTTCGAGTTTCTGGGCGACCGATAGGCGCCCCAAACCCGAGCTTCGTCGTTGCCACGCCCCGCTTTCGCGGTCTGGCTTTTGTCAAAGAACGCTGCTCGCCACGGGAGCAGAAGTCGGGAAGCGGGGCGCGAGACCCAAGCCTCTGAAAAACTAAAACGTGGCCCGGTTTCCCGCACCCCGCCGGTGTTTTCACCACAGCGACAGTGGGCCGGATCGGGGCTA
>DATDJN010000090.1:0-5342 GCA_036520515.1 Rhizobiaceae bacterium
TTCGCCGGCGATCTCTTCCGCATGTACGAGCGCTACGCCGCCGCGCAGGGCTGGCGCATGGAGGTCATGTCGGCGAGCGACGGCGATGCCGGCGGCTTCAAGGAAATCATTGCCAGCGTGTCGGGCAAGGGCGTCTTCGCCAAGCTGAAATTCGAGTCCGGCGTGCACCGCGTGCAACGCGTGCCGGCGACCGAGGCCTCGGGGCGCATCCATACCTCCGCCGCCACCGTGGCCGTCATGCCGGAGGCCGAGGAGGTCGACATCGAGATCAGGCCCGAGGACATCCGCATCGACACGACGCGCGCCTCCAGCTCCGGCGGCCAGCATGCCAACACCACCGAGACGGCGGTCCGCATCCTTCACATCCCGACCGGCATCATCGTGGTGCAGGCCGAGAAATCCCAGCACCAGAACCGCTCCCGCGCCATGCAGGTGCTGCGCGCGCGGCTCTATGATCTCGAGCGGTCGCGGGCCGACCAGGAGCGCTCCGACGCGCGCAAGCTGCAGGTCGGCTCGGGCGACCGATCCGAGCGCATCCGCACCTACAATTTCCCGCAAGGCCGCGTCACCGACCACCGCATCAACCTGACGCTCTACAAGCTCGACAGGGTCATGATGGGCGAGCTCGACGAGATCATCAACGCGCTGATCGCCGACCACCAGTCGAAGCTGCTCGCGGCCGAAAGCGCGTGACGAACCTGGCTTCGCGCCCCTTCCACCGCCGCGCGGTTGCACCCGCCCGCGGCGCCGGTTCCTGAGGGGGCGTCGTCGTCGCCATGACCACTCTTTCCGCTCTCCATCGCCTTGCCGGCAACTCCCTGTCAGAAGCCGGCATCGAGGACGCGAGGCTCGACGCCCGCATACTGGTCGAGCATTTCACCGCAACGAGCCGCACCGACGCCGTGTCCAAACCGGACATGCCGATCGGTGCGGAAGCGGTTGCCGCCATCCGCGCCGCCATCGCACGCCGCATCGCCGGTGAGCCCGTCCACCGCATTCTCGGCTTCCGTGAATTCTACGGCCTGCGGCTCAGTCTTTCGCCCGAGACGCTCGAGCCGCGGCCGGACACGGAGACGCTGGTCGATGCAGTCCTGCCCCGCCTGCGCCAGATTGCCGCAAGGGCAGGCGCGTGCCGCATCCTCGACCTCGGAACCGGCACTGGCGCGATAGCTCTGGCGCTGCTCGCCGAACTGCCCGGCGCGACCGCGGTGGGCGTCGACATTTCCGCCGATGCGCTTGCCACGGCCAGCCGCAACGCGCGCGAGAACGGCCTTTCGGAACGCTTCGAAGCCGTCCGCTCGGACTGGTTCGAAAAAATTTCCGGCACGTTCCATGCAATTGTCGCGAACCCGCCCTATATACCGAGCGAAGAGCTTGAGACCTTGCAGGGCGAGGTCCGCAACTTCGATCCGGCGAGGGCCCTTGATGGCGGCGCCGACGGGCTCGATGCCTACAGAACGATAGCAGCACAGGCGAAGACGCATCTCGAAGCGGGCGGAATGGTCGCCCTGGAGATAGGGCACGCGCAAAGGCAAGACGTAACGCGGCTGTTCGTGGGTCATCTTTTCCGCCTCGTCGAGGCGAGGAAGGATCTTGGAGGCCGTGACCGGGTGCTGGTTTTTGGGCGGGACGATTGATTTCCTTGCCGTAAAAAGCGCTTGGCAAGCTTGGCGAATGCGGCTAGGGTCCCGGCACCGGATGAGACGAAGCAGGCAGTGCTGTCACCAACCGGTTTCCAGATCGACAGTCTGCCTTCTTGCGGAAACGACGCTTTAGCTTCGTGCGGGGATCGTTCGGCAGTTAATACGTAACCGGAACGGAAAGAACGTGGCGCCGACGCAAACGCGGGCGGTCACTGTTAGGGCAACATGGAACGGCGGTCGATTCCTGCGCCCCGTGTCCAGAGCTTGATAAACCCAAGAGAGTAGAATGAGGCCACAACAGCAGAACAGGCGCATGCGCGGCCGCAACGGTGGTGGCGGCAACAACAATAACAACAACAGCAACCGCAAGGGGCCGAACCCCCTGACGCGCAACTACGAAAGCAACGGTCCGGATGTGAAGATCCGCGGATCGGCGCAACAGATCGCCGAAAAATACGCCCAGCTCGCCCGCGATGCCCACAGCTCCGGCGACCGGGTCATGGCCGAGAACTACTTGCAGCACGCCGAGCACTACAATCGCATCATCGCGGCGGCTCAGGCGCAGATGCCGATCCAGAACACGCAGAACCAGCGCGACCAGTCGGACGACGATCTCGACGACGAGCGCGATGAGTTCGAGAATGCCGGCGGCGCCCAGGGCAATGTTGGAGAGCCCGATCCAGGGCAGGACAACCAGCCGAATCCTTCGCAGGGCGGCTATCAGGGCAACCCCGGCCAGAACCACGGCGGCGAATATGTGCAGCCCCGGCAGGTCACGCCCGGTTCGGAACCGCAGCCGGTTATCGACGGCATGCCGGCGGAAGTCGCCTTGAACCCGGAAGCAGCCGAGGGCAATCCCGTTCGCGAGCGCAGCTTCAAGGCAAGCAACGGTCAGGGCGGCGAGCCTCGGGAAGTGCGTCGCAACCGGCGCCCGCGCCGCGGCGAGCGCAGCGCTGCCGAGGCGAACGACAGAAACGAAGAGCCGGCTTCCGACGGGCTTGTCGCGACGCTGTCGCGCGGCGCGCCGGTCCCGGCTCCCGAAGAGGCTCCGGCCGACACCCAGAAGGATGGCGGCGCGGCGCTGGTCGACGCCGACAACTGAGACAGTTCTACGGATCAAGTCCGAGGCGGCGGGGATGAAAAATCCCCGCCGTTTTTTGTTTGACCGGGGTCAAGGCGTCTTGCCCGCAAACCGGCCTATACCCATATCGGCAACATTAGGATCCGGCTCGCAAGGAGGGGGTCCGTCAACTTTGCCTGACCGGTGCCGCAAAGCGGGCCGGGAGCGGATAGGAGACACGATATGGATATTGAAAAGTACTCGGAGAGGGTGCGCGGCTTCATTCAGTCGGCGCAGACCATGGCGCTCTCCCGCAACCACCAGCAGTTCACGCCCGAACATTTGCTCAAGGTTCTCGTCGACGACGAGGAGGGGCTTGCAGCCTCGCTGATCGCGCGCGCCGGCGGCGACGTGAAGGCCGTCCAGCTCGGCGTCGAGGCGGCGCTCAACGCGCTCCCGCGCGTCGAGGGCGGCAACGGCCAGCTCTACCTGGCGCAGCCGCTCGCAAAAGTCTTTTCGACCGCCGAGGAGATGGCCAAGAAGGCCGGCGACAGCTTCGTCACCGTCGAGCGCCTGCTCACCGCGCTCGCGGTTGAGAAGAGCGCCAAGACCGCCGACATCCTGGCCAAGGCCGGGGTCACGCCGAATGCGCTCAACAACGCCATCAACGAACTGCGCAAGGGCCGCACCGCCGACACGGCGTCCGCCGAGCAGGGCTATGACGCGTTGAAGAAATACGCCCGCGACCTCACCGCCGACGCCCGCGCCGGCAAGCTCGATCCCGTCATCGGCCGCGACGACGAGATTCGCCGCACCATCCAGGTTCTTTCCCGCCGCACCAAGAACAATCCCGTGCTGATCGGCGAGCCCGGCGTCGGCAAGACCGCCATCGCCGAGGGCCTGGCGCTCCGCATCGTCAACGGCGACGTGCCGGAGGGCCTCAAGGACAAGCAGCTGATGGCGCTCGACATGGGCGCCCTGATCGCCGGCGCGAAATATCGCGGCGAGTTCGAGGAGCGCCTGAAGGCGGTTCTGGCCGAAGTCACGGCTGCGGCCGGCGGCGTCATCCTCTTCATCGACGAGATGCACACGCTCGTCGGGGCCGGCAAGGCGGACGGCGCGATGGACGCGTCGAACCTCCTGAAGCCGGCGCTCGCCCGCGGCGAGCTGCACTGCGTCGGCGCCACCACGCTCGACGAGTACCGCAAGCATGTCGAGAAGGACGCCGCGCTCGCCCGCCGCTTCCAGCCCGTCTTCGTCTCCGAGCCGACGGTCGAGGACACGATCTCCATCCTGCGCGGCCTGAAGGAGAAGTACGAGCAGCATCACAAGGTGCGCATATCCGACAGCGCGCTGGTCTCGGCGGCGACGCTGTCCAACCGCTACATCACCGACCGCTTCCTGCCCGACAAGGCGATCGACCTCGTCGACGAGGCGGCGTCGCGGCTTAGGATGCAGGTCGATTCCAAGCCCGAGGCGCTGGACGAGATCGACCGCCGCATCATGCAGCTCAAGATCGAGTCGGAAGCGCTGAAGCTCGAGAAGGACGACGCGTCGAAGGACCGTCTCGTGCGCATCGAGAAGGAGCTTGCCGGGCTCGAGGAAGAATCCGACGCGCTGACCGCCAAGTGGCAGGCCGAGAAGCAGAAACTGGGGCTCGCGGCCGACCTCAAGGGCCAGCTCGACGAAGCCCGCAACGAACTCGCCATCGCCCAGCGCAAGGGCGAGTTCCAGAAGGCCGGCGAGCTCGCCTACGGCAAGATCCCCGAACTCGAGAAGCAGCTCAAGGAGGCTGAAGCGCAGGACAGCACCAAGGGCAGCATGGTCGAGGAGACCGTGACGCCGGACCACGTCGCGCACATCGTGTCGCGCTGGACCGGCATTCCGGTCGACAAGATGCTCGAGGGCGAGCGCGACAAGCTCCTGCGCATGGAAGACGAGATCGGCAAGCGCGTCGTCGGCCAGGGCGAGGCGGTGCAGGCCGTCTCGAAGGCGGTGCGCCGCGCCCGCGCCGGGCTGCAGGACCCGAACCGGCCGATCGGCTCGTTCATGTTCCTCGGCCCCACCGGCGTCGGCAAGACCGAGCTCACCAAGGCGCTCGCCGACTTCCTGTTCGACGACGAACATGCGCTGGTCCGGATCGACATGTCCGAGTTCATGGAGAAGCATTCGGTCGCCCGGCTGATCGGAGCGCCTCCCGGCTATGTCGGCTACGAGGAGGGCGGCGCGCTCACCGAGGCCGTCAGGCGCCGGCCCTACCAGGTCGTGCTCTTCGACGAGATCGAGAAGGCGCATCCCGACGTCTTCAACGTGCTGCTCCAGGTGCTCGACGACGGCCGCCTGACCGACGGCCAGGGCCGCACGGTCGACTTCCGCAACACGCTGATCGTGATGACGTCCAAC
Organism: Rhizobiaceae bacterium; assembly: GCA_036520515.1. Classification (GTDB taxonomy): domain Bacteria; phylum Pseudomonadota; class Alphaproteobacteria; order Rhizobiales; family Rhizobiaceae; genus Mesorhizobium_K. The sequence goes on from DATDJN010000090.1 coordinate 5,107, forward strand.
CTCGGCTCGCAATATCTGGTCGAACTCAGCGAGGATCAGGATGCCGACGCGGCGCGCGGGCCGGTCATGGACGAGGTCAGGGCGCATTTCCGCCCCGAGTTCTTGAACCGGGTCGATGAGATCATTCTGTTTCACCGGCTGCAACGAGAGCACATGGGCCGGATCGTCGATATCCAGTTCGCGCGTCTCGGTAAGTTGCTGGAAGACCGCAAGATCACACTCACGCTCGATCCCAA
>DATDJN010000091.1:0-26871 GCA_036520515.1 Rhizobiaceae bacterium
GACATATTGCGCGCCCGCAACGACGAACTGGCGCGGCTGGAGACGCTCGACACCGGCAAGGCTATCCAGGAGACGCTGGTCGCCGACCCCGCATCGGCCGCCGACGCGCTGGAATATTTCGGCGGCGCGGTCGCCAGCTACAATGGCGAATACGTCGATTTCGGCGGCCCCTTCGCCTATACGCGGCGCGAGGCGCTCGGCGTCTGCGTCGGCATCGGCGCCTGGAACTATCCGATCCAGGGCGCGGCCTGGAAATCCGGCCCGGCGCTGGCCATGGGCAACGCCATGGTGTTCAAGCCGTCCGAGAACACGCCGCTGTCAGCGCTGGCGCTCGCCGAAATCTATACCGAGGCCGGCCTGCCCAACGGCCTGTTCAACGTCGTGCAGGGCTATGGCGACGTCGGCGCCGCGCTGGCTTCGCATCCGGTCGTCGCGAAAGTGTCGCTCACCGGGTCGGTGCCGACGGGACGCAAGGTGCTCGGGCTCGCCGGATCGCTGATGAAGCACGCGACGATGGAGCTCGGCGGCAAGTCGCCGCTCATCATCTTCGACGACGCCGACATCGAGAACGCCGTCGGCGGCGCCATGCTGGCGAACTTCTATTCCACCGGGCAGGTGTGCTCGAACGGCACGCGCGTCTTCGTCCAGAACCGGCTGCATGATCGCTTCCTCGACCGCCTGACGGAGCGCACCAAGGCGATCCGCATCGGCGATCCGCTCGATCCGGACACGCAGATGGGGCCACTCATCAACAAGGCGCAGCACGAGAAGGTGCTGGCCTATATCGAGATCGGCAAGCAGGAGGGCGCGACGCTGCATCATGGCGGCGTGGCGCCGTCGTTGCAGGGCTTCGAGGCGGGCTTCTTCGTCGAGCCGACCATCTTCACAAACGTCACCGACAGCATGCGCATCGCGCGCGAGGAGATTTTCGGGCCGGTGATGTCGGTGCTGAAGTTCGACGAAGAGGACGAGGCGATCGCCCGCGCCAACGACACCGAGTTCGGCCTGTCCGCCGGCGTCTTCACCCGCGACCTGACGCGGGCGCACCGCGTCATCGCCGAGCTGCAGGCCGGCACCTGCTGGATCAACAACTACAATCTGGCGCCGGTGGAAATTCCCTTCGGCGGCTTCAAGCAGTCGGGCATCGGCCGAGAGAACTCGCTTGCCGCGCTCGACCACTATTCGCAGATGAAGTCGGTCTATGTCGAAACCGGCGACGTGATCAGCCCCTACTGAGGGGCGTCCGCCGTTCCATCCAGATACTGCGTCAGCGCGCTGACGCAGTGGTAGAAGATACTGGCCGGCACTTCGGTCGCCAGCGAGCGGCCGCGCTCGTCGATGCGGTCGATCCAGAGCCCCGTCGGCGCCGGATCGATGTGCCAGCGGAACAGCCGGCCGACGCGCGCCTCGACCTCGGGCTTGAGGTCCGGACCGCCGCTGCCGTCGAGCGCGAGCGCCGCCTTGATAGCCTCCGCCTGCGGCCAGCTTCTGGACAGCCGGTCGAGCGGCAGACCCTGCCGCGACACGGCGCCGTAGGCGAGGCCCGTCGCGCGGTTCAGCCCGTTGGCGGCGGCCGACGCGTACAGCTTGCGCGCATAGCCGGTCATCTCGGGCCTGCCGCTCTTGCCGGCATAGTCGACCAGCAGCGAGGCCCATTCGAAGTGGTGGCCGGGTTCGGTCCAGCTTCCCTTCTCGCCAGCTTCCGGCTGCCATGCCTTGTCGAAGAACTCGCCCAAGGTCCAGCTTTCCGGATCGAAGAAGTGCCGCTGGAAAAGCTCGATGATGCGCTCGGCGCGCTTCAGATGCACGACGTCGCCGGTGACCGAATGCCAGGCGAGGAAGGCTTCCAGCAAATGCATGTGCGGATTGGAGCGTCGGGTCATGTTACCCGCCGGCGTCTCCAGATAGCCGCCGGCACCGCCGTCCCCGCCATCCTCCAGGTACGCCTGGAGGAAGGCGAACGTCTCTTCGCCCAGCCGCAACGCATCCGGGTTGCCGCAGAGATGCGCCCAGGCGAGCGCCAGGAGCACGCAGCTATGGTCGTAGGCGTCCTCGACAGGGTCGGCGACGCTGCCGTCGACGTTCAGCGTACGCACCCAGCCGCCGCGATCGGTGCGGCCATTGCGTGTCATGAACTCCAGCCCATGCGCGATCAGCAGATCCGCCGGGCCATCCCAGCCACGGACCTTGGCGACGGCGAAGGCATAGACCTGGCGCGCCATGGTGCGCATGCGCTTTGGCTTCAGCAGCGGCAGGCCGTCCAGGCCGAGGGCCTCGTGGAAGCCGCCATGGATGTCGTCCACGCCCCGCGTCGACCATAACGGCAGCGTCTCGTCGAACAGCCAATGGTACACGCGCCGCCGCCAGGCGCCGCTGACCAGGACGCGGTCGGGCGCCGGGGTGAAGCGGGTCTCGAGCCGGCCGCTCTTTTCCAACTGCTCGACGATCTTCTTGACGTTCTGGCTGTGGCTCACCGGCGCGACGAAGGTAGCGTCCGGGGTCGAGACAATCGCGACATTCTTCAGGCCGATGGCGGAAAGCAGGCTGCCGTCGCTGCGCAGGTAGGAGTTCTCACAATCGATCGCGACGACATCGCCGAGGATGACGTTGCCGTTCTTGTCGGCCGGGCTGACGTCGAGCAGCGACTGCCAGGAGCCCAGATCGCTCCAGCGGAAGGCAGCGGGCACCATGGCGATGCCGCTGGCCTTCTCCATCACCGCATAGTCGATCGATTCGGAGGGGATGGCCTCGTAGAGATCGAGCGGCATGTAGCGGCCGGAAAGGTCGCTCGTCCCGGCCGCAAAGGCGGCTTCGGCGGCATTCCAGATATCCGGCCGCAGCCTCAGGAACGCGTCCCGCATCGCGTCGGCGCGGAACAGGAAGATGCCGGTGTTCCAGTAGAAATCGCCGCTGGCGACGTAGCGTTGGGCCGTGGCGAGGTCCGGCTTCTCGACGAAGCGCGACACATCGCGGACGTCGCCGCCGCTCGCCACCTCGATATAGCCGTAGCCCGTCTCCGGCTGCGTCGGCTTGATGCCGAACACGACGATGCGCCGCTCCAGCGCGGCCGGCACGCCCTCCTCGATCGTCTGCCAGAACTGCACCTCGGTCGAGATCTCGTGGTCGGACGGCACGACGAGCATCAGCGCATCGCCATGCGCTTCCAGCGTCTGCAGAGTGGCGATCGCCACTGCCGCCGCCGTGTTCCTGCCCAACGGCTCGAAGATGGCGCCGCCGCCGGCGACGTCGATCGCGCCGAGGTCGGCGTGCACGCGGCGCGAATGTCTTTCGGAGGCGATCAGATAGATCGGCGTCGCGCCCACAGAGCGCGCGGCCAGCCGCCGCAGCGTCTTGGCCAGCATCGAGCCCTGGCCGGCGAGATCGTGGAACTGCTTGGGATTGTCCTCGCGCGACAGCGGCCAGAGCCGCGAGCCGACGCCGCCGCTCATCACGAAGCTGACGATCTTTTCTGCCATGCCGACCGCTTCCGCTGCTCTAGAAGGTCTGATTATAGGCGCCGACTTCCGGATTGCGACGCAACACACCGTCCACCGCCTCGAACATCTCGCGCCGCCGCTCGGACGATACGGGGCTTTCCACGACGACGACCAGTTCGGGCTTGTTCGACGACGCGCGCACAAGTCCCCAGGTGCCGTCCTCGGCGACCACCCTGACGCCATTGACGGTGACGAGATCGGCGATTTTCTGACCGGCAAACGTCTCGCCCGCCTGCTGCACGGCTGAAAAGTCCGCCAGCACGCGCTCCACCACGCCGTACTTCACCTCGTCGTCGCAATGCGGCGACATGGTCGGCGTGCCATAGGTGGTGGGCAGCGCCGCATAAAGATCCGCCATCGACTTGCCGGGATTGCGGTCGAGCATCTGGCATATGGCTATTGCCGTGACAAGGCCGTCGTCGTAGCCGCGCCCGATCGGCGGATTGAAGAAAAAGTGGCCCGATTTCTCGAAGCCGGCGATCGCGCCGAGTTCGGCGACGCGCCTCTTGATGTGCGAATGACCGGTCTTCCAATAGTCTGTCATCGCGCCATTGCCCTTCAGCACGGCATCCGTCTGGAAGAGGCCGGTGGACTTCACGTCGACCACGAATTTCGCGCCGGGATGCAGGGACGAGATGTCGCGCGCCAGCATGACGCCGACCTTGTCGGCAAAGATCTCGTTGCCGAGATTGTCGACGACGCCGCAGCGGTCGCCGTCGCCGTCGAAGCCCAGCCCGACATCGGCGCCGGTTTCCAGCACCTTGTCGCGGATCGCATGCAGCATCTGCATATCTTCCGGATTGGGATTGTAGCGCGGGAACGTGTGGTCGAGCTCGACGTCGAGCGGGATGACATCGCAGCCGATTCGCTCCAGAGCTTGCGGCGCGAAAGCGCCCGCCGTGCCGTTGCCGCAGGCGGCGACCACGCGCAGTTTTCGCGCGATCCTCGTCCCCTCGGTCAGGTCGTCGAGATAGGTCTTCCTGAAATCGGCGACGAATTCGTAGGAGCCGCCGCCGACCAGGTCGAAATCGCCCGACAGCACGATCTGCTTCAGCGCCGACATCTCGTCCGGCCCAAAGGTCAGCGGACGCTGGGCGCCCATCTTCACGCCGGTCCAGCCGTTCTCGTTGTGAGAGGCAGTCACCATGGCGACGGACGGCGCATCGAGCGCGAACTGCGCGAAATAGGCCATGGGAGACAGCGCCAGCCCGATGTCCTTGACGCGCGCACCCGCGGCCATCAGTCCTGACGCCAGCGCCAGCTTGATGGACAGCGAATAGCTGCGGAAATCGTGCCCGATGACAATCTCGGGTCCAACGCCCAGCCTGCGGATCAGCGTCGCCAGCCCCATGCCCAGCGCCTGGACGCCGATCAGGTTGAGATCGGGATCACGGTCCGACCCCGGATGGCCAAACCACCAGCGCGCGTCATATTCCCGGAACCCCGTCGGCTTGATCAGGGCGCAGGTTTCGAACTCAAAACTGTTCGGGCTTGCGTCCCCAACGATCTTGAACGGCACTCGCAGCACTCCAGATGAAAAGTCTCGGCTCACCGTTTTCGGCGCCGTAACCCTATAGGGCATGATCCGGAAAAGTTGCAGACTTTTCGGTATGAACGATCCAACTCCAAAGGGCTATTTTGCGCATTGCAGCAGAAAGGAATGAAAGGCACCAAAACACTGTCCTTTCGCGCTTGCAGTCTGAGAATCCCACGGCTATAAGCCCGCGTCTGGTCACGGAGTGTAGCGCAGTCTGGTAGCGCACGTCGTTCGGGACGACGGGGTCGCAGGTTCAAATCCTGCCACTCCGACCAGTTGGCTTCGCGCACCGAATGCGAGCCGGGCCGCGAGTTCGCGATGGCCCATCCTTGCCGGTCGCCATAGCGGCCGGACAGAGTCCGAAACGCCCATCGAGTTTGGAAATCAAGCCGTATGCCCAGCGAACGCTTGGGCCGTACCGCGGCGATGTTATCGCGCCAACGCCAACGTCGCTTCACCCAAAGGTGAGCCTGACGCAGCGTGGGCGCGATTGCTATTGGCAGGAAGACGGGCGGCCGGCCTGGGATATGTCGGCCGGGAGGCTGTCAGTCGAAGTCGCAGATCAGCCCTCGAAGCAACTTCGCCTCTCGCAACTGATCGAACCCGACGTTGATGTCGTCGAGCTTGAATTCGCTCGTGAGAAGCCGGTCGACCGGCAGCAGGCCTCGCTTGAACAGCCGGATATAACGCGGAATATCGCGCGCGGGCACGCATGAACCGAGGTAGCTCCCGCGCACCGTCTTTTCATCGGCCACGAGGCTGACTGCGGGTATACCGAAGACCGTCGAGGGAGGCGGCAGTCCGGCGGTGACCAATTGTCCGCCGCGTCGGGCGATGCGATAGCCCAGTTCCAGCGCCGGGAGGGAACCCGCAAACTCCAACGCACAATGCACGCCGCCGTTGGTGGCGTCGCGAATGGCTTCGTCGGCCTTGTCCGTTGCCAGGAAGACATCCGTCGCACCCATTTCGCGGGCCAGTTCCAGCTTGCGTTCCGAGATATCGATGGCGACGATCCTCTCCGCGCCTGCCGCACGTGCGCCGAGCAGGGCGGCCATGCCGACACCGCCGAGCCCGATGATCGCCACCTTGTCCCCTGCCCTGACATTGGCGCCGTTGAGAGCCGCACCAACTCCGGTGAGCACGGCGCAGCCAAACAGCGCTGCAAACTTGAGATCCACGTCGCGATCGATCTTCACAAGCGACTGGCGCGCGACCGTGGCGTATTGCGCAAATGCCGAGACCCCAAGATGGTGATTCAGGTGGCCATCACCGCAGTCGTGATGGTGGGCGCCATCGTGGGCGCACAGCCGGCGCTCTCCAGAAAGAAGCACGCCCTTCCCGTTGGCTGCCGCACCCGGCGAGCACAGCGCAGGGCTGCCCTCGCAACAGTATTCGCAAGTGCCGCAGCTCGGCACGAACACGCAAACCACATGGTCGCCAACGGCGAGATCCGTCACGCCCGAGCCGAGCACCTCGACAACTCCGGCCGCCTCATGGCCAAGCACCATGGGCAGCGGACGAGGGCGATTGCCGTCGATCACCGAAAGATCGGAGTGGCAAAGACCCGCCGCGACGATGCGGATGAGGACCTCGCCCTGGCCGGGACCCTCCAGCTCGACCGTCCTGATCTTCAGCGGCTGGCTATCGGCATAGGGAGCCGGCAGCCCGGAGCTTTCGAGAACGGCGGCGCGAATCTGCATGTTGTTTCCTGTTCTGGCCGCCCAACCGCTCTGGGCGCCGATCCTTCCGGTGATCCAAAGAACTGGCGGCCAGGCTAGGTTATGTCAGCGCGCAAATCACGCATCCCAGCCTGGCGCTTCATGCCTGTTCAGGGCTCGTTTCGGCCACGCAGCGACTGCAGGTAGTCGATGGTCTCCTGCTCGCTGACGACATCCGCATACTTGGCGTTCATGTCGAACAGGTTCGCCTCATGCGGAGCCGGATGGCGGTCGCCGCAGGCCTCGCGCACGACGAGGGTGGTGAACCCGTAGGACATGGAGTCGACGCAGCTCGCCCGCACGCAGCCCGACGTCGTCAGCCCGGTGAGGATGACGCTGTCGATGCCGAGGGCCGTAAGGGTCGAGGACAGCGACGTCCCGAAGAACGCGCTTGGATATTGCTTCGTGATGACGATCTCGTCCTCCCGCGGCACGAGGCCGTCGGCGAAGGCTGCCGTCCTCTCCCCCTGCACGAAGGCCTGGAGCGGCTTCGCCTTCTCGAAGAAGCGGCCACCGTTGATGCCGCCCTTCTGGTAGCTGACCTCGGTGAGGATGACCGGAATGCCGGCCTCGTGCGCCGCTTCGCGAACCCGCAGGGCCGACGCGAGGGCATCCTCGACGCCGGCATAGAGGTTGCAGTCCTTGTCGAAATAGGCGTGCGCGAAGTCGATCAGGACCAGGGCTGGCCTCTTCCCGAAGCCAACCTTGTTGGAATAGGCGCGCTTGTAGTTCTCGGCGAGATCGTCGCTCATAGGAGGCTCCTCAATCAATCCTGCGCGTACTTTTTCTCGAAGGCCCAGACGTCCTCGAACCCGAGCAGCTTGTTGAACTCGGCGAAGGAGTAGAGGTCGATGTCCTTCGAGGACTCCCCGTTCTTCGCCAGATCGCTGTAGGCCTTCTGCAGAGCGGCTCCAACCGAGAGGAAGCCGATCGCCGGGTGGATGGCAATGGAGTAGCCCATCTGGTGAAGCCTGTCGGCCGACAGCAGAGGGGTACGGCCGCCGTTGACCATGTTTGCGAACAGCGGCGCGTCGATCTCGGCCGCGACCTTGAGCATTTCCTCTTCGGTCTCCGGCGATTCGATGAACACAACGTCCGCGCCTGCCTTCGCATAGGCCTTGCCGCGGCGGATGGCCTCGTCAATGCCGAGCGAGGTGCGGGAATCGGTGCGCGCGATGATCAGGAAGTCGTCGCTGCGGCGGCTGTCGACGGCAACCTCGATCTTGCGGACCATGTCCTCGATGGGAACGACGCGGCGGTTCGGCGTGTGACCGCACTTCTTCGGAAACTCCTGGTCCTCGATCTGGATCGCCGACACGCCGGCGTCCTCGTAGCCGCGGACCGTATGGCGAACGTTGAGCAGGCCGCCGTAGCCGGTATCGGCGTCGGCAATGACCGGCTTCGTTGTCATCTTCACCATCTGCGCAATGCGCTCGACCATGTCGCGATAGGTCGCGATGCCCGCGTCGGGCAGGCCGAGATAGGAAGCCACCGTGCCATATCCGGTGACGTAAAGCGCCTTCACATCCTGCTTGTCGGCGATCAGTGCCGAGATCAGGTCGAAGATGCCCGGAGCCAGGACGAATTCCTTGTTCTTGAGCGCGGTCTTGAGTCTGGGGTCAGCCATTACGTATTCCTCGTATGCAATTTGGTGGTGGTGGTGATGACAGGGAAATCTCGCAGGACCCTCGAACCGGTCCTCGATTGGGACGGCATCAGCGCCCGTTCCCCGTGATTGATCGGACTCGCAGGCAGATAACAGGTGGAACCCGGCGCGGCCAATGGTGCGGCTCCCTCACCTCTTCCCTGCCTGCCGCTTACTGTTATATTCCTTGTGCGTACGATTTCGCACGAATGGATGCCATTTGTCCATACCTTAAGCCCTGCAGCGATCTGACCCAGGGTCTCTTGCCGACTGCAGACGGCTAGGTCACAAGAACCCGATCTTTGCCGGGTACGGCACTGATGGAGGGAGGTCCGCATGAGCGATTCAGGTTCGACCGCTGTTGCCGCCGGAGAGGGCCCGCGTTACGCCCGAATCCAACGGGTGCTGGAAGAGCGCGTGATCCAGGGCACCTACCCTGTAGGCAGTCTTATTCCGACCGAAGTAGAACTCGCGGCGGAATTCGACACGAGCCGCTTCACCATCCGTGAAGCACTGCGCTACCTGCGAGAGAACGGCTACGTCGAGCGTCGGCAAGGCGTCGGAACCCGCGTGATCTCGGCCGAGCCGCACTCGACATTCCTGCAGTCGTTCGGATCGCTGGAGGAACTGTTCCAGGTCGCGCTCGATACCTGGTTCGCGATCCTCGACACCCAGCGCGTCGTTCTCGAACCCGAGATCGCCGAACTCGTCGGAGGACTTGCCGGAGAAGAGTGGTTCCGGATCAGCGGGGTGCGCTGGACCAAGCCCGGGGGCCAGCCGATCTGCTACGTCCAGAGCTTCATCCCCCCGCGTTTCGAGGAGATCATCCCTTCGCTGGAAAGCCACCAGGGTCCGTTCTTCTCGCTGCTGGAACGACACTCGGACGGCAAGATCGAGCGAGCCGTACAGGAAATCCGAGCGGTTCCCATGCCGCCGGAGATGTCTCGACATCTCGGTCTTCTGCCCGGATCGTGGTCGCTGCAGTTGCTGCGCCGCTATCTCACCGAATCCGGCGTGCTGATCGCGTCGTTCAACTGGCATCCGGCGGACCAGATGACCTACGTCATGAACATCCATCGTTCCAAGCCGGCCCTGGACGACAACCTGGGCCCGGGCCAGCGAGTTCGCAGCCCGAGCCGAAACCGCTGACAGCCCTTACGGTTGCCTGAGAACGGCGACCTGTTCGTCGGACAAATACAGCCAGGGCTTTTCGGCACGCTGGCGCGCCTCGAAGGCGGCGATCTCGTCGCCGTCGTCCGTCAGGATCAATCCGATCTCGTCCAAGCCTTCGAGCAGCGTGCGCTTGCGATGCGGGTCTATGTCGAAGGCCAGCGTCGTGCCGTCCTCAAAACGAATCTGCGCCGCCGCGAGGTCGATCGTGAGGGGACGGCCGGATTCGGATTCCTTCATGACCGCCTCGTGCGCCGCCTCGTCGAGCACTATGGCGAGGACGCCATTCTTCACGCAGTTTGCAAAGAAGATTTCGCCGAAACTCGCCGCGATGACACAACGGATGCCGAAATCGGCGAGCGCCCACACCGCTTGCTCCCGGCTCGAGCCGGTGCCGAATGCATTGCCCGTGACAAGAATCTGCGCCTTGTCGAAAGGCGGGGTATCCAGCACGAAGCGCGGCCCCTCGCCCGTCCGGTTGGTGCGCCGCTCGTTGAAGAGCTGCTCTCCCAGGCCCTTCTTGTCGGGCAGGAGAAGGAACCGGGCGGGGAAGATGACATCGGTATCCAGATGCGTTTCCCGCAGGGGCGCCGCGACACTGGTGAGGATCGTGAACTTCTGCATGTCAGCCCTTCAACTGGCGCACGTCGGCCAAGCGCCCCATCACGGCCGCCGCGGCGGCCATCTCCGGGCTCATCAGGTGGGTGCGACCACCCTTGCCCTGCCTGCCCTCAAAATTCCTGTTCGATGTCGATGCGCAGCGCTCGCCCTCGGCAAGCCTGTCGTCATTCATGGCGACGCACATCGAACACCCCGAATCGCGCCATTCGAAGCCCGCGTCCTTGAAGATGCGGTCGAGACCTTCCGCCTCCGCCTGGATGCGTACGGAGGCTGAACCGGGGACGACGATGCCCGAGACACCCGCGGCGACCCGCCGCCCCTCGACGACCGAGGCAGCCTTGCGCAGGTCTTCGATGCGCCCGTTGGTGCAAGACCCAATGAAAACCCTGTCGATGGCGATGTCGCGCAACGGCGTGTTGGGCGCGAGCCCCATGTAGTCGATGCTCTTCTGCAGGCGGGCGCGGCGTGCGGGGTCTGGCTCGGCTGCCGGATCGGGGACCTGACCGGTGACCGGCACCGTCTCTTCCGGCGTGGTGCCCCAGGAAACATGCGGCGCGATCTGCGACACATCGAGCCTGATCTCACGATCGAACTCGGCATCGTCGTCGGAACGGAGGTCGCGCCATTCCGCGACTGCGCGCTCCCACAATTCGCCAGCCGGCGCCAGCGGCCTGCCCTTCACATAGTCCATCGTGGTCCCGTCCACCGCTACCATGCCGACCCGGCTTCCAGCCTCGATCGTCATGTTGCAGAGGGTCATGCGCGCTTCCATGGACAGTTCGGCGACAGCCGACCCGGCATATTCGATCGCATAGCCGAAACCGCCCCCCGTGCCGATCTTCGCGATCAGGGCGAGAATGATGTCCTTGACCGAGACGCCGACCCCGAGGCTGCCATCGAGCCAGACACGCATGCGCTTCTGCTTGCGCTGGCGCAACGCCTGCGTGGCGAATACCGTCTCGCACTCGCTGGCGCCAATGCCGAAGGCGATTGCGCCGAAAGCGCCATGGGTCGAGGTGTGACTGTCGCCGCAGACGAGCGTGACGCCGGGGAGCGTGAAGCCGAGTTCGGGGCCAATGACATGGACGATGCCGTGGCGGCGGTCGTTCATGTCGATGTAGGGGACGCCGAACTTTTCCACATTGCGCATCAGGCGGGAGACCTGGCGGGACGCCAGGCCGTCAGGCATCGGAAGGTGGCGCAAGCGCGTGGGCACGGCGTGGTCGGCGACGGCAATATGCTTGTCTGGCCGCCGCATCGGCCGCCCGGCTTCCACCAGCCCGTCGAACGCCTGCGGGCTGGAAACCTCCTGCACCAGGTGCCTGTCGATATAAAGAAGGGCGCTGCCGTCGTCATATTGCTTGACGACGTGGCTGTCCCAAACCTTGTCGTAGAGCGTCTTGCCCGTCATTCTGTTCTTACCATCCCTACAGTCAGGAAGCCGCGGCGCCGGAGCCTCTGTCCTGATGCGTCGCAGTCCGTATTCGTCAGATTAAGATCGTTTGCATACGCATTCAAGTGTGAGCGCAGGCGCTGAGTGGACGCGGCCGCCGGCATGGCCAGCCCCAGGGTGCCCCCGAGCGGGGTCAGCTCGCCCTCGACCCGACCAGATACCGGGTCAGCACTGCCACGTCTGCGAGTTCCTCGATGTTGTCGACCGCCTCGATCAAGGCGCGGCCGGCTGCCTCGTCCAGATCTTTCGCGCGGTTCCAGCAACGCCAGAACTTGTCCAGGTTTTCCTGACGGCTGAGCGGATTGTCCGGATGCCCGTACGCCGCCTCGACGACCACGCTATGCTCGACACCGGACCTGAGCTTGACGCTGATGGTCTGCGGCGTCATCGCGCTGTGGCTCGGATTGTCGTCCCGGACAAGGGTCACACGGCTCGCGATGTCGTGCGTGCGTCTATTTTGGAGCATGTCGTCGCCGATGAAGTGTTCGACATCGACGTCCCCATGGACCAGGTAGGTCCCGATGACGAACGGCAGGCAGAGCTTGGCATAGTTGGGCGCGGGGTCGGGAACATCCGGCCGGCCCATGAGCCGGTAAACCAGTTGGGGCACCACGCAGGTGATGCTGTCGATATCATCGGCGCTGAACCCGTGCGCCTTGGTGAGACGCATGAGCCCATCGACGGCGCCGTGCGACAGGCGACCCGAGGGGAACGGCTTGTGCGACATGCGCTCGATCTGGAAGCTCTTCTCCAGTTCCCGCTTGCCGTGCTCGACGTCGAAGTCGCCGTTCTCGAACAGGCGGAAATAACCGTGCGGGCCGGTCAGAACATCCTTCGGGCCAAGCAAGCCCTGGGCGGCGAAGTCGCACGAGATGACGGCTGCGCGGGAATTGAAGCCGACCTGGAGGCCGAGAAGCGGAGAACCCTCGACATGCGCCTGCATGGTTCCGCTGGCCTGACCATAGTGGATGCCGAAGGCTCCCGTCATCGCCTCGGCATCAAATCCCTCGAGCTTGCCGATGCCCGCCACCGCGCCAAAGCCGCCGGCAGCAGCCGGCCGGAAGAAACGAATCGGCCCGGTCGACGACTTGCCGAGGAAGATCGAGACATCGACGGCCATGCAGATCGCGGCAAGGAAGTCACGACCGTTGACCGGCCTGCCCTGCCCGGACCGTCGCTCGCAATAGGCCATCACAGCGGACAGCACGGTCGCGAAGGGATGAAGGACGGCATCCTCGTTGACGCAGTCGAACTCGAGCGCGTGAATCTGATATCCGTTGAGGAAGGCGGCAGCCGAGGCGGGAAGGCGCTGGCCGCTCGTCCACACCGTCGCCTCGTCCCCCTGCCCCCAGCTCTGGGCAACGCTGAGAACCCGATCCAGCGCAAAGCCCTTGCACCCGGCTACACCGACACCGAATGAGTCGATGGTGAACGTCTTCGCCTTTTCGACAGCGTTGGATGGCAGGTCGCCGTACGACGTTCCCACGACTCGATCGACGAGCCACGGAAGCGGATTTTTCGCTTCGATCATTCTTCCTCCACAGCGTGCGCGCCGCTCAAGGCAACTCCCTGGGCTGGACGCAATCAACTCGTTCAAACGGTGCACAACCGCCGGCCCAGCGGCCATCTTGCAACCGCATTCAAATCACCCGGAGCGTGACCGAGTCAATGCTCCGGAACGCCGGATTTCGATGAGAATTCATCAAAATGCTGCAAAATTCGTGTTGATCGTCTAAACCGAGAAGCTTGACAGAGCGGCTCTCTTCTTCATGATGCATTCGTATGCAATCGATGGAGCGCCTTGACGTCTGTCGTCATGCTGCCCCCGGCGAGGAGAGACGAATTGACCATTGCACCTACCCCTGAAGCGCCCTTCGACATCGAAGTCCCCGTCGTTGTCGTGGGAGCCGGCGCAGCCGGCCTCACAGCGGCACTTGCGGCGCGCGACGAGGGGGCCGACGTGCTTCTGCTCGAGCGCGACGAGCATCCGCGCGGCAGCACAAGCATGTCGCAGGGCTACGCATGCGCGGCCGGCACGCGTCTGCAGAAGGAGCAGGGCGTCGACGACGACGCCGACCGCTACTACGCCGACATCATGGCTCGGACCAAGGGCACGGCGGACCCGGTCATTGCGCGGACAGTTGCCGAGAACACCGGAACCGCCATCGACTGGCTGATCGACAAGCACGACATCCCGTTCAGCATGAATATCCGCTGGGGCGGGTTCTTCGGGCATTCGGTCAACCGCATGCAGGGGATGCCCACCCGCACCGGCGAGGAACTCATGGGTTCCCTGATCCGCGCGACCGCCAATGCCGGCGTCGACCTCGTTACGGGCGCCCATGTGGACATGGTCTATGCCGATCCCGACGGCAGGGCGACCGGGGTGCGCGTAAGGCGCGTGGACGGCGGCATAGAGAACATCGGCTGCAAGGCACTGGTCCTCACCACCTGCGGCTTCGGCGCCAACCACGAGATGGTGCGCAAGTACATCCCGGAATTCGGCAACGCTCCCTACTACCGATATTTCGGCCACGAGGGTAACGAGGGCGAAGGCATCCAGTGGGGTATGGAACTCGGGGCCGCGGTCGGCTGCATGGACTCCTACCAGGGTTATGGCGCGCTCGCCGACCCCTACGGGATCATCATGAACTACGAATCCGTCATGCATGGCGGGTTCACCGTGAACCTGGAGGGGAAGCGATTCTCCAACGAGATCGCGGACATCGCCGCCCAGGCACTGAACGTCCTGGCGCAGCCCGACGGTATCGGCTGGATCGTGTTCGATGACCAGCGCCGGGCGCTGGTCGAAGAGTTGCCCGAGTTCAGGCAACTGGTTGCGCTTGGGGCCATTCGCTCAGCCGACACGCCCGCGCAGCTTGCCGAGCTGATGAAGATCCCTGCCGAGGCTTTCGAGGCAACGTACCGAGGCGTGCAAGAGATGGCGCATGGCAGCGCGGCCTGTCCGTTCGGCCGCGACTTCACCACGAAGGCACCGCTGTCGGGACGGCTTCACTGCGTCCGCACCACGGGTGCTCTCTTCCACACGCAGGGCGGCCTGATGGTCGATGCGGGAGCACAGGTGCTGCGTCCCGACGGGAGCCGACTGCCGAACCTTTTTGCCGGGGGCGGTACGGCCTGCGGCATCTCCGGACAGGGCCCGAGAGGCTACCTGCCGGCCGCGGGCATAGGAACCGCAATCGGCCTCGGCAGACTCGCGGGTATTTCAGCAGCCCGCGTCGCCGCCGACTGAACATCCGCCACGATATCTGACACTAGCCTTCAAAAACCAAAGGGGAGATTTGATGAATACTGCATTCAAGACTGCGCTCCGGGCGAGCGCTCTCGTTGGAGCTCTCGGCTTAGGCATATCGGCCTCTGTGGCCGATGACCTCCGCCTGGGGTCAAACTTCGGAAACACGCACTCCAGCACCCGTGCGCTGAAGGAAGTGTTTGCCCCCAAAGTCGAAGAACTGACGCAGGGCCGCCACACCGCGTCCGTCTTTGCGAATAGCGAACTGGGCCAGTCGGCCGAAATGGTCAACCAGGCGCAGAGCGGCATCAATTTCGGCGTCTACGTCTCGACAGCCTTCTACAATTCCCAGGTGCCGCAGGTCGGCGTGACAAACCTGCCCTTCGTTTTCGCCGACAGGGAAACCGCGTTCAAGGTGATCGACGGTCCGATCGGGGAAGAGATCAAGAAGCTCTTCGAAGAAAAGGGACTGGTTGTCCTGGGCTTCATGGAGCTCGGCTTCCGTCACATCACGAACGCCAAGCACCCGGTCATCGAGCCGAAGGACGTTGCCGGCCTGAAGATCCGCCTGCAGAGCAACCCCGTGCACATCGCCACGTTCGAATTGCTCGGCGCCAGCCCGGTTGCCCTCGACGGGACCGAGATCTTCCCGGCGCTCAGCCAGGGCGTGATCGATGGCCAGGAGAACCCCTACGCCGTCATCAACAACCTTCGTCTCTACGACGCGAAGCAGAAGTACGTCTCGGAGACGGGCCACTTCTTCGACATCATCGTCTTCTCCGCTTCCAAGAAGGTCCTCGACGGCATGCCGCCTGAAGACCGGGCGGCAGTTGTCGAGGCAGGCCGCCTCGCCACCGAAGAACAGCGTCGCATCGCGGCGGCCGACGAGGCGGAAAACCGCAACGTGGTCGCCTCGAAGGGCGTCGAGATCACCGTCCTGACGCCGGAGCAGCGCGAGGCGTTCCGTACCGCCACGGCGCCGATCTACGACAAGGTTCGCGAGTCGCTCGGCAACGACCTCGTCGACAGGTTCCTGGCAGAGGTCGACGCCGCAAAATAAGCCAGCCGCCTCCCCGGCCCGGCATCGTCCGGGGAGGCACCGCTTTGCAAAGACGACCCGAAGGCAGCCGCACGCCTTCGGCGCCCCGTTGACAGATCAGACTACGGCCCAGACATTGAATACGTAATCAATCGTGCCGAAAAAGCCACGGGAACGGCATCGGCAAAAAAGGGGAGCTACCTGATGATCCATTTCAAGACAGTTGCGCGAGCTGCGGCTTGCGCGGCATCGTTCGCGATCCTCGTTTCGACGGCCCATGCAGCGGAGCTCCGCCTCGGTTCCGGCTTCGGAGACATACACTCATCCACGCGAGCCATGCGCGATGTGTTCGCCCCCAAGGTTGCTGAACTGACCGAGGGCCGCCAGAGCGTAGCGGTCTTCCCCAACAGCGAACTCGGTCAGGCGCCGGAAATGGTGAACCAGGCGCAGAGCGGCATCAATTTTGGTGTGTTCGTGTCGTCGGCATTCTTCAATTCGCAGGTGCCGGAAATCGGCGTCGCCAACATGCCCTTCGTCTTTTCGGACCGGGACGAAGCCTTTGCGCTCTTCGACGGCCCGTTCGGAGAGCAGTTGAAGCCCCTCTTCGAGGAAAAGGGACTGGTGGTCCTGGGCTTCATGGAGCTTGGCTTTCGCAACATCACCAATTCCGTGCGCCCGATCTCGACGCCCGAAGATCTCCAGGGCCTGAAGATCCGGCTTCAGAACAATCCGGTGCACATCGCCACCTTCAACCAGCTTGGCGCCAGCCCAACGTCAATCGATGCGAGCGAGATGTTCGCCGCATTGAGCCAGGGTGTCGTCGACGGGCAGGAGAACCCCTACGCGGTGATCAACAGCTTCCGGCTATACGACGCCAAGCAGAAGTACCTGACGGACACCGGGCACTTCTTCGATGTGCTGGTTTTCGCCGCGAGCAAATCGGTGCTCGACGCAATGTCCCCGGAGGACCGCGCGGCGATCATCGAGGCCGGCCGCCTCGCGACGCTCGAGCAGCGCAGATACGCCGCGTCCGACGAGGCGGAGAACCTGGCAACTGTCCTGTCGCACGGGGTCGAGATGGTCACGCTGACACCGGAACAACGCGAAGCCTTCCGGACAGCGACGGCTTCCGTCGAAGCCGTCGTGAGGGAAAGGCTCGGGGATGAAATCGTCGAGCAATTCATCAAACAAGTACAGGCGGGGAAATAGCCCACGTGAAAAGATATCTCGATGGAGTGGATCGCAGTTTGACAATCGTCATTGCGCTCCTCATGGCGACGCTCGTCGTCGTCATCACGGCCGACGTCGTCGGCCGCTACATTTTTGGCAAGTCGCTGATATTCGCCAGTGAACTCAGCCGCATGTGCTTCATATGGATCACCTTCCTGGTGATGCCCCTCGGCATCTCCAAGGGACTGCATGTCGCCATCACGACGCTGCCGGACTCCCTGGGGCCTACCGGCAGAGCTATCGTCTACCGGCTGGGCGCCGCCATAGTCTTCGTCCTCATGCTGGTGGTTCTGTCCGGCGCCGTCGTCAGCATCAAAGCGCGTTCGTTCGAACCTCTCAACACACTGCCCGTTTCGGCTGCGTGGTACTACTACCCTCTCGCGATCGGCTCTGGCTGGTCGCTGGTTCATCTCATCGTGCGTTTCATCGAAGGCAAACCGGTCGAACGCAATCAAAGCCTGACGGAGCACGCGCTGTCATGAGCATGATCGTTGCACTGGTCTTTTTCGCAATCTGCCTGCTGGGAGTGGGCATCGGATTCGCATTCGGCGTAGCAGGCATGGTCGGCCTGTGGATGAGCGGCTTGCCCATCGAGATGATGGCCTCCAAGATGATGTTTGCCGTCAACTCCTTCCCGCTGCTTGCCATTCCCTTCTTCATGCTCGCCGGCGAACTGATGGTGCGTGGCGGCATCGTCACGGTCGCGATCAATTTCGCCAATACGCTCATCGGCCGGGTGCGGGGCAGCATCGGCCATGTGACTGTCGTCTCAGGCATGGGGCTGGCGTCTGTTTCGGGCGCTGCGGTGGCGGATGCCGCGGCGCTTGGCGGCGCATTGATGAAGCCTCTCGGGGACAGCTACAACAAGCCGTTCGGCGCGGCCCTGATCGCCGCCACGGGCAACCTGGGGCCTATCCTCCCGCCTTCGACGGCAATGATCGTCTACGCCACCATCGCCGGGCCAACGCTGTCGCTCCCCGCCCTGTTCATCGGCGGCGTGCTGCCGGCCTTCCTGATCGCTGCCTTGATGATGCTGTATGTATATCTGGCCGCGCGCTGGCACAATTTCCCCCTCACCGGCGAGCCCTTCAAGCTTGCGCAGGTGGCGCGCGTCGGCTTCCGCTCCCTGCCGGTGCTGATGATCCCGGTCATCGTGATCGGCGGCATCATGGGCGGCGTCTTCACCGCTACCGAAGGCGGCGCAATCGCGGTGGTGCTGGCGCTCCTGCTCGGCTTCTTCTTCACGCGTGAGCTCAAGTTGGCCGATCTCCCCGAATGCCTGATCAATGCGGCGATCGCGACCGGCGTCGTGGCTGTGATCATCGCTTTCGCCTCGACGGTCACCTTCATCTTCTCGATTGACCACGTGCCGGACATGCTGCGCAGCGTCATCGAGGGGATGACCAGCGATCCGACGATATTCCTGATCCTGATCTTCCTGATGCTGGTCGTGATCGGCATGTTCATGGAGTCCACGGCAGCCTACGTCATGCTGGTGCCGATCTTCGCCCCGATGGCGATTGCCTACGGTATCGAGCCGCTACACTTCGCGCTGGTGTTCATCCTGACGCTCATCGTTGGGATGCTTACCCCGCCGGTCGGCGTGCTCCTGTTCGTCATGATGAGCATTTCCGGCCTGAAGATGGGACCGATCGTCAAAGAGGTCTGGCCGTATCTCCTGATCCAGTTCGGCGTTACGCTTGCCGTCCTGTTCCTGCCCGACGTCTTCCTCTTCCTGCCTCGGCTGGCCGGATACTGAGACCGCCGCAGGTTCGATCAAAGCACCCAAATGTCAAAGCCGGTCCGCCATGCGGGCCGGCTCAGATTGAATACAAACCCCTCGGTTCTTGGCGGCAGTCAAAATCGAGGGGTTTTGATTCCGGTCTGTTCACGGTCTGAATCTGTGACGTACCGTGACTCTGAAGCAGCACCGCAGAGCCCGGAGGTTGTCAGCGGTCTGAGCCGGTCCGCCATGCGGGCCGGCTTTTTCTTGTAGAAATGCACCCAAGCGCCTGGCGCGAGATCGTGAGCAGTCGCTCCAGCAGGGCCGACGTAGCGCGATCGCCCCCAAGCCTCGGCGCGCACGACAGTGTCGTTGCAGGGGCGCAGGGAGGGCGTAGAAGTGGCGTCCGCCATGCACTTCTTGCCTCGCAGACCAATCGGGCGCCGCGCCGTCTGTATTCCCGCCGCAACGAGCCGTGCGGCGTCGCCACGGTGACGCCGCCGTCGAGCCGTCGGGCAAAATGATGCGTGCGCTCCGCCGTTGCAGGGGATGAAGATGCATCGGTCGGAATACCGTGTGCAGCCATCCAGGGGCAGTGAGGGCACCAACACGAAGCGGGCGAAAGCCCCTGCCCTACGCGCGCAAGCGCGGTTGCACGTGCGCAAAAGAAAACGGGCGAGGAGCTGAGCCCCTCGCCCGTCACAACGCCAAAGATGTTTGGCTTAGTTCGCCTTCAGGCCGATCGCCGGAGCCAGCGTCTCGGCGTAGATCGTCTTGCAGACGTCCCCGCAACGCTCGAACCACTTCGGCAGAACGCCCTTTTCGAAGGCCTCCTGACGGAGCGCAAGGTCAGCTTCGCTCGGCTCGACGAGCTTCAGGCCGCCGACCTCGCCGAGCGTGCACGGCCCGGTCGAATTGCAGAGCAGGCCTTCATCGTTCTCCTTGCGGTTGAGAGCCCACATCTCATCAACGAGAGCATCGACCTCCTTGGTCAGGAACGTGCGGACGGCTTCGTCCTGCGATTCCCACCACTTGTCGTTGGCCGCGTAGGCCTGCGCACCGAAGTTGATCGGCATGCCGAAGATGGTCTTGGCGCCTTCGTACCAGCGCGAGGTGTAACCGCTCAACGTGCCGGTGATGGCGCAGTCGATGACGCCCTGCTCGAGCGCCTGCTGCACTTCGCCGAACGCCATATCGATGGGCTGACCGCCCAGGTAGCTGATGAAGTCAGCCTGCGACGCACCGGACGTACGCACGCGAAGGCCGGAAACGTCCGACAGCTTGTTGAAATCGGTGCG
Source organism: Rhizobiaceae bacterium (assembly GCA_036520515.1). Lineage (GTDB taxonomy): Bacteria > Pseudomonadota > Alphaproteobacteria > Rhizobiales > Rhizobiaceae > Mesorhizobium_K. Next base: position 20,185 of record DATDJN010000091.1, read on the forward strand.
GCAGTACAGCACCTGGCCCTGGTAGGAGAGCAGGCCAATGATGCGGATACCGAGTTTCTCCTTGAAGTAGTCGGACAGCACCGGCTGGAAAGCGTTCGACAGAGCTTCGAAGTCATCGAAGTTCGAGGTCATGCCGGCGAGATCGTTGCCGTCAGCGATCGGGTCCGCGCCGCTGCGATGGCCAAGGGCCGCGTTGGTGATGTCCATCACGCCGTCAGACAGCAGTCCGAACGTCTCCGGCCCCTGCAGGCCCATCTCGTTGCGGGTGCGGAACTGCGTCTTCACCTTGCCGCCCGACAGTTCCTGGATCTTCTGCGTCCAGAATGGGCGCTCGAGCAACGCGCTCTGGGTCGTCGTGCTGACATTGCCGATCACGTTGACCTGTGTCTCGGGCAGCGTGTCGGCGCCGGCGGCGGACGCCAGCCCGACAAGCGCAGCCATGGAAATGAAAAGTGTCTTCATCATACCCTCTCTAAGTTTGAAGATTTTGTATTTGTCCGTTACCCGCGCACGTAGCTTGGCAGCCACGTTGCAAGTCCTGGGAACGCGATCAGCAGGCCGATCATCACCAGCATTGCCAGCACGAACGGCGCCGCACCGCGCGCCACGTCGTTGAAACTGCCCTCGCCTCGCACCGACTGGACGACAAACAGATTCATTCCGATCGGCGGCGTTATCAGTGCCGCCTCGATGAGGATCATGAACACCACGCCGAACCACACCGGGTCATAGCCAAGCGCTATGATGATGGGCACCACGATAGGGGTCGTTGCGATCATCAGGGACAGGCTTTCCATGAAGCAGCCCAGGACCAGATACGCCAGGACGATGCAGATCAGGATGACCAGCGGCGGAGCGTCTATCCCACCCACGAACGTCCTGATCTGCTCGGCAAGGCCAACGCCGACCATGGCGAAGTTCAGGACCTGCGCGCAAAGCACGATCAGCATGACCATGCACGTCGTGCGGATCGTGCGTTCGAAGGCCCGCATCATCATGGCGGCGCTGAGACCGCCGTTGAATGCGGTCATCGCAACGGCACCGAGGAAGCCCAGTGCGGCAGCTTCGGTGGGAGTGGCTATTCCCAGATAGATCGAGCCGACCATCAGAACGAACAGCATGATCGGCGGGACGATGCCCGGAAGAACGGAGATGCGCTCCTTCCAGCTGGTCTCGGGGACGACGATCTTGATTGCCCTGGTCTGCCACAGCGTGATGATCACGATCAGCAGCGAAAAGAGCAGCGCCAGGATCACGCCAGGGATCATGCCGGCGAGATACAGACGGCCGATCGAAACCTCTGCGAGCACGCCATAGATGATCATGTTGATCGATGGCGGGATCAGGATGCCGAGGGTGCCGCCTGCCGCGATAGTGCCCAGGAAGAGCGGCGGAGCATAACCGCCCGGCTTCATCTGGGGAATCGACACAGTGCCGATCGTAGCCGCCGTCGCGACTGACGAGCCCGACGTCGCGGCGAACAGCGCGCTGGAGCCGACGATGGAATGAAGCATCCCGCCGGGGATGACACGCACCCAGCTGTCGATCGACTTGAACATCCGCGCGGCTATGCCGGAGTTCAGGAGAATTTCGCCCGTGAGGATGAAGAGCGGCACTGCAGTCAGCGCGAAGCTGCTCGAACCGCTCCAGATCAGTTCACCGATCGCCGGCATGACCGGAAAGAAGGAGAACCAGTGATCAAGCACCAGCGCGCAGATGGCGAGCACCGCCGCGACGGGAATACCAAGTGCGAGGAGTCCGAACAGGACGGCGAGTAGTACGGCTATCATGCCCGGGCTCCTTCGGCATTCGCATCTTCGATCGCTTCTTCGATCTCCTTCTCGGGATTGATCGAACCGATACGATCCGCGGCATCACCCCGTCCCGACAACAGATAGGCGGCGTGTCGGATGCTGAGGAGCAGAGACGTCAGGGCGAAGACACCCAAGCCGAACACCCACACGAACTGCGGTGTAGCCAGCGGAATCGCCAGGTGCGAGGTCGAGACCACGCCCTTCGTGAAGTTCTTCACGGCAAGCTCGAAGCCGAGATAGAACAGGAACGCGCTCACTCCGGTCAGCGAAGCCAGCGCCAGCACGTCCAGCAACCTCCTGATGCGATGAGGGAAACGAACGTAGACGACGTCCAGCCGGATATGGGCCCCGGACAGGCCGACATATGCCATGCCAAGGCTGAGGCTGATGGCGAAAAGGTAGGAACTCAGTTCATACGACTGAACCAGCACGGCGCCCGAAGTGTTGCGCGCAACAACATCGACTGCAACCATGACAGCGATAACAACGATCAGCATTCCCGCAATTCTCGCGAATAACGACGCCGTCTTGTCTATAATCTTGTCTATCAAATCCATTGGGCCCCTCTACACGGCTATAACTATCAAGTCGTGCGACTTAGTGTTTTCGTCAGAATCGCGACGTCTGGAATGCTTTCCAGATTATCGACCTGCTCGACGAGCATTTGTCCTGCGTCGTCGGACATTCCCTTGACGCTGCGCCAGGCTTTCCAGAATTTTTCGACATTCTGTTCGCGGCTTAGCGGCACATCCGGATGGCCGAATGCCTGTTGGATATCGATCGCGTGGCTGACGCCCGACCTGAGGCGCACGACCACCTTGACCGGGACCATCGCAGTGTCATCGGGGTTGTCATTCTGGACGACTGTCACGCGCGACGCGATCCCATGCGTGCGCGGATCAAAGAGCATGTCTTCACCGACAAAGTGCTCGACGTCCACGCTGCCATGGTTCAGCAGCGTGCCGATAATGAACGCCAGGCAAAGCTTGGCGTAGTTGGCAGTCGGGCGTGCGATGTCCGGTCGAGCGACCAGGCGGTTGACGAGCGGCGGCACAAAGCAGGTGATGGCTTCGATTTCATCCGCATCGAAGCCGTGCTGCCGGCGCAGCGTGTCGACGCCTTCGAGCGAGCCGTGCACCAGACGCCCCGTCGGATAGGGCTTGTGCGACAGGTTTTCGATCTGGAAGCCCTGGCGAAGGACGTTCATGCCGCGCTCCGCGTCGAACCTCCCGCCTTCGATCAGGCGCGCATAGCCGTATTGCCCGACGATCGTATCGCGCGGCCCCAATATGCCCGCAATGGCGAGGTCGCACGCCATGATCGCAGCGCGCGAGTTCATGCCCACCTGCAGTCCCAGCAGGGGCGAACCTTCGACGTGCGACTGCATCGTGCCGCAGGTCTGCGCGTACTGGTTGCCCAGCACTGCCGTCGTCGTATCGCTGTCGAAGCCTTCGAGCTTCGAGAGCGCAGCAGCTGCACCGAAGCCACCCGCCACGCCAGGTCGGAAGAAGCGTGTGGGACCGGTAGCGGCCAGCCCCAGGAATACCGCAACATCGACGCCGAGGGTAACCGCAGTCAGGAAGCTTTTCCCATCGACGGGGCGGCCCTGACGGGAGCGGCGTTCCGCGTAGGCCAACAGGCTCGAAAGCACGGTGGCCATCGGATGAAGAACGGCGGCGTCGCTAACACAGTCGAATTCGAGGCAGTGGATCTGGTAGGCGTTGACGATCGCCGCGACGGGCGCCGCGACACGGCGGCCGCTCACCCATATGGTGGCTTCGTCTCCGCTACCCCACCCCACGGCCATGTCGGTAATCGGCTCGACGCGAAATCCGCGCGAACCGATGACACCGACGCCAAACGTGTCGAGCAGAAACGTCTTGGCCTTGTCGAGCGTCAGTTGTGGCAGGTCAGCGAATGACGTCTCCATCACTCGCTGAACGAGGAACACGACCGGATCCTGGGTACTCAACGCAATCACTCTCCGGTCGTGCTTTTTGTTTGTTGCTTACTCGGCCGCTTCAGCCACGGGCGGGAAGTAGCCGAAGCTGAACTGCTCGGGTGCGCCGCGCTTCTCGCGCATCGCCGCACGCAGGGCGTCGGTTTCCGCAACGTTAGGCTGCCCATTGGCGTCGAGGACGACACCGTAGTCGCTGTGAGCCTTTTGCGCCGACACGAGATCATAGGCGACGTCGCGGGCAACGATGGCAGGCGACCGCTCAAGCGGATCGCCCCAGCCGCCTGAACCGGCCGTGATGAAGACGACCTTGTCGCCCGGATTGACCTCCAGGTTGTCGACCTTGGAAGGCACCTTCTCGGCAACATCGGAACCAGCGCGGATGACCGCCTTGGACGAAGTGCCACCGAAGAGGCCGCCATTGATGCCCCACGGCGGAACGACTTCACGGTCATCGTGGATCGAAACCTTACCCGGCTCGAGGAGGTGGTAGATTTTCTCGATGCCGGCCCCGCCACGATGCAGGCCCGCGCCGCCGGAATCCTTCACGGGGCGATAGCTCTCAACCAGAACCGGGTAGTAGTTCTCGATGTACTCCAGCGGGGTCGCCGAGAAGAGCGGCCACCAAGCGTGGCCGTCGAGACCGTCACCGCGCGGACGGCCCGGAACGCCGCCGAACAGCAGCTCCATGAGCTGGAAGTACTTGCCGTCCTTGTCGTTGCCGCTGAAGATGAAATGCGGCGACGTTCCGTAGCCGGCAGCCATCGACAGGTGCGGTGCACGCTGGCCGAGCGCGCCCGCCTGGCAGTCGAAGAAGCGGGTGTGCGTGTTCAGGCGGTTCGAAAGGGCCGCCGGGAACTTCGGATTGAGCAGCGAGCCTTCGGGCAGGATGATCTCGAAGAGATCGTAGAAGCCCTCATTGAAGTTGATCGACGGATCGAAGGCCATGATCATGTACACACCGAAGAAGAGCTTGCAGAGCCCTTCATGGATGTGGAAGTTGATCGGGCCCGGCGCCTGGTCGGCGGTGCCGGTGAAGTCGAACACCGCCTTGTCGCCTCGACGGTAGATCGACAGCTTCATCTTGAACGGGCCATTGCCGATGCCGTCGTCGTCGACCCAGTCCTCGAAGCTGACCGGCTCTTCGGTGATGTACTTGTCGATGATGATCTTCATTGCATCGCGGGTGCGTAGCATCAGAAGATCGCAGGCATCCGTATAGGTGTCGCGGCCGAACCGGTCGCACAGTTCCTGCACGCGCTTGGCTGCGACGCGGCAACCGGCGATCAGGGCCATCAGGTCGGCCCTGTTCATGTCCGGGGTGCGGGTGTTGTTGAGCATGATCTCGAGGACGCCCTCGTTCAGCTCACCCTGCCTGTAGATGCGGACCGGAGGAACGCGAAGTCCCTCTTCCCAGATGGTACGGGCGTTGGCCGGCATCGATCCGGGCACCGTGCCACCGACATCGGTCATGTGACCGAAGATCGACGAGAAGCCGACATGCACGCCCTCATGGAAGATCGGCATCATCACGCACCAGTCGTTGTTGTGCGAGATGGAGCCCTTGCAGGCGTACGGATCATTCCAGACGAAGATGTCGCCTTCGGCGAAGTCGCTGAACTTGTCGACCACGGCCGGGATATAGGATCCGAACTGGCCGACAATCATCTGCCCGCGGGCGTTGCAGATCATCGGGAATTCGTCGTGCTGTTCGCGCACCGCCGGCGAGAGGGCGATGCGGACCACGACGTTGTCCATCTCGAAACGCGCGTTCTTCAGCGCGTTCTCGATGATATCGAGCGTGATGGGATCGACGTGCTGTGCCATGTCTCAGTTTCCCTTCTTCGAGGGCCAGATCTGAAGGTTGCCGAACTGGTCCACCTCCGCGTAGTGGCGAGGCAGCAGGACGGTTGTCGAATCGTACTGACGGATGATCGCGGGGCCATCGATCCGCGCCCCGACCCCGAGCTTCTCGCGGTCGTAGTTGGGCGTGTCGACCCAGGTGCCGTCGAAATAAGCCGGCCGGGTCTCCATCAGCGCCACCGACAGATCGCCGCCGTCGGCCAGCACCACCTGCTGGTCCACCGGGGGCGTCGCGCCGGTTGCGACGACGCGCAGCGCGACGAGCTCGACCGGAACCTGGAACCGCACGCCGTAGAGCCGTTCATGCAGCGCATGGAACTGGTCGTAAACGGGCTCCAGCGAACCGGCCGCGGCCACGACGGCAGGATCGATATCCACCGACACTTCGTAGCCCTGCTGTTCGTAACGCAGATCCAGCGAGTAGACCAAGCGGCGGTCGCCCTCGACAACTTCCTGCTCGTCCAGCCAGGCCGTGCCGCGCGCCTGAAGCTCCTTGAACCGATTCCATACCATCGAAGGCTCGATCTGACGCGACGAACGGATGAAGGTCTGGACGAACTCGTTCTTGAACTCGGCCTCGAGGAAGCCCAGCGCCGACAGGACGCCCGGATTGTTGGGCACGACCACCGGATAGCAGCCGAGGAGTTCGGCCATGGCGTTTGCATGCAGAGGACCAGCACCGCCGAAGGCGAGAATGCCGAAATCGCGGGGATCCAGGCCGCGCTGCACGGTGATGACGCGCAATGCGCCCAGCATCACTTCGTTGGCGATCTGCAGAATGCCGCTTGCCGCGTCCTCGACGCTCAAGCCGAGCTTCTCCGCGATTCCGGCGATGGCCTGACGCGCCGGCTCAATATCCAGCGCCATGTCGCCACCGAGAAGGCGCGGCGGCAAATAGCCGAGGACGGCGTTCGCATCCGAGACGGTCGGCTCGGTGCCGCCGCGGCTGTAGCAGACCGGACCCGGACGGGCGCCGGCCGAGCGTGGGCCGACGCGCAGCGAATTGGTGACGTCGGAGACCTCGGCGATCGATCCACCGCCAGCGCCCACCGA
>DATDJN010000092.1:0-11889 GCA_036520515.1 Rhizobiaceae bacterium
TCCTGCTCAACCGGGCGGGCACCACCTTCCGCAAGCTTCCCGACGCCGACAAGCAGGGCCTCGACGAGAAGAAGGCGCTCGCCCTGATGCAGGCGTATCCGACGCTGATCAAGCGACCCGTCCTTGATGTCGACGGCACGATCACGGTCGGCTTCAAGCCGGAAGTCTACGAGCAGGCAGTTTCGGCGGGCGGCTGATCGCGTCTCACCGCGAACTCGCGCCGAACTGCGGCGTCTTCTCGGCCTCACGCATCAGCCAGTCGGCGAACGCCTTGACCTTCCGGCTCGGCTTCTTCGATGCGGAAGTGGCGACGAAATAGCCGAACCCGCTGTCGGCGGTGATGCCGAAGGGCGCGACCAGCCTGCCGTCGGCAAGCGCATCGGCCGCCAGCAGCTGCGAGGCCAGCATCACGCCCTGTCCCCCGATCGCCGCCTCCAGGCAGAGATTCGGGTCCGTAAAACTCGCGCCCATCTGCAGGGTGATGTCGCTGACGCCCGCCTGCGCGAACCAGCGCTCCCACTCGACCATGCCGTTCTCCTCGCGGATCACCCATTCGTGCGAGAGGTCCTCGACCCGCTTCAGCCGCGCGGCGATCGCAGGCGCGCAGACAGGGAAGATGCGCTGCGCGAAGAGCAGCTCGGCGTTCACGCCCGGCCAGCGGCCGTCGCCCATGCGGATAGCCACGTCTATGTCGGAGCGGTCGAGGTCGGCGAGCCTGGTCGAAGCATCGATGCGCAGCATGATCTCGGGATGCGCCGTGTAGAAGCGGCTGAGCCGGGGAACCAGCCAGCGCGCCGCGAAGGCCGGCGCCACCGAAACCACCAGGCGGTTATCCGACGCGTCCTCCGCCAGCGCCATCGCGCCCGACAGTTCGCGGAAGGCCGTCGACAAGCGCTCGCAGAAACGCCGGCCGAACTCGGTCGGCACCAATCCGCTGCGGGTGCGCTCGAACACCGGCCGCCCGATCTGCTTCTCGGCGCGATTGACGAGTTGGCTGACCGCGCTCGCCGACACGCCGAGCTCGTCCGCCGCCTTCTGCAACGAGCCGCGCCGCGCCACGGCCTCCACCGCGCGCAGACCGTTGAGATGCACCTTGCCGAGCCGGTCCATGGCGCAACCTTATCCAGTTTTTCTAAATCGTGCCAACAGCACTTCTGGATTGAGAACCCATGGCTTCTGGAGGAGCATAAGGAACAGCGCCGATGAGCCGGAGCGAAGTCATGAAGATTTGCTCAATGCTACGCGATCTCCTGCCATTCCGCGCCGGCAGGGCCGGCGGGTCCGACGACTGGATCGACGACCCCTATGCGCATCCCGAGATCGATGCCATGTCGGAGCGCGAACGCGCCGACCTGCCGCCGGTCCACATGCCGGCGCCGGCGCCTGTTCTCCGGCGTCGAACGCCATCTCCTCCAAGCCGGGCATCCCTCTGCGGCTGCGCCTGAACTCGGGCGAAGCCCGCCCCGGGAACGGCTGGAAAATCTCACCTCGCAGGGCTGCGGCGGATATGTTCGCGCCGTGCTCTGCGGCGCATGCGCGCGGCGCCCGGCGCTGCGGCCATGCCGCCATCTCCAAAATCGCCACGATTGTCTGGTTCTCGCGCAGCCGCTGCGTCTGACCCGGTTCGCCGCGGCCATTTCCTTTCGCGGGGAAGTGTGGATTGATGCCCGCCATCAGTTGATTTGCGCCCGACCCGAGGAGCCGCCGTTTTGTTCGTATCCTTCTTCCCGCAGCCGAAGCCGTTCTTCCTTTCGGCCATCGCCTGGAGCCTTTTGCTCGTCGTGCTCTGGTTCCTCGGCGGGGAACATCTCGGCGCCGCCCTCGGCATGCCGCCGACCGACCCTGCCGCCGCCCCCATCATCTCGCCCATGCGGTTCCTTACGCCGGCGTATCTGTGGTTCTATCTCTACTTCGCCGCGGGAATCGGCATCTTCTACCTGTTCTGGTCGCGCTACGCGCCGCATCGCTGGCAGAACTGGTCCATCCTCGGCTCCGGCCTGATCATCTTCGTCACCAATTTCTCGGTGCAGGTGTCCGTGGCGCTGAACGATTGGCGCGGCATGTTCTACGACATGGTCCAGCGCGCGCTGACGACGCCTGGTTCGGTCACGCCGGGCGAGATCTATTACGGCGTCTGGCTGTTCCTGGCGCTTGCTCTCGTCGGCATCACGGTCGCGGTGCTCAACCTTTTCTTCGTGCGCCACTACATCTTCCGCTGGCGCACCGCCATGAACGACTATTTCACCACCTACTGGTCGAGGCTGCGCCATATCGAAGGCGCGTCGCAGCGCGTGCAGGACGACACCATGCGCTTCTCCTCGACCATGCAGGGCCTGGGCGTCAGCTTCATCGATTCGATCATGACGCTGATCGCGTTCCTGCCGCTGCTCGCGGCGCTGTCGGCGCATGTCACCGAGATTCCCGTGCTCGGCGCGATTCCGTACCCGCTGGTGATCGTCGCCATCCTCTGGTCGCTGTTTGGGACGGCGTTGCTGGCGGTGGTCGGCATCAAGCTGCCCGGCCTCGAATTCAAGAACCAGCGGGTCGAGGCGGCCTTCCGCAAGGAACTGGTCTATGGCGAGGACGACGAGGGGCGCGCCCAGCCGCCGACGCTGGCCGAACTCTTCGCCAATGTGCGCAAGAACTATTTCACGCTCTATGCGCACTACGTCTATTTCGACGTCGCCCGCTATCTCTACATCCAGACGGATGCCGTTTTCGCCACCCTGATCCTGGTGCCGACCCTTGCCGTGGGCAAGATCACCTTCGGCATCTTCCAGCAGATCGTATCGGCTTTCACGCAGGTCTCGAACTCGTTCCAGTACCTGGTCAACTCCTGGCCGACGATCGTCGAACTGCTGTCGATCTACAAGCGCCTGCGCGCCTTCGAGGCGACGCTGGAAGGCGCGCCTCTGCCCGTCATCGATCAGCATTATCTCGAGCGCGAGAAGGCCGGCATGCGTCCGGAGGACCAGCCGGCGTCGTGACGCGATCGACGCCGGCGGCTCAGCCGCCGGCGGTCGGCGCGCGGGCCTGGCCGGCCGGCGCCTGCGCGCCGTTCAGGTAGTCGGCGTAGCTGGTGCAGACGACGTCCGCCATCGGGCAGACCTCCTGCGCGAACTGCTCCAGCGCCTTCCAGTAGGCGCCGTCGTTCATCAGCGTGAAATGGAAGCCGAGCTGCAGCGGCGCGCGCTCGCCCAGATATTGCGCGTCGAACGCCGCCTTGAACGCCTCGTAGCTGCGCGCCTGGAAGGCCGCTGCCTCGTCGGGGCGGTCGAAGCCGCCCGAATGGCGCACGAAGAGATTGTAGTCCATGGCGATCACGCGCCTGGCCGACGGTCCTTCCGGGATTTGCGGCAGCGAAAAGCGCCAGACGCCGCCTTCCGCATGCGGCACGACCGGGCCTCTCGAGACGCTGCTCGCATCGTAGCGGAAGCCCGCCGTCTCCAGGGCCTCGTAGAGCGCCGCACTCGTGCTGAGATTGGGCGCGCGAAAGCCCGACACCGCGGTGGCGGCGAATGCCTTCCAGTCCGCCGGTTCCCCCTCGATGCCGTTGATCTCGTATGCGTCCGCCAAGATGCGCCTGAAGGACGCGAATTCCTTCAGCCAGTCGGCCTTGCTCCACTGCTTGCCGTCGAAATGGCCGCAGGCGTGGTTGGCGATCTCGTGGCCCTCGGCGGCCGCGAGCCGGATCTCGCCCAGCCGCTGCGCGACCTCCGCCTTCGTCTGCGCGAAGCCGACCTCGGAACGGCCGGCCTTCTTGCCCGGCGCCTTGTATTCGCCGCGCACCTCTTTCGACAGCAGGAACACGCAGGAGAGGAAATAGGTGAAGCGTGCGCCTGTCCGCGCGGCAAGCGCGCGGCTGCGCTGCCATTGGGCGAGGTCATGCGCGCCGTCGAACGAAATGATGACATATTGGGGAGGCGCGCTGCCGGCCGGCTGCGCCGCGATTTCGGCTGGTACGAGCAACAGGCCGCAGGCGGCAAGGCGGGCACGCAGGGTACGGGACATCATGGCAACCGGTTCTCGACTTCCTCGCCACTCAGCATCCGAATGTGGCCGTAAAGGGTATGAATCTATGCTGCCGACGGCAGGCGAAGGACATCCGGAGCGCATCGCTCCAAGGGGTGCAGGCGGTAACGAGCTACAGTGAAGGAAGTTAAAAACTGGAAGAAGGGGAGAAGGTATTTTCCCAATCCCGGCTGACGGCGTCCAACAATAATAGTTAACGGCCGCTAACAAGTTTGCCAACGCGACAATTTGTGATAGCTTCTTGTGAGGAGACAAAATGCCACGGCGGGGCATCTTGGGGGTTGGGTCTAATGTTTCCAGGAGGGTGGATAAGGACTTAAGCAGTTTTGCGCGATAACGGAAGCGCGACTTCAGATCGTGCTTCCGGCGCAGGCAAAAGCACGCTAGCGGGGCTGCATGCACACGTGCCTGGTCGGACAAAGCAAGCTCTTTCGGGCAGCGCTGGCGACGCTGCTCCACGGTACTCCATTCGCAGTGGTTGCTGAGGCGGACACCTTGCGGGAGGTCCCGGCGGACGACATCCAGGAAAGCGGCATGATGCTGCTGGTCCAGAAGCCGGAAAATCTGGTCGATTTCACCTCCGACATCCACGCCCTCAAGGCGCGGGACGTTCCGCCATGGATCGTGTTCATGGCCAGAAGGCTGAACGCTGCGGAGATCGCCGACAGCTTCGCCATGGGCGGTGACGGCTACCTGCTGGAAGAGATCTCCCCGGCCGCGCTCATCGAGTCGCTCAACCTCGTCATCCTTGGAGAAAAGGTGTTTCCCAGCCAGTTTGTCGAGCTCCTGGCGGAGGCCGACTGGACCGGCTCCAGGGCCAATTCCGTCCGGGCGCACAGCCCGTTGCTGTCGGACAGGGAACTGGAGATCGTCAAATGGCTGGTTCGCGGCGCGCCCAACAAGATGATCGCGTCAAAGACGTCGATCACCGAAGCCACCGTGAAGGTTCACATCAAGGCGATCCTCAAGAAGATCGGCGTGCACAACAGGACCCAGGCGGCGATCTGGGCGATGCAGCAGGGCTTCCTCGATCCCGAAAGCAAATGACGCCGCGCCCTGCCGCGTCCGCAGGCAAGCGCCTGGCCACTGCGTAATCCGCTCCAGTGATCCCGCCGGTGCCGACCGCGCAGGCGCGGTTTGTCGACGCCCGCTGCGGCAGGCGCAGGTGTTTTTCGGCGCTACCCCTTCCATGCCGACAAAATTCCGCTAAAACGCACGCTCACAATGGGGTCGGCCATCAACAGGCCGGCATGGTTCTGGATAAAAATGTCGGACGACAGCTTCTTCCGTGAAGTCAACGAAGAGATCCGCCAGGAAAAGGCGCGCGCCCTATGGGACCGCTACGGACCCTTGGCGCTGGTGCTTGCCGTGCTGGTGGTGCTCGCCACCGCGGGCTTCGTCGCCTGGGAATACTGGAACACGAACCGCGCCAACAGTTCGGGCGACGCCTTCTCGCAGGCGCTGGTGCTCGCCAACGAAGGCAGGAACGACGAGGCGCTCGGCGCGCTGGAGCAGCTGGAGGTAGAGGGCTACGGCGCCTATCCATTGCTCGCCCGCATGCGCGCCGCCACCGTGCTCGCCGCCAAGGGCGATCCGGCCGGCGCCGTGGCGAGCTTCGACGAGGTTGCGGCCGACGCTTCGATCCCGGGCTCCATCCGCGACATGGCGCGCCTGCGCGCGGCGCTCATCCTCGTCGACAGCGGCTCCTATGCCGACGTGGCTGCGCGCGCCGAGTCGCTGACCGCCGACACCAATCCGCTGCGTCACCTGGCGCGCGAGGCGCTCGGCCTCGCCGCCTGGAAGGAAGGCCGCCCGGCCGACGCGCTGACGCTTTTCGAGCAGGTTGCCGCCGACGAGGGCGCTCCCCGCAACAATCGCCAGCGCGCCACCCTGCTCGCGGAGTTGATCCGCGGCCAGGGCACGGCGTCGTGACGGGATGGCTTTCAAGGTAGCCATCATCGGCCGGCCCAACGTCGGCAAGTCCACGCTTTTCAACCGCCTTGCGGGCCGCAGGCTGGCGCTCGTCGACGACACGCCCGGCGTCACCCGCGACCGCCGCGTCCATCCGGCCAAGCTCTACGACCTCCACTTCGACGTCATCGACACCGCCGGCTTCGAGGTCGCCGGGCCCGACACGCTGCAGGGCCGCATGCGCCAGCAGACGGAGATCGCCATCAGCGAGGCCGATCTCATCTTCTTCATGATCGACGCCAAGGCGGGCCTTACCCCCGACGACCGCACCTTCGCCAACATCGTCAGGAAATCCGGCAAGCCGGTGGTGCTGGTCGCCAACAAGTCCGAGGCGCGGGGCGCTCAGGGCGGCCTGCTCGAGGGCTATGAGCTCGGCCTCGGCGAACCGATCGCGGTGTCCGCCGAGCACGGCCAGGGCCTGCCCGAACTGCGCGACGCGGTGGTCGAGGCTCTGGGCAAGGAGCGCGCATTCGAGGACGACGAGGACGAGGATCTTCCGGCCGTCAGCGAGACGCTGGTCGGCGAGGACATCGCCGACCCGGACGCCGAGCCGGCCTATGACGACACCAAGCCGATGCGCATCGCCGTCATCGGCCGTCCGAATGCCGGCAAATCGACGCTGATCAACGCACTGATCGGCGAGGAGCGCCTGCTGACCGGGCCGGAGGCGGGCATCACCCGCGATTCCATCTCGGTCGACTGGGAATGGCGCGGCCGCTCCATCAAGCTCTTCGACACCGCCGGCATGCGCCGCAAGGCGAAGGTTCAGGAAAAGCTGGAGAAGCTATCCGTCGCCGATGGCCTGCGCGCCATCCGCTTTGCCGAGGTCGTGATCGTCGTGCTCGATTCGACCATCCCCTTCGAGAAGCAGGATCTTCAGCTCGCCGACCTCATCATCCGCGAGGGCAGGGCGCTGGTCATCGCCTTCAACAAATGGGACCTGATCGAACATCCGCAGGAGGCGCTGGCCGATCTCAGGGAAAAGACCGCCCGGCTGTTGCCGCAGGTGCGCGGCGTGCTCGCCGTGCCGGTCTCGGCCGAGACGGGGCGCGGCCTCGACAAGCTGATGGACGCGGTGCTGAAGGCGCATCGCGTCTGGAATACCCGAATCTCGACCGCACGGCTGAACCGTTGGCTGGGAGATACGGTTGCTCATCACCCGCCGCCCGCGGTCGCCGGCCGCCGCCTCAAGATAAAGTACATCACCCAGGTCAAGACGCGTCCGCCGGGCTTCGTGCTTTCCTGCACGCGCCCCGACGACGTGCCGGCCTCCTACGTCCGCTACATGGTCAACGGACTGCGTGAAACTTTCGACATTCCGGGCGTGCCGGTGCGCGTGTCGATCCATGCGTCGGAAAATCCTTACGCGAAGAAAGCCGCCAAGCGCAGATGATGCGGCGCACTGCCGCACTCGTCGACACAATGCCGCCCCGACGCGACCGTTAAGGCTTCATCAAGGTTAATACATCAGTCTGCCTTGCCAGTGGGTGTGTTGCGTCCCTGGAGAGGGTTCTGTGTATCGACGACTAGCGATGCGGCGTCTGGCCGTCACCGGCCGGGACAAGCGTTCCCGTCTGTCTCCCGTCATTATCGGCTTGGGCATCTGGATTGGCTTCCCGACGGTCGCCGCATACCAGGACATGGCCAGCCTCGTGTCGGGGATAGAGGGCGACAGGACGCGCTGGGGCGCCTTCGTCGAGAAGGCGGCCGCTGGTTCGGTGCACGCCGCCGAGATGCCTTTCCTCGACGGCGACAGGACCGCCGCGACGCTTGCCGGCTCGGGCGTCGCCGCGCCCGGCATCGGCAAGGTGTCGCTGCGCACCAGGTTCGCCAATCCCATTCCTGACGAGGAGCGCGTGTTGCGCGCCGACAAGAAGCGCCGGCTGGTCCAGATCGCGCCTGTCGCGCCGCCCAGGACTTTCGATGCAGGCTCGATCTTCAAGCGCACCAGCCTGCTCGTCGGCCCGAAGGCCGAAGAGGTGAAGATGGCTTTCGCGATGCCGGACATCCGCGGCAAGGAAGTCGAGATAGCCAATGCCTTCTACATGAAGCGGGACACTCGGCTCGCCCCCGGCGTCCCGGTCGCGCTCGCCAGCCTCGTCAACAACGACAAGGCCGACGTCCTGGCGACTGCCTATGCGCCGGCGGCGCCCGACTACTCCAGGGCGTCGCCCTTCGAGAGCCTGCTCAAGGATCCGAACGACACCGGCCGCTTCATTCCCCCCGTCACCGACGGCGACCATGCGTGGATGAGCAAGCCGCTGCCGGAAAGCGTGTTCTCGGCGAAGGAGCAGAAGTGCCTCGCCACCGCCGTCTATTTCGAGGCGCGCGGCGAAAGCCTGCGCGGCCAGGCCGCCGTCGCGCAGGTTGTGCTGAACCGGGTGCGCAACCCGGCCTATCCGAAGACCATCTGCGGCGTCGTCTACCAGAACGACCACCTGAAGAATCGCTGCCAGTTCTCCTTCGCCTGCGACGGCAAGAAGGACGTCATCGCCAGCCCGAAGAGCTACGAGACCGCCCAGGACATTGCGATGGCGGTGACGGCCGGCAAGATCTTCCTGCCCGAAGTCGCGTCCTCGACCCACTACTACGCGCAGTACGTGAGGCCGAGCTGGGCCAGCTCGATGGAGAAGATGAAGAAGATCGGCCTGCACATCTTCTACCGCACTTATGGAGGCGGCTGGAGCTGACCGTCCGACTCCGACCGGGCCGCCGCCATGCGAGGATTCGCCCGCCCGCCCGCCCGGAAATTGCGGCGCACTATGTCGCACTTGCGTAACCATCTGATTTAATTGAAGAAATTAGTCGGTTTGCACAGGCTTTGCCCGGCTTGACGGGGCAGAGGCCCCTAACTATGTTGCGCCCGACTTGGAGCGGACGGAATTGAACCCGCTGCCGAGGCTGGGAGGTTGCGATGGCCGCTTCGAAAAGGCCAGACGAAACCGGAAAATCCGGGCCAGGCAGGCAGGGTGGGGACCACCGCGACGACGACCTCGAACGCCGCCGTCGACATCTCGAAGCATCGCTTGCCACGAGACAGCCGGACCGGCAGGAGAGGAAGGAAGGCGCCGGCGGCGCCACCGGCTACGGCCAGGCAATGAAGCTGTCCAGCGAGTTCATCGCCGGAATAGCGGTCGGAGCCGGTCTGGGCTGGATGATCGACAGGCTGGCGGGGTCATCGCCCTGGGGTCTGATCGTCTTCCTGCTGCTCGGCTTTGCGGCTGGCGTGCTCAACGTCCTGCGCTCTGTCGGAAAAGTCGCCGAATTCGGCCAGGGGTCAAACCAGGGTCCGCGGCGCAAGGACTGAATTTCCGGCGTCGCCGGGGATTTATTTGGACGTGAATTCAACGGAGGCCGGCAGGCGGCCTCAGGGGACGGCAAGTGGCTACACCGGACAAAGTCGATCCGATCCATCAGTTCCACATCAACAAGATCGTCGACTTCCATGTCGGCGGGCTTGATCTGTCCTTCACCAATGCCTCGCTGTTCATGGTGGCGACCGTCGTCGTGGCCGGCGCCTTCCTCTATTTCGCGACATCCTCCCGCGCGGTGATCCCGTCGCGGTTGCAGTCGGTCGCCGAGATGTCCTACGAGTTCATCGCCAACATGCTGCGCGACGCCGCCGGCAAGCAGGGCATGCAGTTCTTCCCGTTGGTCTTCTCGCTCTTCATGTTCGTGCTGGTCGCCAACCTGCTCGGCATGTTCCCCTATTTCTTCACCGTCACCAGCCAGATCATCGTCACCTTCTGCCTGGCGATGATCGTCATCCTGACGGTCGTCTTCTACGGCCTCTACAAGCACGGTCTGCATTTCTTCAACCTCTTCGTGCCGAGCGGCGTGCCCGGGATCCTGCTGCCGCTCGTGGTGGCGATCGAGGTGATCTCCTTCCTGTCGCGCCCGATCAGCCTGTCCGTGCGTCTGTTCGCCAACATGCTGGCCGGCCACATCACGCTGAAGGTTTTCTCCGGCTTCGTCGTGTCGCTCTCCGCGATGGGAACCGTCGGCATTGCCGGCGCCGTGCTTCCGCTCGGCATGGCTGTGGCGCTGACCGGCCTCGAATTCCTGGTCTCCTTCCTGCAGGCCTACGTCTTCGCGGTTCTGACCTGCATGTATCTCAACGACGCGATCCATCCGGGTCACTGACGATAAACGAGAAACGCCGGCATGGTGCCGGTTCAACAGAAACTTTCCAGATCGACCAAGGAGTAGAAAAATGGAAGCTGAAGCAGCACGGTACATCGGCGCTGGCATTGCGTGCCTGGGCATGGGCGGAGCCGGCATCGGCCTGGGTACCATCTTCGGAAACTACCTGGCGGGCGCGCTTCGCAACCCGTCGGCTGCCGACGGCCAGTTCGGCCGCCTGATCTTCGGCTTCGCCGTGACGGAAGCTCTGGGCATTTTCTCGCTGCTCATCGCGCTGCTCGCGCTGTTCGGCTGATACTGCTCTACCGTTGTGAGCCGCGCCGCGCTTGCGGCCGGCTCCGGTTCGAGGACCTGAGATGTTTGTGACGGATGCCTACGGGCAAGAAACCGCGCCTTCTGCGGAAGACGGGCACGGCACTGGGGCGCCGGCCGACGCCGGTCATGTGGCTGCGCCGGCGGATGCCGGACATGCCGCCGGCACGGAAGTGCCGCATGACGGCGGCCATGGGGGAGGGGCTTTCCCGCCCTTCGACGCCTCCACCTTCCCGTCGCAGATCCTTTGGCTGGCGATCACCTTCGGCCTGTTCTACCTTTTCCTGAAGAAGGTCATCATGCCCCGCCTCGGCGGCATCCTCGAGGTGCGTGAGAATCGCATCGCGCAGGATATCGAGCAGGCGCACAAGATGAAGGGCGAGGCCGACGCGGCCGTCGCCGCCTACGAGCAGGAACTGGCCGAGGCCCGCGCCAACGCCAACACGATCGGCCAGCAGGCCCGCGACAACGCCAAGGCGGAAGCCGAGACGGCGCGCCGGTCGATCGAGGCAAGCCTCGAAGGCAAGCTTGCCGAGGCCGAGGAGCGCGTCGCCAAGATCAAGGCGACCGCCATGCAGGACGTGGGTTCGATCGCCGAGGAAACCGCCGCCGCCATCGTTTCGGCGCTGGGCGGCACGTCGGTCAAGGCCGACGTTGCCTCGGCCGTGAAGTCCGTGAGGAGCTAAGCCATGGATGCAACGTCACTGGCCTCAGTCTGGGCGACGGTAGCGCTCTTCATCTTCCTGGGCCTCATCGTCTATCTGAAGGTGCCCGGCATGATCTCCAAGGCGCTGGACACCCGCGCCGACAAGATCCGCTCCGACCTCGACGAAGCGCGTCGGCTTCGCGAAGAGGCGCAGGGGCTGCTCGCGGAGTTCCAGCAGAAGCGCAAGGAAGCCGAGAAGGAAGCGGCCGACATCGTCACCGCTGCCAAGCGCGAAGCGGAGATGCTGCTCGGCGAGGCGCACAAGAAGACCGAGGATTATGTCACGCGCCGCACCGCGATGGCCGAGCAGAAGATCGCCCAGGCCGAGCGCGAGGCGGTCAATGAGGTTCGTTCGAGCGCCGTCGACATCGCCGTCGAGGCGGCCCGCAAGCTGCTCGCCGACAGCCCCGAGATCAAGGCGGGCGAGGGACTGTTCAAGTCCTCGCTGCAGGAACTGAAGTCGAAGCTGAACTGAATTCTCGCAAATTCCCAGAACGAAAAAGCCGCCTGGTCAGGCGGCTTTTTCGTTTTCGGCTTCTGCGATGATATCGAGTTCGAGAAGGTCTGCTTCCACCATCTCGCCGGGCTCCACGAGCCGGAACGGCGAGAAGGACATGCGGTGCAGCCGGGAAACCGGACCGTGGACCTCGATCGCGGCGCGATGGCGCTCGGTCGCGTAGCCCATGTGCACCTCGAGCCCGTAGCGCTGGTCGGCCCTGCCGCAG
>DATDJN010000093.1:0-19489 GCA_036520515.1 Rhizobiaceae bacterium
CCGCCTCCCCCACCTTCGTGCTCACGCATGGCTTGCGCCACGCGAACCACGCTCCGACCGGCGAGAAGAAGGCCGAGTTCGGAGCGCATCGGCCGGTTGCCGCCATGCTGGAAGACATCGCGACCGGGCACCGCCTGTTGGGGGATATGTTCGGCGAACAGGCCCTGCCGGTGTTCACGCCGCCCTGGAACCGCGTCGCCCCGGATGTCGTCAATGCCCTGCCGGCGCTCGGCTTCGCGGCGCTCTCGACCTTCACGCCGCGCTTATCGAAATTTGCCGCCGAGGGGCTGCTGCAGGTCAATACGCATCTCGATCCCGTCGCGTGGAAGTCGGGAGGCGGCCTGCTCGATCCGTCCCTGCTCGACGCCCAACTCGCTCGGCAACTCGAAGCCCGCCGGACCGGCATGGCCGACAATGCCGAGCCATACGGCGTGCTCACCCATCATCTGGTGCAGGACGATGCGACCTGGGCATTCACCGCGACCGTGATCGAAACGCTGATCGGCAGCGGTCTGGCGCGATGGACCTCTCCGCTCGACGAGATCCGGAACTGACGCCAGATCATCGCTCCACGGGCAGGAGTTCAGCCCTGTCGCTCAGGCACTCCGTACAATTCGAAATGCTGCCCCTGTCGCGCAGCGAACGAGTTCGGATACACCTTCCGCGCCGCGTCTTCGATCGCCTGCTGGTCCACGTCGGTGCGCATGTGCATGTGGTGGAACATGCCCCATTCGCGCACTCCCGCCCTGGCGCAGAGTTCGCCGCACTGCTCCCAGGTCGAGTGGCCGAACCTCACGTAGCGGGGATATTCCTCCGGCGTGTAGGTCGTGTCGAGCAGCGCCAGATCCGCGTTCCGCGCCAACCGAACGATCTCGGCGTCGCCGGCGCCGTCGTCATGCTCGAAATCGGTGAGATAGCAGAAGGTCGCGCCGCCGCGTTCGATGCGGTAGCCGACGGCGCCGTTCGGATGGTTCAGCGCCCCCGTCTCGATGCGCACGCCCGGAGACGGTTTCAGCACGTCGCCCGGCGCGAATTGCCGGTACTCGACATCGGCGCGCATGTAGTCCTTGGTGATCGGGAAGTAAGGCGGCCGGAATATGCCGTCGACCAGTTGCTCCGGCGTCGAGCCGTCCAGCATGTGGCCCGCCCAGATGCGCAGCTTCGCCTTGTTCCAGAAGGCCGGCAGGAAATACGGCAGGCCGATGATGTGGTCGTAATGGACGTGGCTGAAGAAGAGGTCGACCTCGGTCACGCCCTCTTCCAGGAGCGCCTTTCCAAGCGGGATGATGCCGCTGCCGGCATCGAAGATCATCACGCTGCCGCCCGCCCTCACCTCGACGCAGGCCGTATGGCCCCCGAAGTGCACGGCCTCGCCGCCCACCATCGGAAACGTGCCGCGTGCTCCCCAGATCCTGATATCGATAGCAGGCGTCAGCGACATCCATCACGCCTTAGCAGCGGAGCGCAGATTCGCCAGTTCGCTGGTCGTGCGGGCCAGTCGCTCGGCCAGCGAGCGCATGACCTCGACGGTCACTTCGGGGAATTCCTTGAGCAGATTCAGGAAATCTTGCTTGCCGATCCTGAGCGTCGACACGTCCGACACCGCGGTCACCGTGGCGGTACGCGGCATGTCTCGCAGGATAGCCATCTCGCCGACGATGTCGTTGCGCTTCAGCCTGGCGACGGTCGCCACGCCCGACGGGGTCTTGATCTTGACGTCCGCCTCGCCTGAAACGAGGATGAAGGCCTCGTAGCCCTCGTCGCCCTCCACGCAAAGGTCCTGGCCCGACGCGAACAATACCCGGCTCGACGCCAGCGCGAGCAGCTTCAGTCGCCTGGGCGCCACATTCGCAAAGAGCTCGACTTTCGCCAGAAGCAGTGCGTCTTCTTCGAGGCTCATGTCACTCTCCCGCAGGCGTCGGCACGTGGACGCCCCAGTTATGAATATCCGCTCGCGAGCCCACGAGCGGAAGGTTCTTGAATCCGTTCATCCCGCCGTCTCGTCCGAAATCAGCTCGCCGCGCGAGAACTTGAGCACCCGGCTGAACAGCGGAGCCTGGGATTCCGTCGATGTGATCCAGAGCACGCCAAAACCTCCAGAATTCGATTTTGCCATGTCGAGAATGCTGCGGACAACCTTTTCTACGGTGCGATTGTCGAGCGCGTTCAGGCCGCGATTGACGATCAGGAACTCCGGCCGCCGCAACAGCACGCGCGCCAAGCCCAGTTGCTGGCGCTGCGACAGCGACAAACGGCGTCCGCCGGACCCTATCTCGTACTTCAGGCCGCGCTCAAGCACGGCGTACGATAGACCCAGCTCCTCCAGTATCTCGCGAAGCAATGCGCTGACCCGGTCGACCGCGCCGGCGCGCCCGTCGACGATGCGCCCAAACAGGATGTTGTCCTGCAGCGAAGCGAACGGGTTGATCTGGTCCGGGTTGTGGAAGGAGAACTCCGAGGCGAGGTGCGGCGGCAGCTTCTCGCGGAAGGTCATGCGCGCCTTCACGATCGCGTCGCGCAGGTCGCTGGTGAGAAGGTCCAGGCGGTGGCGGGGCTCGCTGTAGCTCAGCGCCACCCGGATGAATTTCTGCCGGTCGGCCACCGCCACATTCGCATAGTCGACGCCATCCGTGCGGCCAAGCGCTGCGCTGTAGTCGGGCAGCTTGGTCGGGTCGATGAGGTCCAGCCGCTCCAGGATCTTGATGTTGTCGGACACCTCGCCGAACAGGTCGACGATGACGGCCGACGCTTCGCGTCCGAGCCGGTAGAGCCGCCTGTCCAGCCCGTCCATCGCCAGCAGCTCCCAAATCGGCGAATTGGCAGCGAACTCGTTGGGCAGCATGTCGGGCGACGAAACGGCGCCGAAGACGATGTTCTGGAACAGGGTGAGCTGGGAGTTGAACTGCGTGACGACGAAAGGCTCGACGTCGGCGGCGTTGTCCCCCTTGGTCAGCCTGTCGAGGAACATGCGGCGCGCATTGAGGAACATTTCCTCGCCGTCGCCCTCGGTTGCGTCCGACAGCTTGGTGCGCAGCCCGAACGCATAGAAATCCTCTTCCAGGTTCACCAGCGCGAGCACCTGCGTGATGCGGTTGGCGAGCTCCTCCTCGTTGCTCGCGCCGGTCGCCTGGTAGTCGATCCAGTCGGCCCGCCGGTCGAATTGCGGATTGCCCGATGCAGCCGCCTCCCTGATGATGAGTGGGGTCATGCCGGCCCCTTCGGGCGCTGGCCTGAAAGGCGCGTGCCGGAGGCCGCTCAGCAGCGCGTCGCGTGCGGTGCCGTGCGCGAAGAACGGTTCGGGACTGACATATCCGATCCGCCGGCCGGTCTGCCATTCCGGCAGCGACGCGAGCGGGGTCGAGCCGACGTTAAGCGTTCCGGCCGAGGGCAGCAACAGCCGGGCAATCAGCTCGCCGACGACTTCCGCGCCGTCGCCCGCCGCGCCGATCGCGATGACGTTTTCACGCAGGCCGATCTCCAGATCGAGCGCGTTGAGCAGCAGCTTGCCGGATTCGTCGGTCGCCGACACCTGGCGGAAGGTGAACGGACCTTCGAGATGCGGCACCTCGCCGGCCTGCAGCTCCTGTGTGCGCACCGGCGCAAGGGGCGTGACGTCGAAGGCGTTCACCACCTGCAGGTATTTCACCTGCACGTCGAGGCGCTGGTAGTCCCAGTCGATCAGCTCCTTGATCGGTCCCGGCAGGTCCTTGTAGGCGGCGATGACGGCGACCAGCTGCCCGATGTCCAGGTTGCCGCGGATCGCCAGTATGCCGCCTCCGAGATAGAAGACGAAGGGCGTGAACTGGGCGAGGAAGTTGTTGATGAACTTCACCAGGAACTTCCACTGGTAGAAGTCGAAGCGGATGAAGAAGATCTTCGCCAGCCGGTCCGAAATGTCCGCGCGCTCGAAATTGGTGCTGTCGTTGAGGCGGATGTCGGTCGCCCCGTCGACGATCTCGCTGACGCGGCCGGACAGGTCGCGCGCCGTCAACTGGCGCTGCAGGGCGAGCTTCCGCAGCCGGCTCCTCAGCTTCGGGATGAGCAGCGTCTGCACCATCAGGATGGCGAGCGTCACAAGGCCCAGCGCCCAGCTCTGCAGCATGATGAACAGCAACGCCGCGAGCGCTTGCCCCACCAGGAAGGCCGGCGTCGCGAAAGCCTCGCCTATGAAGCCGCCCAGCGGGTCGACCTCGTCCTTGATCATCGTCGCGATCTCGGAGCTCCTGACCCGCCTGTATTGCGGGTACGGGAAGCGCAGCACCCTGTCGACGAGCTGGTAGCGCAGGCGTCGCAGCATGCGCTCGCCGAGCCGCCCCTTGTAGGTGTTGATGTAGAGCTTGAACGCGCCGTTGATGACGACGTAGCCGAGGAAGGCCGAGGACAGCGCGATCAGCGCGCCCATGCGGCTCACCTCGAAGCCGCTGAACAGCGTGAAGGACTGGTCGCCGAAGGGATTGCTGATGACGATCGGCAGCACCTTCTGGACCGCGTCGGGCGTCTGGAAGCCGTCGCCCTGGATCGGGCCGTTGACGATCTGCTTCGGAATGTCGAAGGCGAGGAAATAAGTCGGCATCGACAGGGCGACGACGAGCAGAATCCAGATTTGCTGGCGCTTGGAATGGCTCCAGATGTACCGGAATAGGTTCTGCTCCATTCTGTCGCTCATTCGACTCCGTCCGGTTCCGGCATCCGTCCTTCAAGCTGACATTGGCGAAAGCCCTCCGCCATCAGGGAAATATCGATCGCAAGTCTCACTTGTAGGGGTCCGCCGCGTCCCGCAGCCCGTCGCCGAAGAAATTATAGGCGAGCACGACGAGGATTACCGGCACGACGGGCCACAGCAGCCATGGATAGAGCGCCACCGCGTTGATGTTCTGCGCCTCGTTGAGAAGAACGCCCCAGCTGGTGATCGGCGCCCTCAGTCCAAGCCCGAGGAAGCTCAGGGTCGTCTCGCCGAGGATCATCATCGGAATGGCGATCGTCGCGGTGGCGATGAGATGAGAGGCGAAGCCGGGGATCAGGTGGCGGAAGACGATGCGGCGGCTGGACGCGCCCATAACCTGCGCCGCCGAGACGTAGTCCTCCTCGCGCAGGGCCAGGAGTTTCGAGCGCACCGTGCGCGCGAGGCCGGTCCAGTCTAGCAGGCCGAGTATCAGGGTGATGCCGAAATAGACGACGATCGGCGACCATGTGATCGGCAGGATCGCCGCCAGGGCGAGCCAGAGCGGGATCGAGGGCAGCGACTGGATGACCTCGATGAGCCGCTGGCTGAGGACGTCGAACAGGCCGCCATAATATCCGGCCAGGCCGCCGATGACGATGCCCAGCACGAGGCTCACCCCGACCCCGAGCAGGCCGATCGTCAGCGAGATGCGCGCGCCGTAGATGATGCGGCTCAGCACGTCGCGGCCGAGCCGGTCCGTTCCAAGCAGGAAGAACGTACCCTTCTCCGCCGGGCAGACGAAATGGAAGCGCATCTCCACCAGGCCCCAGAACTTGTATTTGTCGCCGCTGCAGAAGAAGCGAAGCGGCTGCACCTTCTCGGGGTTCGGGACATATTCGCGCTTCAGGTTCTCCATGTTCAGCTTGTAGTCGAAGCCATACACGAACGGCCCGACGAACGAGCCCTCATGGAAGAGGTGAACCCGCTGCGGCGGCGCATAGATGTGGCTCGAGTTCTTGGTTTCCAGATTGTAGGGCGCGAGGAACTCGCAGATCAGGATCGAGAAATAGAGGATCGCCAGGAAGATCGCCGAGATCAGCGCGGGCTTGTGGCGACGGAACTTCCACCACATCAGCTTCAGTTGCGACGCCTCGAACAGCGCCTTCTGGGCATCCGTGTATTTGTAGATGGCATCCGGATCGAAGGGCCGGTCCGAAATGGTGTGCGGCAGCCTCGCTGCGTTTGCAGGCAGGCTCATTTGCGGACGCCTCCACTCAATCTGATGCGCGGATCGAGGTACGCGAGCGCGATGTCGGAGATCAGCACGCCGACGACAGTCAGCAGCGAAAGGAACATGAGGAACGAGCCGGCGAGATACATGTCCTGCTTCTGCAGCGCCGCGATCAGCAGCGGTCCGGTCGTCTCGAGCGAAAGCACGATCGCCACCACTTCGGCGCCGGAGATGACGGCCGGCAGGAGCGAGCCGATGTCGGAGATGAAGAAGTTCAGCGACATGCGCAGAGGATATTTCACCAGCGCGCGGAACGGATGAAGCCCCTTCGCCCGCGCGGTCGTCACATACTGCTTCTGCAACTCGTCCAGCAGATTGGCGCGGATGCGGCGGATCATGCCGGCAGTGCCTGCCGTGCCGATGACCACGACCGGCACCCAAAGGTGGTGCAGCACCGAGACGAACTTGGCCCAGCTCATCGGCTGGTCGACGTAGGCAGGGTCCACCAGGCCGCCTATCGACGTGCCGAACCAGACATTGGCGAGATACATCAGCACCAGCGCCAGCAGGAAGTTGGGAATCGCCAGGCCGAGCAGGCCGAACAGCGTGAAGCCGTAGTCTCCCCAGCTGTATTGCCGCGTCGCCGAATAGATGCCGATGGGAAACGCGATCAGCCAGGTGAAGATGATCGTCGCAACCGACACCACGATGGTCAGGAACAGCCGGTCTCCGACGACGGCCGTGACCGGCAGCTCATAGGCGAAGGAATAGCCGAAATCGCCGACGAACATGCCGCCGACCCAGGTGAAGTAGCGCTCGATCGGCGATTTGTCGAAGCCGTATTCGTGCCGAAGATACTCGATCCTCGCATTGTCCACCGCTTCGCCCTGCGCCTTCAGCTCGGCGATGTAGCTCTCCAGGTAGTCGCCCGGAGGCGCCTCGATGATGGCGAATATCAACGCGCTGGTGATCACCAGCGTCGGGATCATCATCAGGACACGGCGGAAGATGTAGTACAGCATCGTATCAGCCCACATCTTCCATCGGCCGGGCCGTGGAGGCTACCCTCCACCGCACCCGCGCGAAGGGCCAGAGCGTCATGTCGGCGCGCTGTGGATGAGCAAGAACCATCCTACTTGCCATCTTCCATCCAGAAGGCGTCCATCTCGTAGACGCCGAAATACCCGTAGGGGTCGAAGCTCGAAATACCCTCCGCCGGCACGTTGTGCAGCTTGTTGGAGATGACGACGGGAACCAGCGTGGCGGTGACGATGCCGATCGAGAAGACCTGGTCGGCATGGATGTCGAGGATCTCCGTCCAGAGCTTGTGCCGGGTCTCCGAATCCTCGGACACCAGCCACTGTTTGTAGAGGTCGACCAGCTTCTGGGCGGCGGGGTCGTCGATCTTCTGGCCGGCCTCGCCCTGTGTGCTGACATAGGTTCCCCACATCGGCCACTGCAGCTGGTAGGGGTCGCTCGGCACGAATTCCTGCGGGCTGAAATCGGCCGTCGGCGCGCCGTTGTCGACGCCCGCCCAGACCGACATGTTGGTCTCGCCGGCGGCCACGCGGCTGCGGAAGATGTCGCGCTGGCTGGTGCGCGTCAGCAGCTTGATCCCCAGCTCGGCCCAGTTGCCCGTCACCAGTTCGAGCACGTCGGCTTCCATCGAGCTTTCGCCCGTGCTCTCCACGACGAGTTCGAGCGGCCGGCCGTCCGGCATCAGCCGGATGCCGTTCTTGCCGCGCTTCAGGCCCATCTCGTCGAGCAGCGCATTCGCCTTCTCGATATCGAACTCGGCATAGGCGCTGCCGAGTTCGTCGCGGAAGAGCTGGCTGCCGGGAAGGACCGTGCTGGCGCCTTCCTTGGCAAGCCCGGCGAACAGAACCTGGTTGATCTCGGTCCGGTCGATGCCGAGCGACAGCGCCCGTCGGAAGCGCGGGTCGCGAAACAGCGCACGCCAGCCCGCATCGTTGGTGTTCAGGTTCGGAAACAGCGCCACCGCCGCCCCCTTGCCCACGGTCCACAGCCTCACCGTGTAGTTGTTGCGCTTCTCGCCCTCCTTCAGGAAGGTGTAGTCGGCGAAGCCGAGATAGCGCTCCTGCAGGTCGGACTCGCCCGAACCGGTCTTTGCCGGGATGATCGAGCTTTCGGCGATGCTTATCAGCACCCGGTCGACATAGGGCAGTTGAACGCCGTTCTGATCCACCCTGTGGTAGTAGGGATTGCGCTCGAACACGTAGCGATTGGCCGGCGAATAGGTCATGTTCTGCCAGGGCTGCAGGGTCGGCAGGTCGGGATTCTCGAAGCGATAGCTGCGGCTCTTGCGGATCAGCAGGCGCGTCCAGTCCTTGACCTTCTCCTTGGCCACCGCGGCGGCGAGCTTGTCCGGGTCCGCATATTTGGCATGGAACTGCTTGAGATACGCGGAAGCACTGTAGATATCGAGCGGGCGGGCGCTGGCCAGCGCCGGCAGGAAGAGCGGATTGGGATCTTCCCAGGTGTAGCGCACGGTAAGATCGTCGATGACTTCGAACTTCGGCCCCTTGCCGTTGGCCAGCAGCGCCGAATCCAGCCCGCCGCGCTCCATGTCCTTGTCGGTCAGGACGTCTTCCCACTGGAAGCGGAAGTCTTCGGCCGTGAACGGCGTGCCGTCCGACCATTTGTGGCCGGGCCGCAGATGGAACGTGAAGACCTTGTTCTTGTCATTTTCGTAGCTCGCCAGAATGTCGGGCTGCAGCTCGAGCGAACTGTTGTAGGCGACAAGACGGGCGTAACCGTAGACGGTCATCAGCCTGAGGTCGCCCTGTTCGGACATGAGCGTGCGGATCGTGCCGCCGCGTTTGCCGACGGTGCGCCCCGTCGACTCGTCGATCGTCATGACGCGCGGCTCCTTCGGCAGCCGCTCGGCCTCCGGCGGGAGCTTGCCGGCGGCGACGCGTTCAGCCAGCAGAGGCGCCTCGTCGGCTTTGGCAGGCAGGATGAACATGGCCAGGACGGCCAGGAAAACAGCGAAGATTCTCATGCGTGAAACTCCCTGATATCGGCGGTCTGGCGGGCCAGAACCTTATGTCCGCCGCCAAGCTCGATGGCGGCTAGGTCATGCATTTCGCCTCGGAACGCGTCCGGCCAGTTGCGGGGATCGGACGATCCCTTGAGCACGAGTTCGTCCAGCACCAGAGGCCGGTCGAGATCGGCAAACGGGACGGCTTTCAGCAGCGCCCTCGTGTAAGGATGGGCAGGCGCCTCGAAGATAGCCCGACTCGGCCCGATCTCGACGATGCGGCCTGCGGCCATGACTGCCACACGTTCGGCCATGTAGTTCACGACCGCAAGATTGTGGGCAATAAAAAGATATGTCAGCCCCAATTCCTTCTGCAGGTCCTTGAGCAGGTTCAGCACCTGCGCCTGCACCGACACGTCGAGAGCCGACACCGGCTCGTCGAGGATCAGCAGGTCCGGGTTCATGGCAAGCGCGCGCGCGATCCCGACGCGCTGGCGCTGGCCGCCCGAAAAGCTGTGCGGATAGCGGTTGAGCGCGTTGGCGCCGAGCTCGACCGACGTCAGCAGGTCCTTGGCGCGCGCCAGTTGCTCGGCGCGGTCGCCCTGCCGGTGGATCTGCATGGGTTCGCGCAGGATGTCGCCGATGGTCATGCGCGGCGATAGCGAACTGACCGGATCCTGGAAGACCATTTGCAGGCGAGGCCTGAACGTCTTGAGTTGACGGTCGTCGAGCTTCAGCACGTCGACCTGCTCGTGCCCGTCGTCGAAGATCACCGACCCGGAGTCCGCGGTCACGGCGCGGGTCAGTATCTTGCTGACCGTCGTCTTGCCGCTGCCGCTTTCGCCGACCAGGCCGAGGCATTCGCCACGGCGGATCGAGAAGCTCACATCGTCCACGGCCCGGATCACCCTGGCCTCGCCGCCGAACAGCGATGCCCGCCGGAGATGATAGACCTTGCTGAGATTGGAGACGGTGAGCAGCGGACGATCGCTGGGTTGCGAGCGCTTCGGCTCGCTCTTCCTCATTTCGACCACGCCGCCGCGATTGCCGCCGCGCAGCGCCACGAGCCGTTGGCCGGGCGTCATGTCGAAATGCGGCGCGGCGTTGAGCAGGGCCTTGAGATAGTCATGCTGCGGGTCGCGGAATATCTCGTCGACCGGGCCGGCCTCGACCACCCTGCCGTCATAGACGACCACCACCTCGTCGGCGAGGTTGGCGACCACGCCGAGATCATGCGTGATCAGCAGCACGGCCATATCGAGTTTTGCCTGCAAGTCTTTGAGAAGCTTCAGGATTTGCGCCTGCACGGTGACGTCCAGCGCGGTCGTCGGCTCGTCGGCGATGAGCAGCGACGGGCGGCAGATCAGCGCCATGGCGATCATGGCGCGCTGGCGCAGGCCGCCCGACATCTCGAACGGGTACATGTCGTAGGCGCGGTGAGGATTGGGGAATCCCACCAGTTCCAGCGTCTCTTCCGTGGCGGCGCGCAGTTGCGCGCGCGACATGCCGGCGCCGAGCGCATGGATGCGCAGGCTCTCCTCCACCTGGTTGCCGACCGAGTGGACCGGCGAGAGCGAGGACATCGGTTCCTGGAAGATCATCGAAACGGCCGAACCGCGCAGCGAACGGACCTTGGGTCCATTCGGGGGCAACGCCGCCATGTCGACGATTTCGCCGGTTTTTGGCCGGAATTCGATCGATCCGCCGGTTATCGTGCCGTTCTTCGGCAGGATGCGCATGACGGCCTGGGCGGTCACCGACTTGCCGGAGCCGGACTCGCCGACGACCGCGGTGACGGCGCCGGTACACACGCGGAAGCTGATGCCCTTGACGACCTCGACGGGCGAACCGTTTACGTCAAACGCCACCCTCAGATCGTTAACGCGAAGAACTTCACCCTCTTCCAACTCGTCGGTCCCCAACCCCACTAACGATGCTCGACTGCCTCGTCCGACTGCATTGACTGCCGAAGCGGCAGCGCCAGCCGCCTTCGGCAACCGCTCCGCACGCTTCGATTTTCCGATGCTGCCCGATCGATCAGGACTTCATGTTCTCCGCTGCACGCGCATAGCCCCCATCCGCTCCGTCAAGAAAGTGAAAATGCGAATCCGACGTCACCGATGGCACGTAGCAGGTCAGGATTGCACTATCTTGAACGCAAAGTCCGTAGCGAAGATTTTTGGCCTTGCGTTCGTCCTCCAGGAATTCCGTCAGTCTCCCCAGTTCAGTGTCCCCCAGCGACACGGTAATGCGCAACCCGTCCTGGAATTTTCTATAGTCCGTATTGAGAGAAGTAAATTCCTTGTAGTGCCTGCCGCTGAAAGATCCGAGACGCACGTTGTACGTCATGATGAACCAGGAAATGAACGTCCAGAGGTAGAGGCCGGCCCTGCGCAGCGCCAGCGGATGCTGCCCGCGGGTGGCGCGCGCCTCCAGTTCCAGCCCTTCCGGGGGCCATGTCCCGCTCGGTCCGGCCGCAGGCATGGGCGACCCGCCAGACGGCCCGACCAGGTCGAGCAGCTTTTGCGCTATCGCAGGAAAGCCGCCTTCCCTGCCCTCGCCGGGCTCGATGATGGTCGACACGATCTTGCCGCTGTCAGGCTTGACCGGCGACCAGCGGCAGGACAGGCCCGTGAGATCCGGCCGGCTGCCCGGCGGCGCCGGCGGCACCGCGTACTCGCCCGCCTTCGTGAGCGCCTCGGCGCGAGACAGGCCCCCGCCCCGGAAGGCGTAGTTGTTGATCGCGTCGGAAACGCGCGTCGCCTGGACGAGCAGGTCATAGCCCTCCGCCCGTACCGCCGAGACCGGCACGAGCGCTGCCCGCAGGGTGAGGCCGAGATCCTCCTTCACCCAGGTCACCGTCCGGGCCATCGTCTCGGCCACGATATCCCGGTCCTCCGGCGAGCATATGATGGACGCCCCGTCGCCGCTGAAGATGTATGGCACCGTCTGCCTGTCCAAGGCGTTCATCAGGGCGCTGATCACGGCGACGCCCGCCATGTTGACGGCCTTGTACTGCCCGGCCGCGATGGCCTTGCGCGAACCCACGACGTCGCCGACCGCGATCAGCCAGTCATCCGGCACTGGACGGTAGAAGTCGTCCTCCAGGACGGAGCGGAACTCCCTGGCGACCGGCAAGGATCGGGTGAATTCGGCCGTTGCTCCCATCAAACACGTCTCTCCCGGCGGACGATCCCGTTTTTTTGTTGCCGAACGCCCGCGCTCGACAGTTTGCAACCATCAGAACATATTACGAAGAAAAGTTGATTCCGATTTCGCTGGCGTACTTAAAAAATCGCGTGCGACACTCCACATATCCTCGTCTGCGCGGGCGGCTCATTTCCAAGGCTCTTCATGACAGATACGATACTGGTTACCGGAATCAATGAATGGCTGGTCGATCAGGCGCTGTCGGAGCCCGATATCGTCGGCATGTTCGAAGGCCTCTGCAGCCGTATCCATGCGATCGGCATCCCGCTGGGCCGCGCCCGGTTGACCTGGCCTACCTTGCATCCGCTCTTCCAGGCCGAGACCATCCTGTGGAAACGGGGACAGCCCACCGAGTTCGAGCAGTTCGTGCATCAGGAGACCGAGTCGGAGGCCTGGCTGCGCAGCCCGATGAAGTACATGTTCGACAACAATGTCGACGTGATCCGCCGCAACCTCGAAGGCCCGTCCAAGTTGCTGGACTTCCCGGTGCTGGAGGAAGTCGCCGAGCAAGGCATGACCGATTACCTGGTCATCCGGACCGGTCTGGCGATCAAGAACGAGACCGCTACCGCCAAGCAGCTCGGTATAATCGCCACCTGGTCGGCCGACCGCCCGGGAGGCTTCAACAACGGCGAGCTCGAGGCGCTGCAGAAGATCCAACGCCGCTTTGCCGTGGCCTGCAAGACGGTCATCCAGTCGCGCATAGCCCGCAACATCTCCGAAACCTATCTCGGCAGGGAGGCGGGCGGGCGCGTGCTCGCCGGCTCGATCCGTCGCGGCGACGGGGCCAAGACCCAAGCCGTCGTCTGGTACAACGACATGCGCAACTCGACCGCGCTTGCCGACACGATGCCCGGCCATGACTATATCGAGCTGCTGAACGAATATTTCGACTGCACCGCGACGCCGATCATAGAGGCCGGCGGCGAAGTCCTCGATTTCGTCGGGGACGGCGTGCTGGCGATCTTCCCCTACAACGACGCCGACCAGCAGATGGCCGCCGTCCAGGGAGCGACCACCGCGCTGCGCAACGTGCTCAGGGCGCGCGACGAACTGAACGAGAGGCGGCGCGAGAGGGATCTCTTCCCCATCAGGTTCGGTATCGGGCTCAACACCGGAACGGTCATGTTCGGCAATATCGGCATACCGCGTCGGCTGACCTTCTCGGTCATCGGCCCGACGGTGAACGAGGTGTCCCGCATCGAATCGCTAACCAAGGCGACGGGAATGGATGCGCTGGTGACGAAGGACATCGTGGCCCTTCAGCCCGAGAACTGGGTCAGCATCGGCCGGCAGCGTCTCTCGGGCGTCGCCGAAGAGATGGAGCTGTTCACCTTCGCCAAGGAACTCATCCAGCCGACGATGCCGCAGCCGCGCATCGAGCTGACGCCGATCGTCCAGAACTGACCCGGCTGACGCCGGCCTGCCGGAAGTCCCGACTGCAGAACTCCGGCTACCGTCGATCTTCAGCGTTCGTATGGTTCGACCGTCTGTTCGATGGCGCCGAAGATCGAATGGCCGCTTGGGTCCTTCATCTCGATGCGGACCGTGTCGCCGAACTGCAGGAACGGCGTCTTCGCCTGGCCCGTCTCCATCGCTTCGACGATCCGCAGCTCTGCCAGGCAGGAATAGCCTGCCCCGCCCGCCGAAACCGGCTTGCCATGCCCTCCGTCGAGCTTGTTCGACACCGTGCCCGACCCCACGATCGTGCCGGCGGCGAGCGGCCTTGTCCTCGCGGCATGAGCGATCAACTGGCCGAAATCGAAGCTCATCTCGCCGGCGTTCGCCCGGCCGAGCGGCTTGCCGTTCAGGTCGACATGGAGCGGCAGGCTGAGCTTGCCACCGTCCCAGGCGGCCCCGAGCTCGTCGGGCGTCACCGCGACCGGCGAAAAGGCCGAAGACGGCTTGGCCTGGAAAAAGCCGAAGCCCTTCGCGAGCTCCTGCGCAGCCAGCCGGCGCAGGCTGACGTCATTGACCAGCATGACGAGCCGGATCGCATCCCTCGCCTCGCCGGCGCTCGCACCCATCGGCACGTCGTCGACGATCACGGCGACCTCGCCTTCCATGTCGATGCCCCAGGCGTCGTCGGCCGCGCGGATCGGATCGCGCGGCGCCAGGAACGAGTCCGAGCCGCCCTGGTACATCAGC
Organism: Rhizobiaceae bacterium; assembly: GCA_036520515.1. Classification (GTDB taxonomy): domain Bacteria; phylum Pseudomonadota; class Alphaproteobacteria; order Rhizobiales; family Rhizobiaceae; genus Mesorhizobium_K. Next base: position 14,254 of record DATDJN010000093.1, read on the forward strand.
GGATGGGCGGCGAAATCCGGCGGCATCTCGTCGCCGCGAGACTTCCTGACGAGCTCGACATGGTTGAGATAGGCCGAGCCGTCCGCCCATTGATAGGCGCGCGGCAGCGGCGAGTGCGCATCATGTTCGTGGAAGCGCGAGGACGGCACCGCGCCGGTTTCCAGCGATTCCGCCAGCACCGCCAGATGCGATGCAATGCGCCGCCAGTCGTCGAGCGCCGCCTGCAGGGTCGGAGCCAGGAACGAAGCGTCGGTGAACCGTGTCAGGTCTCGCGATACGACCACGAGCTTTCCGTCGCGCGCGCCGTTCTTCAGCGTGGCCAGCTTCATGCTTTCCTCCCCTCGGCCGATCTTCGGCTTTCAGCCACAACAAGGCCATAGCGACCCGCCGTCAAGCCGCCATTCGTCGGAGAGCCAAGTTTCCGGAGGAGGATGGCTGGCGGGGCGTGTGCTACGCCCTTGCCGACCCAAGCTGCCGTGCGAAATAACGCACTGCCTTCTTCCCGCCGTGGATCCTCGCCTCCCCGACATGGCAGAAGCCGAGCGCCGCGTGAAAGGCCTCCGATCCCGGATTGGGCGGATCGGAATTGATCTCGCAAACCACGATCTCGTGGCCTGCGTTCGCCGCTCGCTCGAAGAGATCGTCGTAAAGCCGCCTGGCATGACCGCGGCCGCGCGCCTCGGACGCCACGACGATCCGGTCGACATAGGCGAAGCGTGGATAGCGCGCCTTGAACCAGAGGAAATTCGGGCTGCCATAGTCGGCGTCCTGGTCGAAGGCGATCAGGAAGGCCTCGAGGTCGCCGATCCTCCTCGCATGGAAAGCACCTGCAACGAGATGCGACAGTTCCGCCGGCTCCAGCCACGAGAGTTCCTCGGCATGCCGGTTGTTGAGCGCCAGGACGGCGGGCTCGATATCTCGGGTGATGAGTTCGATCATTGTGCCGGAGGTCTACCAAACACCGCGACAATCGCGGCGCCGGCTTATGACACAATTGGCGCCGGGCGTCGCTCCGGAAGGCTTGGGCCAGTCCAGCTACGCTCGACTGCCCTGCAGCACCGTCAGCTGGGGCTTCTTCGGGCTGCGCAGCGCCAGCCACTCCTGCGCCTGTTCGGTCGGCATCGGGAAGGCGATGGAATAGCCCTGGACCTGGTCGCAGCCGATCGATTTCAGCGAGGAGAGCTCGGCCTCGGTCTCCGCGCCTTCCGCGATGATCGATATGCCCAGCCCTCGCGCCAGCTCGGTGATGGCGCGCACGATCTTGGTGTTGTCGCCGTTGGCGTTGATGTTTTGGACGAAACGCCGGTCGATCTTCAGCCGGTCGATCTCGTTCGGGTTGACGTGGCTGAGCGAGGCATAGCCGGTGCCGAAATCGTCGAGTTCGAGATGCACGCCGGCGGAACGGATGTGACGCAGCTTGGCCGCGATGCCGGTCTTCTCGTCGTCGAGGATGACGGATTCGACGATCTCCAGCGACAGTTTCTGCGGCGGGAGACCCTCCGCCTCGAGCGTGTCGAAGAGGAATCGGTCGAAATCCGGCTCGCGCAGCTCGGTGCCGGACACGTTGACGGCAAGGCGTCCGAACTGGATGCCCGCGCGATGCCATTCCCCGGCGGCGGCGATGGCCTTGCCGATGACCACGCGGCCGATTTCGGCCATCAGGCCGGACTTTTCGGCGACGGGGATAAACTCGCCCGGCGGGATCATGCCGCGCGTCTCGTGCTTCCAGCGCACCAGCGCCTCGATACCGGCGATGGCGCCGCTGGTCAGCGACACCTGCGGCTGGAAATAGACCTGGAAGGATTTTTCCGCGATGGCGACGCGCAGGTCGTGTTCGAGCTGCTTGCGATGCTCGAGTTCGCGCCTGAGCTCTTCCGAGAAGAAGGAATACGCTCCGCCGCCCTGCTTCTTGGCGGAATAGAGCGCGAGGTCGGCGTGCACGACGAGGTCGCTGGCGTTGTCGGCGTCGACCGGATAGACGGCGATGCCGGCGCTTGCGCCGGGCAGGATGGTGGCGCCCTGGAACCCGATCGGCTCGTTGATGCGGTTCATGATGCGCCGGGCGACCATGTTGATGTCTTCGGTCGTGCCCGCGCCCTGCAGGATCATCACGAACTCGTCGCCGCCGAGCCGTACGCAGATGTCGGAGGCACGGCAGGATTCGCGCATGCGCTGCGCCGTGATCACCAGGACATAATCGCCGGCGGCGTGGCCGAGCGTGTCGTTGATCTGCTTGAAGCGGTCGAGGTCGATCTGCACCACCGCCATGCGCTCGTCGCGCCTTTGCGCGCCCTTGATCAGCGTGTCGAAATGGTCGGTGAGGAAGGCGCGATTGTGCAGGCCGGTCAGTCCGTCATGCACGGCCAGGAACGCCATCGAATTGCGCGCATCCATCAGCTCGTCGGTCTTGCGCAGGATGACGTCCGACATCGGACGGAAGATGAACAGGGCGACGAGGATGATGATGCCGATGGTCGAATAGAAGAGCGATCGGTGCAGCGAAAGCGTGCTTTCGAGACGGGCATCGGCGAGCGCGTTGATGCTGTCGCCGAGGGCCGTGAAGCCCTCCAGCGTTGCATTGGCGACGGTATCGTCGAGCACCGCCGTTTCCTTGCCGGCGCGGTAGTCCGAGCCGGGCACCCCCAGCTCGGTCTCCAGCGCCGAGATGAAGCGCCAGCCGTTCGCGGCAAGTTCGGACGAGAAGAGATCAAGGTGGTGCGGCGAGGAGAACAGCACGCTCTCGATGGATTTCGAAGCGAAGGGCGCGGCCGACAAGGCGTCCGCTCCCGTCCGCTCCAGCAGCATGTCGTAGTTGGTCTCGAACTCCTGCACCGCCCTCCTCAGCGAGGCAACGAGCGTCGGCTGGTCCTTGCGGTCCGCGTGGCCGATCGTGTTCGCCAGGAACACCACGCGCTGCGACAAGACCTTCTGCGCGCTTGACAGCGTCAGCAGCGTGTCGTCGCGCTGCTGCGCCGCCATCATCTGCTGCAGCAGGATAAACGACGCCATCGTAATGGCGGCGATGATCAGCAGCGCGATCCAGTAAGCGCTCTTGATCAGCGCGATCAGCTTTCGCGTGCTGACGTGAGCCGTCGGCTGCTGCGGGAAAGGCTGTCTTGGGCGGCTGGCTGCTGCTTCCATGGCGCAAACCCATGGCAGGAAAAGGGTTAACGCGCCGCATAATCTGATTGCAGGAGCCGGCTTGCACAGGCAATTCCAATACAATGGTTATCGGCTTGTTTTGCTTTTCACCCGCATTTGTGCGATCTGCGCCAAAAACGATCGCCGGCGGCAATTCCCGCTTGGTATGTTTGGGTCTAGCATCGCTTGGAGTGGAACGGACGCCATCATGAACATGGAACGCAAGGTCGCAGCCTCGAATTTCGCCTGGGACGATCCCTTCCTGCTCGAGGATCAGCTGACTGAGGACGAGCGCATGATCCGCGACGCGGCGGCGAGCTTCGCCGCCGACAAGCTCGCGCCGCGCGTCCAGGAAGCCTATCTCGAGGAGATCACCGACCCGGCGATCTTCCGCGAGATGGGCGAGGCCGGCCTGCTCGGCATCACCGTGCCGGAGGAATATGGCGGGCTCGGCGGCAGCTACGTCACCTACGGGCTGGTCGCCCGCGAGGTCGAGCGCGTCGACAGCGGCTACCGCTCGATGATGAGCGTGCAGTCGTCGCTGGTGATGTACCCGATCCACGCCTATGGCTCGGAGGAGCAGCGCAGGAAATACCTGCCCAAGCTGGCGAGCGGCGAGTGGATCGGTTGCTTCGGCCTGACCGAGCCCGATGCCGGCTCCGATCCGGGCGGCATGAAGACGCGCGCCGAGAAGACGGCGAACGGCTATCGCCTGACCGGCGCGAAGATGTGGATATCCAACGCGCCGATCGCCGACGTCTTCGTCGTGTGGGCGAAGTCGGCGGCACACGACAACCAGATCCGCGGCTTCGTGCTGGAGAAGGGCATGAAGGGTCTGTCGGCGCCCAAGATCGGCGGCAAGCTTTCGCTGCGCGCGTCGATCACCGGCGAGATCGTGATGGACGGCGTCGAGGTCGGCGAGGACGCGCTGCTGCCCAACGTCTCGGGCCTGAAGGGTCCGTTCGGCTGCCTCAACCGGGCCCGCTACGGCATCTCCTGGGGCGCCATGGGCGCGGCCGAGGATTGCTGGCACCGCGCGCGCCAGTATGGTCTCGACCGGAAGCAGTTCGGCAAGCCGCTGGCCGCCACCCAGCTCTTCCAGAAGAAGCTCGCCGACATGCAGACCGAGATCGCGCTCGGGCTGCAGGCCTCGCTGCGCGTCGGCCGGCTGATGGACGCGGGAAAATTTGCGCCCGAGATGATCTCCATCGTCAAGCGCAACAATTGCGGCAAGGCGCTCGACATCGCGCGCCAGGCCCGCGACATGCACGGCGGCAACGGCATCCAGATCGAGTTCCACGTGATGCGCCACGCCCAGAACCTCGAGACCGTCAACACCTACGAGGGCACCCACGACGTGCACGCCCTCATCCTCGGCCGCGCCCAGACCGGACTGCAGGCGTTCTTCTGAGGGGCCGCCCGGCGCCGCCTCGGCAACAGTCCAGGCTCGCCGGCCTATGCGCTTGCCGGCCCGTCGTCGGCTAGGCATCCGGACCGACGCGCAGTGAGCGGCCGAATCCGTTGTCGCGCGGCAACCGGACAATCAACGTATTGCCGGTAGTGCCAAAGGCAACAATCCGCTCCGGCGAACGGGGAGCTTCCAGCCGGCGCATTCCACATCTCGCGGGCGGACCTGCTCAGGTGCTCGAGACTATTCGAGCCGCCTGGCGGGGAGAAGTCGGCGCGTGGATCGTCGAACCCATTCCGCCATCACATGGCGCGCCGCAGCTACAATATTCTCGATCCACGCGGCCGGCGGTCCGGACCGGCGCGTCGATTTGTGCAGGATGTCGGAGAACGCCATCGCCATCCGTCCTAGGGCGGGCATGGCAGAGGAGGACGCCGGATATCATGAAACTGTATTTCAGTCGCAACCCGAACCCACGCCTGGCCATGGCAGTCGCCAGATACCTTGGCGCGGAGGTCGAGGTCGAATTCGCCGCGCCCCGGGATGCAAGCCGGGCCGAAATCTACCGGCCTCTCAACCCGAACCTCCTGCTTCCCATTCTCGACGTGGCTCCGAGGCCGCTATGGGAAGCGGATGCGATCGCCTGCTACCTGTCGCGGCATGTCGGATCCCGGTTCTGGCGCAGCG